>NZ_JBAVCF010000393.1:0-3486 GCF_049586575.1 Bradyrhizobium sp.
ACGAGAGAACTGCGAGGGCGTGCCTCGGCTGAAGGCCACTATGGCGTTATCGCCCTGGCCGTCGGGGCCGATTCCCGAGGCCAGGAAAAGCCGGCCATCATGGCCGAAAGCAAACCCTCGAGGAAAAGGTACGACTTGGGGTGGCAACACATGCTCCACGGCAGCATCGAGGCTGGTCGAAAAGGCAACGATTGTGCGTTCGCCGCGCAGGCCCACGAAATAACGGCCATCCCGGCCCAAAATCCCACCGCCGGGATTCAGCCCTTCAATCCGGCCGGTATCGCGGACGACCCGGCGATCCGAGGAAATCGCTAACACGCGATCGGTCCCACTGTTTAGAAAGAGCAAATTTTCCATCGGATCGACTGCAAGGCCTCGGGGGTCGTCAATGCGATCATCCTCAATGAATGGCCCGCGGAACGTTCCGTCCAATTCAAAGGCGAGCAGTGCGCCAAATCCATTCCCGTTGGCACCCGATGCGCTTGTGACGAGAAGGGGCATTGCGACAATCCTCAGACACACCCTTTGTGGAATCGCTGCGATATTTCAAATGGCGGTGCGGCCGCCGTCGACGGCAATCTTTGCCCCATAGATAAAACTGGAACGGTCCGTAGCGAGAAACACAATGGCTTCGGCAATCTCGTCGGCTGTCGCCGGACGGCCCGCGGGTGCCTGAGCGGCGAGTTGCTCGAGACCTTCACCCATTGCATCCGTGCCTTCCGTGCGTGTAGGTCCGGGACTGACCGCATTGACGCGAACGCCGCGCGGACCATATTCAGCCGCCCACGCCTTAGTCAGCAAATTAATCGCGGCCTTGCTCGACCCATAGAGGCTCATGCCGGACACCCCATAGTCGGCAACCATCGTCGAAACATTAACGATGGCACCTTTTCCCCTCTTTGCCATCAGCGGAGCAAGTTCCGCGACAAGAAAGTACGGCACCTTCACATTGAGCGAGTACACTCGGTCAAATTCTTCTTCCTTGGTTTGTTCCGTAGGGCCAAACGGGAAGATCCCAGCATTGTTGATCAGGATATCGACGTGGCCATATCCGAGCTCGATCGCCCTTTTCGCCACTTCGCGCGCGCTCGACGCGTTTCCGAGATCAGACGAGATAAAATCCGCTTTTCCTCCTGACGCACGGATTTCTGCGAGCGTCTCGTCGCCGCGCTTCGCGTTGCGACCTACGACTAAAACGTGAATCCCAAGCTTCGCCAGTCTATTAGCTGTCGCTCGGCCAATGCCACTCGTTCCTCCCGTAATAAGAGCTGTCAACGAATTTGTAGCCATTTGCGAATCCCCTTTTTGAAGCGCGTCTTGCTTCGCGAATGTATTTCGTGGGTTCCCTCGCTCGCTTCGGTGGATATCGAAACAACACGTCAGTAAGTACCCCGAGGGCCCCGGGATGGGTGACATTCTTCGCCACCGCAGCACGACCTCGAAATATTCATTTAGACCGGGCCCTAGGAGGATGTCAACATGAACGAAACATCAATGGCCGCGCGGGCCGTGGACCCGTCTCAATCTTTCTAACGAACAGAAGAGAGTCTCTTCATCAACAGCAAACTCCCGCGCCCCGGGCACTCCTGCTCACGAACGTTTCAGAGTATGCAGTTCCTGAGGAGTTGCAGGCCAGGCTGGATGCAGCTCCGGAGCCGCGGGCGGCATTCGAAGCGCTCACGCCGAGACGGAGGAAGTCGTACATCTTTCATATCGCGGGTGCGAAGCAGGTTAAGACGAGGGCAGCGCGGGCGGAGAGGTGTGTCCCAATGATCTTGAGCGGCCGAGGATTCAACGAGCTCACAGATTGAACCCTGTGGCCGCCTGGCGTTTGCAGCAACGAGCTGTTTCTAAAAAAGGCGTCATTACATCACATCGAGCGAGTTCACGACCTAACTGGTTATTTGGAAGGCTGCTCACGCGGTCAGAGAACACCCGGTACGACCACCACAGCGTCGGACAGCGCGGTAGGAATCAAGTAATAGTTGTCATTTTGTCCCAGGATGGCAAGCTCCAACTTGTCACATGATCAAGCAATGACAAGCAATAACTTGACATCTATAACATTTATGTCAAGCTATAACTTGACAGGAGAATTATGAAACGCGAATTCAGACAGTTACGGCTGTCACAGTTAGATCGAAACGTCGAGCTCGCGCGTAGCCTGCCACCTCGACCGTCGGGCGGGTGGCTCGCGTCGGCGCGCGAGGCGCTTGGTCTTAGCCAGCGCCAAGTCGCCAAGAAAATGCGCGCATCCGGACAGGCCATCCAACAGTTTGAACACGCCGAAGCCCAAGACCGCATCACGCTTCGCGCTCTTCGGAGGGTTGCCGGAGCCATGGGCTGTGACTTGGTCTACGTAATCGTGCCGAGGTCTGGTTCGTTCGCGGACTTGGCGGAAGAACCTACGCGCGCGCGCGCAACTCGTGATGTCAAAACCGTCGTCCATACAATGGCGCTCGAAGACCAGAAACCCGAAAACGCCAACCAACTGGCTGAGGATGAAACACAGCGGCGCTTGAATCGCAATAACAATCGATGAACTTCATCCTCAATCACAAATACGCGGACGGGAATACTCCGATTCGGCAAGAAGAAGCCGAACAACTCATTCCCCGCATCAGCACCATGGGCGAACTGAATGAATACGAAGCCCTAAACATTCTGCGGGCTCGCGAATGGGCGTTTGATGGTCGAACGATGAGGGTATCTGATCCCTTGGATGAACTTTATGTCCGAGAGCTCCATAGCCGGATGTTCGACAACGTTTGGAAATGGGCCGGCACGTATCGTCAAACGGAACGAAACACTGGATGCGACCCGAGGGAGATCGTGCAACGCATTCCCCAACTCCTCGCCAACACGCGATACTGGGTCGAGAACCAGACGTTCCCGACTGACGAGGCGCTCCTTCGTTTTCATCACCAATTGACGAGAATACATCCGTTCGCAAATGGAAACGGGCGCCACGCCCGAATGATTGCCGACATCGTCGCCGTAAAGTACGGCCAGGCGGAATTCACCTGGGGTGCCGGAAAAGACCTGGTCGCGCAAGGCGATGCACGCAGCAGGTATCTCGCGGCACTCCGGGCGCTTGATGCAAATGACAACGTAGTGAAGCCCCTTCTCGACTTTGCTCGGTCGTGACATGGGCAGGTCGTGAGTAGGGCATCTGCTTTGAAGTAAGGTGCCCCTCGGCTACATCGTTGTTATATTCCAGTGTCGTTTGGCAACAAAGAGGGCAGGCTTATGGCCGCCGAAAAAGGGAAGATGGGGTGGTTGAAGGCAGTTATCGTAGCCCTCGGAATGTTGGGAATCTTTCAGCTTCAAACCTTCTTCCTTGGAAATGACCTTAAACCAGTAGTGTCCCAACGTTGTGCTTCTTGCCTTCCGTAAATTATTGATGAGGAACGTATAAGCGGCAAATTCTTTTGGTCTCGATTTGAACTCGGAATGCCGGTTCTGCGACCCTGCGGAGCATACCTT
>NZ_JBAVCF010000394.1:0-5543 GCF_049586575.1 Bradyrhizobium sp.
TCGCCTGGACCGTCACGGTGCTTGCGGCGGGCAACGCGCTGGGAGCGGGGGTTGTGACGATCCTCATGTTGCCGGGGACGAACGGCAGGATTGAGTTGCCGGCGAATCTCGTGCCCTGGGCCGCGTCCGCGCTGGGACGCCTGATCGAGATCGCGTCGTCGGCGCCCGTCATCGCCACGTTCATCGTGCTCGTGGTGGTGTTCGGTCTGACGCAACTCGTCTATTGGCCGGAGCTTCGGCGCGGCCTCAGCGACAGAGGCGGTTTCGCCGCGGCGAGCTTCCGTGCCGAGCGCGCGCGAAGAAGAGGATTGTAGGAGTGATCACCCCTCGCCTGGGTCTATCCACCGATTGCGGTTGACGTGAACGGGCGGAAATATTTCCGGCCGCTCATATCGCGGGCCTCACAGCGCCTCGCGGACGCCCAGACCAAGCATGAAGCGCTCGCGGATCTGTACGGGATCGCGGCGGGTGGCTCCGGTGCCCGGCTTGTCGTCGATCCGAACGCCGATCAGCATGGGTTCGGTTGCGTTCAGGGACTCATCGATCAGGCGCTCGAAATCCTCTTCGTCCGCGGCCCAGCTGCTGTTCGTCAATCCGCAACCGATCGCGACCGCGATCAGGTCGGTTGCTGCCGCAGCCGGCGTCGGCTGTGCGCCGGTGATCTGATAGATGCCGTTGTCCATCACGATCATGCTGAGATTTTTCGGCTTCAGCGTCGCGATCGTCGACAGACAGCCGAGCTGCATCAAGAGCGAGCCGTCGCCTTCGAGTGCAAAGACGCGCCGTTCGGGCTGCGCCAGCGCGACGCCGAGCGCAATCGGAAACGCGAGCCCCATGCTACCGAGCATGTAGAAATTCTGCGGACGGTGACCGGCGGCCCACAGGTCGAAATTGGTATTGCCGATGCCGCCGACGACGGCTTCTTCTTTTTTCAGCTTGGCAACCAGACGCGAGGTCAGATCAAACCGGTTCATCACCTTGGTATTGCGTGCGGGAGGCTTGCCCATAGGATCGCTCACTTGTCGAGTACCTTGCCGCCGGTCAATAGCGGCGACAGGATCAGCGCAACCGGTGCCTGCGTCGTGATCGCCTGCTTGATCGAGCGGTCGACGATGAACTCGAATTCGTCGAGCCTCGTCGCGGTGTGATGCTCCATCGCGAGCGAGTCGAGCACCGGCCGCATGGTACGGCACACCAGCGATTGCCCGTAATTGAATTCGCCGAGCGTTCCGCGCTCGGACACAAACATGATCAGCGGAATCTGGTAGGGGATCGCGAGCGAAGCGAGCACGTTGGCCAGCGTCGCAAAGCCGGAGGTTTGCATCAGCACGGCGCCACGCATGCCGGCCATCCAGGCGCCTGAAACGATTCCGACCGCTTCTTCCTCGCGCGCGGTCGGAAACGTCGTGAAAAACGGATCGGCGTGGATTTCCTTGATCAGCCGCGTCAGCACGCGGTCCGGCACATAGGGGACGAGCCGAATGTCGTTGCGCTTGAGCGTTTGCAGGACGATCTCGTGCCAGGACTTCTGGCCGGGGTCGGCCGCTGAAATCTGTCCGTCCGCAGCCGCCATTCAGCTCTCCTTGACAAGCCAGTTCTTCTTGCCGCCTCGCATGGTTTGCAGATTGCGGCGGCCGCGCTGTTTTAAGCGCCGAAACTTGACGCGAACGGCGCGATTGTCAACATGTACTCGCCGTTGCTGTGATCTGCATACGGCGACGAGGCGGCCGCAACGCAGGCGTGCCATAAGGTGAAAAAATCGGGAGGGTGAGGCTTTTGGACAGCTCATTCTGGAGCATTTTGTTCTTGAGCCGGTGGTCGCGGAGGGCTGTCTGCGCGGCCGCTATGTTAGCGTCCGGCGCGGTATGGGCCGAGACGCCATTTCCGTCCAGGGCCGTCCATATCTTCGTGCCTTACGCGGCTGGCGGTGGCGTCGACATTCTCGCACGCACCCTTGGAGACGCGGTTTCCCGGAAATGGGGGCAGCCGGTCGTTGTCGAAAATCGGCCGGGGGCGGGGGGCGTCGTTGCCTCCCAGGCGCTGGTGACGTCGGCGCCGGATGGCTATACGCTCATTCTCGTCGCGAGCGGTCACGCCACCAATCCTTTTCTGTACCCGAACATTCCCTACGACACGTTCAGGGATTTCACGCCGATTTCGTTGCTGGCGACATCTCCCAACATTCTCCTGGTGCGCGCGGATTCGCCGTTCAAGTCGCTGGCCGATGTGCTGTCGGCCGCGCGGGCGAAGCCGGGGAGCCTTTCTTTCGGTCATGCCGGCACCGGCACGTCGACACATCTGGCCGGCGAATTGCTCAAGAGTCTTGCCAAGGTCGATATCAAGGCCATTCCCTACAAGGGCGGCGCGCCGGCGATCAACGATCTCCTGAGCGGCCAAATTGCGCTGTCCTTCAACAACGCTCCGGAGGCATTGGGCCAGTTGCAGGCCGGCGCGCTGCGCGCTATCGCGGTGACGACGGCTTCGCGATCATCGCTTTTGCCCGATGTGCCGGCGATCTCGGAGACGCTGCCGGGCTATGCCACCGAAGTCTGGTGGGCCCTGCTTGGGCCTCGCGGAATGCCTCCCGAACTTGTTGCGAAACTCTCGGCGGACGTCGTCGCCGCCTTGAATACTGACGCGGTGAAGGAACGCCTCGCCAAGTTCGGGGATTCGCCGGTCGGCAGCACGCCCCGGCAACTCGACGCCAAAATTCACGCCGACTATGAAAAATGGGGCCCGATTATCAAGGCCGCCGGCATCACGGCCGACTAGTGGTGGATAGCGAATGTCAAATCCACTGCACCAGCCTGATCCAAACCGAAAGTGTAGAGATGTCCGTCAACAATAAACGTGTGTTCTACGTCAAATATCTCGCCAACCAGATTTACGCCGATATCATCAAAGCGCGCGCCGACGTCCGGCTCGACCGGCTCGAGAATGAAAGTCCGGAAGATATCTCCGCGCCGATTCTTGCCGCTGCGCATGCCTATCAGATCGGCGCCGCACGCGATGAATTGGCAAGGCACTTCCACGTCGATGCCGATCTCCTGCGCCGGGCGCCGAACCTCCTGATCGTCTCCAGCAACGGCGCGGGCTACGATCCCGTCGACGTCGATGCCTGCACGGCAGCCGGTGTGATCGTGGTCAATCAGTCCGGCGGCAATGCGCATTCGGTCGCCGAACATGCGCTCGCCATGCTGATCACGCTGTCGAAGCGGATCATTCAGGCCGATCGCGCGCTTCGGCGCGAGGCCAATGTCAACCGCAACGCACTGATGGGCGCGGAAGTGGGTGGCAAGACCATCGGCATCGTGGGCCTCGGCAATGTCGGCCGTCGCATCGCCGCGCTCTGCAAAGGCCTGCTTTCCATGAACGTGCTGGCCTATGACCCCTTTCTATCGGCGACGGAAATGGCCGAGCGGGGCGGCGAAAAGGTGACGCTGGAGGAGCTGTTGCGCCGCTCGGATTTCGTTTCGATCTCGTGTCCGCTCACCAAGGACAACAGGGGCATGATCGGGGCCCGCGAATTCGCAGCTATGCAGCCGCACGCGTATTTCATCACCACGGCGCGGGGCTCCATCCATGACGAGATCGCGCTGGAGCAGGCGCTGCGCGACAAACGCATTGCCGGCGCGGGTCTCGATGTCTGGGCCAAGGAACCACCGCCGCCCGATCATCCGCTGTTGCAGTTCGACAATGTGATCGCGAGCCCGCATACGGCAGGCGTGACCACGGAGGCGCGCGAGAATATGGCCAGGATTGCCGCCGAGCAGATGCTCGATGCGCTGGACGGCAAGCGGCCGCCGCGTCTCGTTAACCCCGAAGTCTGGCCTGCTTACGTCAAGCGCTTCGAGCGGACGTTCGGATTTGCGCCGGGGTAGCAAGCGGTGTGGCGCAGACCAGTCCCCACCAGGCTCCCTGGTTGAGCATGACCTTTTCGGAAAACCGCTGCACATTTTTTCCGGGTTATGCTCTAGAAGATTTTGTTTCCGCTAGAAGATTTTGTTTCCGATTGGCCACCGCACGGCAATGAATCTGCTGTCGAGCCAGCCCTCGACGGTCACCCTGTTGCTATTTTTGCCGTGATCTCGACTCCCGGGCGAGGGGAACCCATACCTTGCACCAAGCGCCTTTGATTTCCAGGTCAACGGATTGGGTGAAGGCGCCGGGAATGAAGTTATGGCCCACTTGAACACATTGCTGCGTTCTGCCCGATCCCGGATCGGACGACGCCTGGCTCAAATCGTCGATATCGCGGCGGCGAGCCTGCCGACGGCCGGCGCCTGACCGGCTACTGCGGCGCATCCTTCGTGCTGCTGATCTCACCTATGTCGCGGGAACGCCCAGGCGTTCGATCGTCTGAATGTGACGGGCGAGCAGGCTGCAGGCCTGTTCGATGTTGCGCGCCCGCAATGCCCCAAGAATGAGACGATGGTCCTGATTTGACCGGGGCCGCCAGCCCGAACTGTGCGCCATCGCAAACACGAGCCGGGAATTGGCGCGCTGCAATCCGTCGAGACTGGCGAGTAACCGCGGCATCGCGCAGGGCGTCACCAGCGCCTGATGAAAGGCGCGGTTGGTAGCCTCAAACTCCTGCAGCGTCTCGGCGTTGTCGCCTTCGATCAGAGCCAATTCGATCTTCGCAAAATGAGCCGGCGTCAGCCGGGATGCTGCGTGGCGCAGCGCGACCACCTCGAGCGCGGCGCGCATCTCGGAAATCTCGCGAAT
Source organism: Bradyrhizobium sp. (assembly GCF_049586575.1). Taxonomy (GTDB): domain Bacteria; phylum Pseudomonadota; class Alphaproteobacteria; order Rhizobiales; family Xanthobacteraceae; genus Bradyrhizobium. The sequence continues at coordinate 4,729 of NZ_JBAVCF010000394.1, forward strand.
GGAAGTGGCGTCGAGCGGCGCGACCCGGACGCCGCGACGGGGAAGTGCGACCACGAGATGTTCGGCCTCTAGCTGACGAAACGCTTCCCGGACCGGGACATGGCTTGAATTGAATTCGCGCGCGACGTGATCCTGCCGCAGCCGCGTTTCCGGTTTCAGCGTGCCATCGATGATGCGTTCTGCGATCGTCTCGGCGATCCGCATAACAATCGTCGAGCTGTCGTCCGGATCTTTCATAGATTATCTATCGCAAAATCGGATGCGGTTACCAAGCGTCTCGGCTAACCTAGGCCTAAGCGCATAATTATAGATAAAAATCATTTTTATCTATAAAAAAGGAGAGTAAGGCATGGCGGACGGGTTGGTCGAAACGCGAAATGATGGCCAAGGCGCTGACCAAGGCACTGACAGAGGCCTCGGGACCGTCCGGCACAACTGGACGCGGGCTGAGGTGCAGGCGCTCTACGACCTTCCCTTCGCGGATCTGATGTTCCGCGCGCAAGGCATCCATCGCAGCCATTTCGATCCGAATCACGTCGAGACCGCGAGCCTGCTCAGCATCAAGACCGGCGGTTGCCCGGAGGACTGCGGCTACTGCTCGCAGAGCGCGCATTACGACACCGGACTGAAGGCCACCAAACTGATGGCGCAGGCGGATGTGGTCGCCACCGCGCGGCGCGCATCTCGGAAATCTCGCGAATGGAAGTGGCGTCGAGCGGCGCGACTCGGACGCCGCGACGGGGAAGCGCGACCACGAGATGTTCGGCCTCTAGCTGCCGAAACGCTTCCCGGACCGGGACATGGCTTGAATTGAA
>NZ_JBAVCF010000395.1:0-8054 GCF_049586575.1 Bradyrhizobium sp.
AGGTCGCCGCACCCGGCCAATATCCTTACGTGCCCAATATGAGCGTCGAAAGCGCGGTCGCGATTGCCGGCGGTTTCTCGCCGCGCGCCAAGCGCGACAGCGTCACGTTGACCCACAGCGCCAGCCGCACCATCGTCCCGCTCGGCACCTCGATCAGCCCCGGCGATACCATCCTCGTCGGCGAACGCTGGTTCTGATTTAGCCCTTCAGATATTTCGCGAAGAAATCCATGCTGCGCGGCCAGGCGATGTCGGCGCTTTTCTTGTCGTAGCTCGCGCGCTCGTCGCAATTAAAGCCGTGCTGGGCTCCGCCGTAGATATAGACCTCGACGTCGGGGCGCTTGGCTCGGATGGTCTCGACGTCCTTCAGCGGAATGCCCGCGTCCTTTTCTCCGAAATGCAGTTGCGTCGGCACCTTCGGCTTGTCGTCGGCCGAGCGAACGATCGCTCCACCGTAATAGCCGATCGCCGCCTTGAGGCCGGAGAGCCTGGTCGCCGCTCCGTAGGCAATGCTGCCGCCGAGGCAGAAGCCGATGATGCCGACCGGACCGACGTCCTTGACGGCATCGATGGCGGCCTGGGTGTCGCGCAACATCGCGGCCCAGTCCGGGTTGGCGACGAACTTGCGTGCCACCGCGACTTCGTCCGGCGAGTAGCCGGACTGAAAATTCGGCTCGATACGATCGAAGATGGACGGCGCGACCGCGACATAACCTTCGCGTGCGAGGCGGTCGCATATCGAACGAATGTGGTGATTGACGCCGAAAATCTCCTGGATCACGACCGCGGCCGCTTTTGGCGTGCCCGCGGGGTCAGCGCGGTAAGCGCCAAATTGAAAATGATCCGAAGCGGTTAGTCTGATGTCATGTCCCACGGGTACTGTCCTTATGACGCATTGCCGGAGCAATCTACGGCGAAGCGGGCCAAGGCGCAAAACGCACCGGTCCGTGTGCAATTCCGACGTGGGCTTGTGATTTCCTCGTGGTGATTCCTCGCTCGCCGCCTCGTGGGATCATATCGCCCGATATTCCGGGGAACAAAATTACGACAACATGGCTGCCGCAACGCACAACTTCACCGGCGCGCGATTTTCGTTGCCTCCTGCACGGATCGCTAGCATTGTCTGTTTGGGCACCATCCCGGTGGGTGCCACCCAACAAAAAAAATGAGTTCCGCCGTAAGCGGTTTTCATCACCGGCAGGGGAAGAAACCTATGCCTAGTCTCAATATCAACGGGCGGACTCTGTCCGTCGAAGCGGCAAACGATACGCCGCTCCTCTGGGTCATCCGCGAGCAGCTGCAAATGACAGGTACGAAGTTCGGCTGCGGCGCCGGACTTTGCGGGGCCTGTACCGTTCATCTCAATGGCGAAGCCGTACGCTCATGCCAAACGGCAGTGAGCGACGCGGTCGGCAAGAAAATCACCACCATCGAAGGTCTTTCTGCCAAGGGCGATCATCCCTTGCAGAAAGCATGGATCGCCGAGCAGGTGCCGCAATGCGGTTACTGCCAATCCGGCCAGATCATGCAGGCGGCCTCGCTCCTTGCGAAGAACTCAAACCCGACCAAGGAACAAGTGGTTGCGCACATGGACGGCAATCTCTGCCGTTGCATGACTTATTCGCGCATCCAGAGTGCGATCATGCGCGCGGCTTCCGAAATGCGCACGGCATCCAACGCCAGCACCGAGCGGAGGCACACATGAATTCGCACGTCAAAATCACATCGCATGAATCCGCCGATCTGAGCCGGCGCTCATTCCTGGTTGGCTCCGCAGCCACCGGCCTCGTGCTCGGCTACGCCGCGCTACCTGGCGTGAACCAGGCCTTCGCCGCAGCCGGCAATTTCGATCCGAGCGTTTGGTACTCGATCGCTCCGGACGGCATTGTCACGGTCACCAGCGGCAAGGCCGATATGGGCCAGCACATCGCCTCCACCATGGCGCAGATCATCAGCGAAGAACTCGGCGTCAACTGGAAGGATGTACGAGTTCAACTCGCATCCAACGATCCGAAGTTCAACGACCCCATGCTCGGCGCGCAGGTCACCGGCGGCAGCTGGAGCACGATGATGAACTTCGATGCGATGAGCCGCGCGGGTGCTGCGGGGCGTATCGCCATGACGGAAGCGGTCGCGGCCATCTGGGGCGTACCCGCCGACCAATTGATCGTGCGCGATTCCACGATCACGGATCCGAAGTCGAAGAAGTCGATGACGTTCGCCGACGTCGTCAAGAGCGGAAAAATCACCAAGACCTTCACCGCTGACGATCTCAAGGCGCTCAAGCTGAAGACGCCCGACCAATACACCATGATCGGCGTTTCGGTTCCGCAGCTCGACATTCCCGGCAAGACCAACGGCACGATCAAATACGGCATCGACGTCATGCTGCCGGGTATGGTCTACGGCAAGGTCGTCACCCCGCCGGTACGCTACGGCGCCACGGTGAAATCGGTTGACGACAGTGCGGCCAAGAAGGTTCCGGGCTTCATCAAGGCCGTTACGCTTGATGACAAGACCGCAACGACGACTGGCTGGGTGGTCGCGGTGGCGAGCACCTATCCCGCCGCGATGAAGGCGGCCGATGCGCTAAAGATCACCTATGACAATGGTCCGAACGCCAAGCTGTCGAGCGAATCCATCCTGGCTGAAGCCAAGCGGCTTCAGAGCCTCGACGATTCCGGTTTCTTCTTCGTCAAGGACGGCGATACGGCGGCCGCGCTCGGCACGGCCGCGAAGGTGCTGGAGGCGGAATACACCACCAGCATCAACATCCATGCCCCGCTGGAGCCGATGACGGCAACGGCGGAGCAGAAGGGCGACATCTGGCACGTCTACACCGGCAACCAGTTTGCGACGCGCTCCGGCTCGATCGCGGCCGGCGCTGCCGAGGTCGATCCGAAGTTTGTCGTGATGCATCAGCAGTGGCTCGGCGGCGGCTTCGGCCGGCGTCTCGAGGGCGACATGCTGGTACCGGCCGTGCAGGCGTCGAAAGCCGTCGGCAAGCCGGTCAAGATCATCTATGCGCGTCAGAACGACATGACCATGGATTTCACGCGTCCGCTGACCTACCAGAAGGTCAAGGCCGGTCTCGATGGCGACGGCAAGCTGATCGCGATGAACCACGACGTGGTCGCGGCATGGCCGACCAAGCGATGGGGCATTCCTGCCTTCCTGTCGCCGTCGGTCGACAAGAAGGGCGCACTCGATGCGTTCACCGTGAACGGTGCGGATTTCTTCTATTCCGTGCCCAACCACAATGTCCGCGCCATTCTCAACGAGATGGCGCAGACCGCGACACCCTCGGGCCAATTGCGCTCGGTGGCGCCCGGCTGGACCTTCTGGGCGGTCGAAAGCATGATCGACGAACTCGCTCATGCGGCGGGCAAGGATCCGGTGCAATTCCGGATTGCCCTGCTCGATGGCAAGGGCGCCAACAACGGCGGCGCGCAGCGGCTGCGTAACACGCTGCTCGCAGCCGTGGGGCTCTCCGGTTACGGCACCAAGCCGTTGCCGAAAGGCGAAGGCATGGGCGTCGCCTGCGTCTCGTCGCAGGAAAGAGCAACGGCAAGCTGGACCGCTTGTGTGGCCCATGTTGCGGTTGCGCCAAGCGGCGAGGTCAAGGTCAAGAAACTGACATTGGCCACCGACGTCGGCACGCAGGTGCATCCTGACAACGTCCGCGCCCAGGCCATGGGTGCGGCGTTGTGGGGAGTATCGCTTGCGCTGTACGAAAAGGCGACGCTGAAGGACGGCGGTCTCGAACAAACCAACTTCGATACCTACACGCCCTTGCGAATGAGCCAGACCCCGGACCTCGAGGTGCATGTGATCGCCAACGGCGAACACGCCACCGGTGTCGGCGAGCCGGCGGTGACCGTGATCGCGCCCGCACTGGGGAATGCGATCTTCAACGCCTGCGGCGCGCGCGTGCGCTCGTTGCCGATATCAGCGGAAGCGGTCAAGGCGGGCATGAAGGCCTAAGACCCTTCAAACCAACGACAATTGCCAGCCGCCGGAGGGTTTTCCTCCGGCGGCTTTTTTACGGCCGAACGCGTTCATTCAAATTTTACCTTCAACAAAAGCCGCCTGTTCACGATCTCTCTTAAGCCTCGGGGAATGTCTTCTCGGTTAAGTTGTGGCTCACCTGTCCGCACCGTCCAATGAGGGTCCATGTCAGCTCAAGCCCCAAAGCGCCGCCTGTTGCTGGCGTCCGACAACCAGGAACAAAGCCGCGAGTTGGAGCGCATCCTTCAATCGGTCAGCGAGGTACACACCGTTTCGATGTCGGAACTTCCCGACGCGCCGGCCGATCAGATCTCCGGCATCGTGGTCGATATCAATCTGCGTTCCGCCGAAAGCGTGCAGCGGGTGCGAAACAAGTTGCAGCATGAATCCTACCGCGCGATGCCGCGGCTGTTCGTGCTGGCCGATGCACTTCATCATGGGTCGATGCAGGCGTGGGCGCTTGGCGCCACCGACACGATATCGCGGCCGTTCGATGCGGCCGGCCTCCTGCAGCGCATCCGCGCCGCCTTCCCTGACAGCCAGGGATTCGACGCGACCGAGCGGGGGCGCACCCTGAACCGGGGCGTGGCCGCCGCCCATGAGGTGATGGTCAAGATTTTCCAGAAGCTTCCGGCGGGAGAGCCGCTGAAATTCAGCGACATTGTTCAGGCCGAAAACAAGATTCTCAAGGCAATCAAGCATTCATCGCTGCGGGAGTGGTTGACGAACGTCGGCTGTCACCACGCGGACACCTACCGTCACTGCCTGTTCGTGACCGGCTTTGCCGTTGCCTTTGCGCAGCATCTTGGCATGCGCGAGGACGACCAGCGTCGCCTGGTGCGGGCAGCGCTTCTGCACGATGTCGGCAAGGCATTCGTCCCGACCGCCATTCTGGACAAGCCGGGTCTGCTCGACGAAGAGGAGATGAGCGAAATCCGCAAGCACCCGCGTCTCGGTTATGAGGCGCTGGTCGCGCAGGGCGGCTATCCGCCGGAGATGCTGGACGTCGTCCTGCATCATCACGAGCTTCTGGACGGCACCGGTTACCCCGACGGCCTGCGCAGCAACCAGATCAGCGACATCGTGCGACTGACGACGATCGTCGACATCTACGCCGCGCTTATCGAAGCGCGTCCCCACCGGGTGCAGTTTACCCACGCCAAGGCGTTAGCAACCATGGAGCAGATGGAAGGCAAGCTCGACGTGCATCTCCTGCACGCCTTCCGGCCGGTGACGCTCGGAGCGTATTGATAGTCGCTCAGACCGCCTCACCCTCATACGACGAAATCTCGATCAGGCTGCCGTCGGGATCGCGGCAATAAACCGATCGTAACGCCCCGCGGGCGCCCTGTTTCGTCACCGGGCCTTCCTCGATCGCGACCCCGCACGCCGTCAGATGCGCCACCACCTGTTCCGGCGTACTCGAGGTGAGAAAACACAGGTCATCGCTGCCGGGCATTTCATGGTCGGCGGTGAACCACTCGACCTTGTCGGCGCCGCGCGGCCGCACGTTGATCTTCTGGTGACCGAACGCCAACGACGTCCTGACCGGCTTGCCATGGCCGGGATCGAATACCTTGACCTCCATGCCCAGCACCTTCCGGTACCACTCGACGGAGCGGGCGACGTCGGCGACATTGATCACGATATGATCGAGCGCGTTGACCTTGACCGGCATCCAGAGCTCCGATTCAGAAGTTCGCAAACAATCGCTGCGCCGCACCAGCAGTCCTTTCGTCGTAGTCGCGCAGTGCTGGTTGCGCATGATTTTGTTTGTTACAACGACGGACCGGGCTCATTCAATAAGAGACGAGAGGGGGGGAACGCATGGCTTCACGCCGCACCGCGATGGCTCTGTTGGCATTCGGCCTGTGCGCTTTGGCGGCACCCGTCGGCCCGGCGTCGGCGCGGGATTATCCGGCGCGACCGGTCCGATTCATCGTCGGCTATCCGGCCGGCGGTTCCACCGACATCATCGCCCGCCTGATCGGACAAAAACTGTCGGAGCGTCTCGGCCAGCAATTCGTGATCGAGAACAAGCCCGGCGCAGGGAATAACATCGGCACCGAAACTGTGGTCAGAGCCGATCCCGACGGCTACACGGTGCTGTTGGTCAACCCGGCCAATTTCATCAACACCTCGCTCTACGCCAACCTCAGCTTCAATTTCCTCCAGGACATTGCGCCGGTCGCCAGTTTTCTTCGCGTGCCGAACGTGATGACGGTAGCCAAGGAAGTGCCCGCCAAAACTGTCGCCGAATTCATCGCCTATGTGAAGGCCAATCCCGGCAAGGTGAATCTGGCCTCGTCAGGCAACGGCACGTCGGTGCATCTGTCCGGCGAAATGTTCATGGCGATGACCGGCGCGAAGATGCTGCATGTCGCCTACAAGGGCGCGGCGCCCGCGACCACCGACCTGCTCGGCAACCGCGTCCAGGTGATGTTCGACAATATGCCCTCGATCATCGGACACATCCGCGGCGGCGCGTTGCGGGCACTGGCCGTGACCACGGCAGAGCGCTCGTCGCAGCTGCCTGACATTCCGACCGTCGCCGAGACGGTTCCCGGTTATGAAGCAAGCGCGCTGTTCGGGATGGGTGCGCCGGCCAAAACGCCGCCGGAAATCATCGCCAAGCTGAACCATGAGATCAATGCGGTGCTGGCGGAGCCCGAGGTCAGGAAGCGCCTGGTCGAGCTCGGCGGCGAACCGCTGATCACCAGGCCGGAAGACTTTGGCGCGATGATCAAGGCCGAGACCGAGAAGTGGGCGAAGGTCGTCAAATACGCCGACATCAAGATCGAATGAGCCGGCGAACAGACTGAATTAGCGAGGCCGGCACCGGGCGATCCGATGCCGGCCAAGTCCGTTCAAGACCGGTTCAAGTCCGGTCCAAGCGAGATCAGGTGCCGTCCGCCGGGGACATCGCAGCGCTATCTGCCGGCTTGGACGAATCGGCCACCGGCGTTTCGCTGGACGGCTCGGGATCGAAGCCAAACAGCTCGACCAGAAATTTGTAATATTTCGGCAGCTTTTCCTTCAGCCGCGCGCGGGTGTGCGGCTCGTGGATGGATTCCTTGCCGGCCAGGAAAACACTCGCGGTCACCGCGAAGAATTCCTGCGGGTTCGTCATCGCATACTCTTCCTTGGGGAAGACGTTCTTGCTCACGGCCTTGGCGTGCCAGGCCCTGATGCCGAGATTCTCAAGCCCTCCCGCCATCAGCTTGGCGTGGTAGGCGTGGAGCAACTCGTGCAGGATGATGGGGTCCTGCGCATATTTCAGCATGTTCGGACGCAGCTTGATGACGCCGGTGCCGGCGTCCGCCGCCAGATCGACGAAGTTCGGGTTGCTCCAGCGCATGTTGTTGGAGTCCCAAATCGTGAAGGTGCGGTTACGCGCGGACGTTTCCGGAGGCACCGTACCATAGCAGGCGATTGCGGCTCCGAGGTCGGTGCATCCCATCTCGCTGGCGACGATCGGAACGGTGTGGAAAAATTGCAGCACCTTCGGGCTCAATCCGACGCTCTCGACGACGTCGAGCTGGCGCTTCAGGAGATCGGTAATCGCGGCGCTGTCCTTGCGGTCCACGTTCTCGGACAGGTCGTAAATAAAGCCGCGATAAGTCTCGAAGCCCGGCGGCACCTCGGCGGCAGCCGGATCGACCGTGATCACTCGCGGGCCCGCGCCCGCAAAGCTGGAGGCGAACGAGAGTATGAAAACAATCGATGTGGTCAGGAGCAGCCCGCGCATGGTTTTCCCCGCTTTATTGGTGTTCGGCGATCGATGACGCGATCGGCCGGCCGTTATGAAGGTCGCATCATAGCGCTGCGAACTTGCAACGCGGTTTCGCCGTTCGTGGCAACTTTGCGCGCGGCGTTTCGGCTCTTTTAACTATACGAGGCTTTCTGCATCGAGCCGCTTCACGAACCGCCCCTGCTTTCGCCTGACGGCTGCGTCTTTGAAAAGGAAAACAGCGCGCGGCGCATTTTCTCTTCCCGTGCCGCGGCTCGGTTGTGATCGACCCCCCGCCTGCCCGAGCAAGTCGGGGG
>NZ_JBAVCF010000396.1:0-3014 GCF_049586575.1 Bradyrhizobium sp.
ATGCAGGTCCACGTAGTAGTCGGCCCGCGAGATGACGTTGCGGAACACCCAATCGGCGATTTGCTCGGAGGCGGTGCCGCTTGCATCGCCAGGAAACACGCGATTAAGATTCCGGCCGTCGAGCGGACAGACATAAATGGAGCGGGCCGTGAACGCGGGCATGTTCATAACGGGCACGACGATGACTCGGCCGCGCAAGTTCGCGGGGTCCAGAGAGCGGCCGAACTCAAGTGCCGCCGCGATGCTCGCGTATTCGGCGGCGTGCACGCCGCCCGTCACGACGAGGGTCGGGCCGTCGACGTTTCCCCCGTCGCGATTTCCGTTGATGAGCCACATCGGAAGCCGATAAGGCTGACCCTGCACCGAAAACTCGTTCACGCCGTAACGCTTCTCTCCGCGTGCCGCGGAGAGCGCACCCACCTTCAGCGCCTGACTCGACATAGCAGTGCTCCTCATCTTGTCCCGAACTTACCGTCCGCCGTCGATCGACAGCGTCTGACCGGTGATCCAACCGGCGTGCTCGCTCGCAAAAAACAAGACGCCGTTGGCGATGTCCTGCGGCGAACCGAGCCTCTTCAACGCAATATTTTCAACGAGCCGGCGTTGCCCGTCTTCGCCATATGCCTCCCACTGCTTTTCGGTGGTGGGGTTGGAGCGGACGAAACCGGGAGCCACATTGTTTACGGTGATGCCCCACGGCCCGAGTTCATGCGCAAGCTGCCGCGTCAGGCCGATCTGTCCGGCCTTGGCCGAGGCGTACGCCTGAATTCCCGTAAGGCTGATGCCAAGGCCGGCGCCGCTCGAGATATTGATGATGCGGCCGTAGCGCGCCGCCTTCATTGTTGGCGCGACTGCCTGGCTGCAGTAAAAAGCGCCGTCGAGATTTACGGCAAAGATGGCGCGCCAGTCGGCATCAGACACTTCCTCGAGCGGCCGGCCGACTTGGCCCATCACGCCGCCCGCATCGTTCACCAGGATGTCGATGCGGCCGCTGGCCTTCCATGTCTTCGCGACCATGGCATGCACCGCCCCGCGATTGCTCACGTCGAGGACGCGGACTTCCAGCGGCGTTCCTTGTTCTTTCGCCAGCTGCGCCGTTTCATCGAGTTCGGATTTCAGCACGTCGCAGGCAGCCACGCGCGCACCCAGGCCGGCAAAATTTAGCGCGATGCTGCGGCCGAAGCCGTGCGCGGCTCCAGTCACAATTGCCGTTCGCCCGTCAAAACGAATTTGCATAGAGTGGGCCAGCGTTCTGAATATTTGTTCTCGCCGATTTAAACATAAATGAAGAACGAACTAACCGTCCAGCTGCGCCAGATTATCGAGCATCTGCGCGCGAGTACCGCTCTCCACCTCGCGCATCAGCAGCACCAGGCGTTCCACGCGGGGAATGGCAATGCCGGAGCGGCGCGCCAGCTTCAAGATGGGTGCGAACTGCGCGTCGCATTCGGTCTTGCGGTGGTGAACGACAATGTCACGCCAGATACCACTGTGCGTCTTTGCCGAGCGGCGATTGAAGGCCACCATCGCGTCGAAGGATGCGTCTATCTTTGCGCCGGTTCCATTCGGACCGAACGCTGCGGGATCGTAGCCGTTGAAGCCCATTGGGGTAATGCCCTCTGCCGCGGCCACTGCCATCACTTCCCGCGCCAGCGCCGTGAGCGCTGGTCGCGCGTCCCGCGAGTCGAGCACTTCGACGATGCTGGCCGGAGTGAGAGCGCCGGCGAAAAGCAGAGCGCCGTAGCCCATCTTGCCCCAGAGATAGCCCCAGATGTTGTCGGTGGTGATCGCGGCCGGGTCAAACTTTTGCAACGCACGGTGCACGCGCGTCAGGCGCGGCGTATTGCTGCCGTCCAGTTCGCCAACCACGACCGCGCCGCGGCCTCCGAAGTGCACGACGCCGGGTTCCAGCAGATCGGCGCCGAAGTTGATAAAGGCCCCCATCGTGCGCTCGCGACCAATTGTCTCGGCAATCGTCAGCTCGTTGAAGCCATTCTGCAGCGACACGACGACGCCATCCTCGGCGAGGTGCGGCATTAGCTGTCGCGCGGCGGCCTCCGTGTTCTGCGCCTTCACGCACAGAAAGAATGTGTCCCAACCGCCTACAAGTTTGTCCGGAGTAAATGCCGGCAGCGGCTGCGCAAACGTCTCGATCGGGCCGGTGATGGCAACGCCACGTTCGCCGATCGCCTGCACGTGAGCCGCGTTTGCGTCCACGACGGTCACATCAAGACCGGCGCGGCGGAGGTAAGCGGCGACTGTGCCACCAATCGCCCCCGCACCCCAAACCAAAACTCGCTCCGGCGAGATGGCTCCGCCGAAAGTCACTGCCACGGACCCTCGAGGGCCTCGCGCGTCTCTTCGACACCAGCGCTCCACACTCTCATCATCTGGTCGTCGGGCTTCTGATACTCGCCGCCGAAATTGCCATCGCCCAAGTACGCCCGGACGCTAGCGGCGTCCATCATGCGCATGCGTGCGATGTCGATCATCGGCTTTTGGCCATCCGGAAGTTTCACGCCCGCTATGCGCGTCCACGGAAAGTTTTCCATCCAAGACGCGTGCGACGCGACGGAATCGATGGCGGCCACTGCGGCGGCCGTCCTCGGTGCGTTCCACCAGTTGTGCCACTTCACGGTTATTCCCGCGTGATCGTTCATCCACTCCTGCAGGATCGAACCTCCCGGAATATTGCCGCCGTGGCCGTTCACAAAGAGGATGCGCGTGAACCCGGTGCCGGCGAGGCTTTCGAGGATGTCGGCGACGATACGCTGGTACGTGTCTAAACGAAGGCTGATGCTGCCCGGATAGCGGCGGAAGTAGGGCGTGATGCCATAACTGAGAACGGGAAACACGGGCACGCCGAGCGGCTCCGCGGCCTCGCAGGCGACGCGCTCGGCCAAGATCGCGTCGACCGTCAGACGCAGATACCCGTGCTGCTCCGTGCTTCCCACTGGCACGACGGCGCGGCCGTCCTGCTGCAGCTTTTGTTCGACCTGCATCCAGTTCATGTC
>NZ_JBAVCF010000397.1:0-11726 GCF_049586575.1 Bradyrhizobium sp.
GGGCGACGCAGACCTGTGCGGGCACCGTCGCGCGCCGAGCGGCTTACGCCGACTTCGCGGCGGCTTCCGCCTGCGCCTTGCGCTCCTTGCGCGGCACGGCCTTTTCCGGGTTGTTGCGCTTTTCGCGCTTCTTCACGCCGGCAGCGTCGAGGAAACGCATCACGCGGTCCGACGGCTGCGCGCCCTTGGCGAGCCAGGCCTTGAGCTTGTCCATATCGAGCTTCAGCCGCTCGGTGTTGTCCTTGGGCAGGAGCGGGTTGAAATGGCCCAGACGCTCGATGAAGCGGCCGTCGCGCGGGAAGCGCGAGTCGGCAACGACGACGTGATAGACGGGACGCTTCTTGGTGCCTGCGCGAGCAAGGCGGATAACGACGGCCATTGAGTTCTCCTTGATGTGTCGGTTCGAATAAGGGTGAAATTGATCTCTTGGTTATTTCTTCTTGCCCAGGCCTGGAAAGCCGCCGAGGCCCGGCAAGGTCGGCTTGTTGGGCAGGCCGGTCAGTCCCGGCAAATTCGGCAAGCCGGTGCGAAGGCCGGCGGGAATATCTTTGGGCAGCGCGGGCATGCCGCCGGGGCCCGTGCCTTGCGGCATCTTCTCGGCCATCGCCTTCATCTGTTCTGGCGTCGGCATGCCGCCGCCAAAGCCCATCGCTTGCGCAATGCCGGCAAGCGGGCCGCGCTTGCCTGAGCTCATGGCCTTCATCATGTCGGCCATGTTCCGGTGCATCTTTAAGAGCTTGTTGAGATCTTCGACCTTGCCGCCGGCGCCAGCCGCGATCCGCTTCTTGCGGCTTGCCTTGAGAATGTCGGGGCTCTTGCGCTCTTGCCGCGTCATCGAATCGATCAGCGCGACCTGGCGTTTCAAAATCCTGTCGTCGATCCCGGCGTTTGCGATCTGGCTTTTCATTTTCGAAACGCCGGGCATCATCCCCATCAGGCCCGAGATGCCGCCCATATTCGCCATCTGCAGCAACTGCTCACGCATGTCGGAGAGGTCGAACTGGCCCTTGCGCATCCGCTCGGCCGTGCGCGCAGCCTTTTCGGCGTCGATATTGGCGGCGGCCTTCTCGACCAGGGAGACCACGTCGCCCATGCCGAGGATGCGGCCGGCAATGCGGCTCGGGTGAAAATCTTCCAGCGCGTCGGTCTTTTCGCCGGTGCCGATCAGCTTGATCGGCTTTCCCGTGACCGCGCGCATCGACAGTGCGGCGCCGCCACGGCCATCGCCGTCGACACGTGTCAGCGCGATGCCGGTCAGTCCGACGCGCTGGTCGAACGCACGTGCGAGATTTACCGCGTCCTGGCCGGTGAGCGAATCCGCCACCAACAGTACTTCATGCGGATTGGCGACCGCTTTGATTTCGGCGGCCTCGCTCATCATCTCTTCGTCGAGCGTGGTGCGGCCGGCGGTATCGAGCAGCACGACGTCGTAGCCACCGAGCTTGCCGGCTTCGAGCGCGCGCTTGGCGATCTGTGCCGGCTTCTGCCCGGCGACAATCGGCAGCGTCGGGATATCGAGATCGCGCCCGAGCACCGCAAGCTGTTCCATCGCTGCCGGGCGGTAGATGTCAAGCGAGGCCATCAGCACCTTGCGCTTGTCGCGCTGGGTCAAGCGCCGAGCGAGTTTTGCGGTCGTGGTGGTTTTGCCGGAGCCTTGCAGGCCGACCATCATGATCGCGACCGGCGGCACCGCGTTGAGGTCGATGCTCTGGCCGTCGGAACCAAGGGTTGCGACCAGCTCGTCGTGAACGATCTTCACCACCATCTGGCCGGGGGTGACCGACTTGACGACGGTGGCGCCGATCGCCTGCTCGCGGACCCTTTCAGTAAAGCTGCGGACCACGTCGAGCGAAACGTCGGCCTCGAGCAAGGCGCGACGCACCTCGCGCATCGCCGCATCGACATCGGCTTCCGTCAACGACCCGCGCCGCGTCAGCCGATCGAGAATGCCACCAAGCTTTTCCGACAGATTGTCGAACAAGGCCGTTGCTCCAAACAATTTTGCGCCCGAGGGCGCATCGCGCTGTCGGGCGTTGGCCTCCGGCCTCCTGGGCCGGTCGGCGGGTCGAAAAGAAAATCTTTCCGATGAATTCGCGCAGGTTAAGCGCCCCCAGAGGTGAAAAGTCAAGGAAACTTGTCGGAACGGCAATTCGCAAATCATTAACGGTACAGTCGAAAGCCGACACAGCGCGGCCCGGTCTGCACTATAATGGTAGTATGCAATTGGCTCCGTGGGTTCCGAAGCGTGGTGACGTGTTGGGCGTCGTATTCGGCCTCGTCGTGCTCGGTCTGATGGCCTTCATTTTTGTTCGATATCCCAACTTTAGGGCCGCGACGGGCTTTGGTCCCGATTGGGACTGCACAAGTGTCCCGAAGGGTGAGCCGATTTGCGTGAAAAAAGTCGCGAGATGATGATAGAGCGGTGATCAACGCCCTGTCTGGTCCGGATTCCCATATGCCAGCCTATTCCGGCCCGCCGTCCGACCATTTCGATGGCGAACGGTTCTTCGATCCCGACGGCGTGCCGCCGAAATCCCTCCGTAGCGTGTTGCGCTGGCAATTCAGCCGGGACCGCCAGCGCCAGCGTTGGCCGGAATGGGCGCCGAGTCCTTACGCCGACACCCCGCCCAAGCGTGTCGAGGGGGACAAGGCGCGGCTGTCATTTGTGGGACACGCAAGCTGGCTGATCCAGACCGCCGCGCTCAATATTCTGGTCGATCCCGTATGGTCGATGCGCGCCTCGCCATTTTCCTTTGCCGGGCCGAAGCGGCGCAACGATCCCGGTATCGCTTTCGAGGCGCTGCCAAACATCGACGTCTTATTGGTATCGCACGGTCATTACGATCATCTCGATGTCGCGACGCTCTCAAGACTGGCGGCGAAATTTTCTCCACGGGTGATCACGCCGCTCGGCAACGATGTGACGATGCGGAGTTACGATGACGCGATCAAGGCCGAAGCCTTCGACTGGCATCAACGCGTCGAACTCGGTGGCGGCATCGCGGTTACGCTGGTGCCGACCCGGCACTGGTCGGCGCGCGGAATGTTCGACCGCAATCGCGCGCTGTGGGCGAGCTTCGTGCTGGAGACCCGCGCTGGCAAACTCTACATCGTCTGCGATTCCGGTTACGGCGATGGCAAGCATTTCCGTCGCGTTGCGGAGACGCACGGCCGGCTGCGGCTGGCGATCCTGCCGATCGGTGCCTATGAGCCGCGCTGGTTCATGCGGGACCAGCACATGAACCCGTCGGATGCTGTGAAAGCGCTCGCCGATTGTGGCGCGGCGCAGGCACTCGCCCATCATCATGGCACCTTCCAGCTGACCGACGAGGCGATCGACGCGCCGGTGATTGCGCTCGCGCAGGCGCTGGATGAAGCGAAGATTCCGCCCGAGCGTTTCGTCGCGCTCAAGCCGGGGCAGGTGGTGGAGATTTAGCTGTCGTTCTCACCGTCTCCCGCAAGGGGGGAGGGTATTCGAGTTCGTGGCGACGATGCGACGATGATCTTATTGTGCCGGCTTGATCGCCCAGGTCATGCCGACCGTAATCGACAGCGTCTCTTCGCCCTGTGCAATCGGCACGGGGCTTGCTGCCATCGGTGCCGCCATCCTGGCACGGAACAGCGGTTGTGCCGCGCCTTCTTCGGAAATGCTCAAGGGAGCTCCTAACGTGACGCCGGCGGCTTTCGCATAGATCTCAGCCTTGCGGCGGGCATCGGCGACCGCCTGCTGGCGCGCATCATCGAGCAGCTTTGACGCCTGCGACACCATGAAATTGACGCCGCCAATTTCGTTGGCGCCGGCCGTGACCAGCGCATCGATGACATTGGCAACCTTGGCGACGTCGTGCAGGCGGATCGTCACCCGGTTGCTGGCGCGATAGCCGGTGATGGTGGGAGGCGCGCCGGGCCTGGCCACCGAGTTCTGCGCCTGCAACGACAGCCGCGAGGTCTGGTAATCCTTCTCGTCGATGCCGGCGCCTTTCAGCGCCAACAGCACCTTGCCCATCGCCGTGTTGTTGGCGTCCGAAGCCTCGCGGGCCGTCTTCGCTTCGGAGGTCACCCCGGCATCGACCTGGGCCAGATCGGGCGGCACGGAAATACGGGCTTCGCCGGTCACCGAAATGACGGCCGGCGGCGCCGCCGGCGTCTGCGCGTGCGCAGCGAACGGTGCGCCGCTAACAGAAGCGGCGAGGCAGAAAGCGCGAAGCAAAATACGCTTTCTCATGGCGTTCACTTCAGCGGCACATAGACATTGATCACCAGCTTGTCCTCCTGCGTCTTCAGGGGATCGGTGATGTATTCCTCAATGAAGGTGTCTTTGGCTTCGAGTTTCTTGTCATCGAGATGATTGGTGATGGCTTCGTACGTGTTGTCCATGTTGTCATACGAGCCGCGGTGGACGAATTTGAGCGCCTTGCCCTCGGGCGACTTGGCGACGCTGATCGTCTTCGGCAGGTTCTTCGGTTCCGCTTCGACCGGTATCTCCGCCAGGTAGCTGAAACCGGTGTCGTCCGTGGACGTGTAGACGATCATCGAGTTGCCGGCCACTTTGCCGCCCTGTTTCTCGAGCTCGGCCGAAAGCGTCTTCAATGATCCGAGCAGCGTCTCGAACGCGGTGTCCCAGTTCGCCGTGCCCTTGGTGACAATCACCGTTTTCGGGGCCAGCGTAATTTCCTCGCCGAAGGGGTCCGCCTTCTGAACCGGCGCAGGGGCGGGTGCCGGCGGCGCGGTCGACGGCAAATCCCCCGGAGATTTGGTTTCGGCCGGCGGCGGGGCAGGGGTAGCCGAAGGGGCTGGCGTGGAAGGCGCCGGCGCCTGTGCTTGCGCTGTGGCAATACCCACAAAGATCACCGCTACTGGGGCCAGGGCGAAGCGGAACAAGCGAGGGCAATTCATCGGGCTATTCTCCTTGGCGTCGTTTCGTCCGCGCTTTTGCCTGAAATGTTCGGGATCATGCGGACAGAGCGAGCCTTCGATATCTAACACGCCGGCGCGCCGTTCGTCCCATGACAGATATTTACGGATATTTCATGGGCCTCCCCGCCGGGCAGGGGGCGGTGACACAGATAAACCAACATCTAGCTAATCCGGTGTTATTGGCCATATAAAGCTGGTGCCCTCTTTCCGAAGTTCGCGCACCGCCTCAGCAAGACCTTTTGCGAACTTCGGAAAGCAAAGGGCACTCAAAAATTCACGATTCTAGTACCGCTTTCGATCTGAAGTCTCTGGAGACGATTTGCCGCTTGCTGTTCAGGGACTTCAGATCGAAAGCGGTACTAGCGTGATCGGACAGGCTTTATGAGCGCGCTCGCCAACCATAGCTTCGTGAAAATGAACGGGATCGGCAACGAGATCGTCGTGGTCGATTTGCGCGACCGGCCCGGCACTGTCACGGCGGATGAGGCGCGCGCGGTTGCCTCCCCAAAAGGGGTTTCCTTCGATCAGCTGATGGTGCTGCAGCCCCCGCGGCTTGAGGGTACGGAAGCCTTCATCCGCATCTACAACAATGACGGTTCGGAAGCCGGCGCCTGCGGCAACGGCATGCGCTGCGTCGCGCGCCGCGTGTTCGAGGCCTCCGGCCAAAATGCCGTCACCTTCGAGACCAGCGCCGGGCTCCTGAATTGCTGGCAGGGACCGTCCGCCGATCTTTATACGGTGGACATGGGGCCGCCGAAGTTCGGCTGGCGGGAAATTCCGCTCGCCGAGGAATTTCGCGATACGCGCGGCATCGAGCTGCAGATCGGCCCGATCGATGCGCCGATCTTACACACACCGTCCGTCGTCAGCATGGGCAATCCGCACGCGATTTTCTGGGTCGACGACGTTGAGGCCTATGACCTCCGCCGCTTCGGGCCGTTGCTTGAAAACCACCCGATCTTTCCCGAGCGCGCCAACATTACGCTCGCCCATATTGTCGATCGCGACCACGTAACGATCCGCACCTGGGAGCGGGGCGCGGGGCTGACCAAGGCCTGCGGCTCGGCGGCCTGCGCCACGGCGGTCGCGGCCGCGCGACTGAAGCGGACCGAGCGGACTGTGCAAATTACCTTGCCCGGCGGCGATCTCACTATCGAGTGGCGCGACCGCGACGACCACGTCCTGATGACCGGACCGGCGGCCTTTGAATATGAAGGCCAGTTCGATCCGGCGTTATTCGCATCAGTCGCATGAGCGTTGACGTCGTCACCTTTGGCTGCCGCCTCAACGCCTTCGAGTCCGAGGTTTTGCGCGCAGAGGCCGAGCGCGCCGGACTCAATAACACCATCGTCATCAACAGCTGCGCGGTCACCAATGAGGCGGTCGCGCAGGCGCGGCAGTCGATCCGCCGGCTCAAGCGCGAACGGCCCTCGTTGCGCATCGTCGTCACCGGCTGCGCGGCGCAGACCCAGGCGCAGATGTTCGCCGATATGGCGGAGGTCGACCGGGTCGTCGGTAATGACGACAAGATGCGAGGCGATGCCTGGCGGCGTGCGCGCGCCGCGTTTGACGGAGCCGGCACGCACAAGATCGAAGTAACCGACAAGATTGCGGTCACCGACATCATGTCGGTCCGCCAGATGGCGACGCCGGTTCTGGAAGGATTGCAAAACGGCCTGCCGCGCGCTTTCGTGCAGGTCCAGAACGGATGCGATCATCGCTGTACGTTCTGCATCATTCCGTTCGGCCGCGGCAATTCGCGCTCGGTGCCGGTCGAGGCGGCGGTCGCGCAGGTCCGCGCGCTGGTCGAACGCGGTCATCCCGAGATCGTGCTGACCGGGGTCGATCTCACAAGCTATGGCGCGGATCTCGAAGGCGCGCCGAAACTCGGTCAATTGACCAGGCAGATTTTGCGGCAGGTGCCCGAACTGAAACGACTGCGCATTTCCTCGGTCGACTCGATCGAGGTCGATCACGATCTGTTGGATGTGCTCGCTGCCGACCAAAGGCTGATGCCGCATCTGCATCTTTCGCTGCAGTCCGGCGACGACCTCATTCTGAAGCGGATGAAGCGCCGTCACTCCCGGCAACAGTCGATCGATTTTTGCGCGGAGGTGCGGCGCCTGCGGCCCGATATCACCCTCGGCGCCGATATTATCGCGGGCTTCCCGACCGAGACGGAAGAGATGTTCATCCGCTCGCTCGATCTCGTGGAGGAATGCGGTCTGACCTTCCTGCATGTGTTTCCCTATTCGCCGCGCCCGGGCACGCCCGCCTCCCGCATGCCGCCGGTCGAGGGCGTTTTGATCAGGGATCGCGCCAGGCGTTTGCGCGCCGCGGGCGATGTCGCGTTGGCGAAACGCCTTCAAGCAGAGATCGGCCGAGTTCGTGAGGTGTTGATCGAAAGCGCGACGCAAGGGCGCACCGAACACTTCCTGCCGGTTGCTATCCGCGGCGAAATGCCGGGAACGTTGCGGCGGCTTGCGATCGCAGGCCACGATGGCGCGCGGCTAGCGGTCTAGCTCAGCGGCTGGTCGTCCGGCTCAGATGTCATCGGCCGGCCTGACCGGGCGACCCAGTATGTTGCGGCCCTTCGGCTTATCACTGGCGTCTCCCGGATACTGGATCACCCGCTTGCCGACTTCGCTAGAGCTTCGGCGCCCCATGAACCCAGCCCCGGCGAACCCCTGGCGCGGGTGATGACGGCTCAGTTAGCGGCTACTTATTCGCCATTCCATCCGCAGGCGCGCAAGCGCTCCCGCATATGTTCCGGCGCCGGCGCCACCACGCGCACCGGTTCCTTGTTCTTTGAAATGGGAATCCCGATCTCGCGGGAGTGCAGATGCAGGCGCGGCTCGCCGAAGCGCGGGCCGTTGCCGTAAATATTGTCGCCGACAATTGGCCAGCCCTGAGCCTCCGAATGCACGCGCAGTTGATGGGTGCGGCCTGTGACGGGCTCAAGCGCCAACCAGGTGAGGCCATCGCCACGTCCCATCACCTTCCAGTTCGTCACCGCCTGTTGCCCATCGGGGTCGACCTTCTGCCACCAGCCGCGCTCGGCGTTGAGCCGGCCGAGCGGCATGTCGATCGTGCCTTCGGCCTGGGCGGGGCCCCCCTCGACGACGGCCCAATAGGTTTTTGAAATCTTGCCGTGCTTGAACAAAAGCCCGAGTGATGCCGTGGCCTTGCGATGCCGTCCGAGCACGAGGCAACCGGACGTGTCCTTGTCGAGTCGATGCGCCAGCACCGGCGGGCGTGGCAGGCCGAACCGTAACGCATCGAACGATGCTTCCAGATTCGGGCCGCCTTTCGGGCCCCGGTGAACGGGAAGCCCCGCCGGCTTGTCGATCACCAGCATCAACCCGTCGCGGTGAAGCACGCGAGCCAGGATTTCCTCCGCCGTCAGTTGGGGAACGTCAATCGTTCGGTTGAAACTTTCAAGACTTTCGTTCATGGCTCGAAACGGCTAACACACCCCGCCATGACTGAGGAAGCACCTAAACAGAGCTGGTGGCGGCGGCTATCCAGCGGATTGAAGCGCACATCGAGCTCGCTCGGGACGGCGGTTGCCGATCTCGTGACCAAGCGCAAGCTCGATAGCACCATGCTCGAGGATATCGAGGATGTGCTGCTGCGCGCCGATCTCGGAACCGAGGTCGCCGCGAGAATTTCCGCCGCCGTAGGCCACGGCCGCTACGACAAGTCGATCTCGGCCGACGAAGTGAAGGCCGTGGTTGCAACCGAGGTTGAAAAGGTGCTGGCGCCGGTTGCAACGCCCTTGACGATCGACGAAACGAAAAAGCCTTTTGTCATTTTGGTTGTCGGGGTCAACGGCTCTGGCAAGACAACCACCATCGGCAAGCTGGCGGCAAAGTTTGCCACCGAGGGCCGCAAGGTGATGCTGGCCGCGGGCGACACGTTCCGCGCGGCCGCGATCGAACAGTTGAAGGTCTGGGGCGAACGGACCAAATCGCCGGTTGTTGCGGGGGCGCAAGGCTCGGACTCTGCAAGCCTTGCCTTCAACGCGCTATCGCAGGCGCGCGACGAGAAGTGCGACGTGCTGCTGATCGATACGGCAGGGCGGCTGCAAAACAAGGCCGAGTTGATGAACGAGCTGGAAAAGGTCGTTCGTGTGATCCGGAAGGTCGATGACTCAGCGCCGCATGCAGTTCTATTGGTGTTGGACGCCACCGTGGGACAAAACGCACTCTCGCAAGTCGAGGCATTTCATCGTATCGCTGGCGTCACCGGCCTTGTAATGACCAAACTCGACGGCACCGCTCGGGGAGGAATCCTGGTGGCGCTGGCCGAGAAATACAAATTGCCAGTCCACTTCATCGGCGTCGGCGAAAGCATCGACGATCTCGCGCCCTTCACGGCGGGAGATTTCGCAAAAGCCATCGCAGGGATCGACGGATAGGTTTCTCTTGTCATGCCCCGCGAAGGCGGGGCATCCAGTAGGCCGAGGCATGGGTAGTCACAAGGCGTCTCGGAGTACTGGATCATCCGCTTTCGCGGATGATGACGGCAACGAAGGTTTAATGATGGACAAGACCAAGCCGCATCCACTGTTCAAGCTCGCCATCGAATTGGGGCCCTTGCTCGTCTTCTTTATCGCGAATGCCAAGTTCCATTTGTTTGTCGCAACCGGCGCTTTCATGGTGGCGATCATCGCGGCAATGCTCGCTTCTTATCTCGTGACGCGGCACGTACCGCTGATGGCGCTCGTCACGGGCATTGTCGTCATCGTGTTCGGCACGCTCACGCTGGTGCTGCATGACGAGACCTTTATCAAGGTCAAGCCCACCATCATCTATGGCCTGTTTGCGCTGGTCCTCGGCGGCGGCCTTCTGTTCGGGCGCTCCTTCATCGCTGTTCTGTTCGATCAGATGTTCAACCTCACCCCGCAGGGCTGGCGCATTCTCACACTGCGATGGGCGCTGTTCTTTTTCGCAATGGCAATCCTGAACGAGGTCATCTGGCGGACGCAGAGCACCGATTTCTGGGTTGGCTTCAAGGCGTTCGGCGTGATCCCGCTGACCATGGCGTTCGCGGTCATCCAGATGCCGCTGATCAAGCGCTTCCATCTTGAGCCTGTGTCGCTGCAGGCGAGCGACGCGGCGGAAGGCGACGTAAGCAGGGATACCAATTGAGCCGCGGTCCGCTCAGCCGTTAGCCCCGCAGCCCTTTCTGTTGCAGCGCAAGCGCAGCAGACGGTTCCGTGTCGGCCAGATGATCTCCACGGGCTCAATGGTGCCGCTCCGCATTGCCGGCATCGTCAGCTTCGGCTTTTATTTCCTCCACCTTGTCAGCAAGCGGTTGTTTCACAATCTGTCGCTGGAATCGCGGTACGGCCAGCCAGGCTAGCTCGGCTCAGGAACCCGCCTTCAGCGCCTTGTCGATCTCGGTGCGGAGGACGGTGTTGATGTTGTCTGGCGTTACCGGGCCGACCAGCTTGTACATGATTGTGCCCTCGCGCCCGACGATAAAGGTCTCCGGCACGCCGTAGACGCCCCATTCGATCGACGCGCGGCCATTGGCGTCGACGCCGACAATGCGGAACGGGTTGCCGTAGCGGCCGAGAAAGCGTCGCGCGTTGTCGGCGGAATCCTTGTAGTTGATGCCGACAATTTGCAGCCGCGAGTCGCGACCAAGCTCGGTCAACAACGGAGCTTCGTCGTGACAGGGCACGCACCACGACGCCCAGACATTGACGAGGCTCACCTTGCCTTTGAAGACGCTGGGATCGAGGCCCGGGATCGGCGCGCCATCGCTGGCAAGTCCCTGAAGCGGCGGCAACGGGGTTTGTGGCGCGGGATGGCCGATCAGAGCGGATGGAATGCGCGAAGGGTCGCCGTCGCCGAGCGCAAACCAGAAGATCGCAGCGAGCGCTGCGAAGACGACAAGCGGCAGCGCCATCAACCAGCGCTGACGTCGCGGTGCGTCGTTGGATGTGGGTGCGCTCATGTCCTGTCCGTCGTGCTGCGTCCGGAGCGGCGGCTAATCCCGTCGGACTCAAGTTCGCTCAAGCGCCGCTTCTGGCGGCGATAGTCGATCGCAATCCACGCGATCAGCAACACCACGACCGCCAGCACCACCAGATAGGAGGTGACGATGAAGGTCGTATAAGGGCCAAGCGACATGGCGTCAGGCCCGACGCCGGCCGGCTTGCGCCACCTGGATCATCTGCATCGCGCGCACACGGCGGCGCAGGATTTCATTGCGCATCGCCGCCAGGTGCAGCGTGATGAACAAAAGAGAGAACGCCAGCGCCATCACCAGGAGTGGAATCAGGAAGGCGCGATCGAGCGCCGGCCCGCCCATCCGCATCACCGAAGCGGGCTGATGCAGCGTGTTCCACCAGTCCACCGAAAATTTGATGATCGGAAGATTGATGGCGCCGACCAGCGTCAGCACGGCGGCGGCGCGCGCGGCCCGCGAAGGGTCTTCGACCGCCCGCCACAGCGCGATCAGGCCGAGATACATCAGGAACAGGATCAAAACCGATGTCAGCCGTGCGTCCCACTCCCAATACGTGCCCCACATCGGCCGGCCCCACAGGGAGCCCGTCACCAGCGCGAGAAAGGTGAAGGCAGCGCCGATCGGAGCTGCGGCCTTCGCGGCGACGTCGGCGAGCGGATGCCGCCACACCAGCGTGCCGAGCGCAGCAAGACTCATCACGCCCCAGACGAACATCGACAGCCAGGCATTCGGCACGTGAATGAACATGATCTTCACGGTAGCGCCCTGCTGATAGTCTTCGGGTGCCATCGCCGACTGGTACAGGCCGACCGCGAGCAGGATCGCGG
>NZ_JBAVCF010000398.1:0-4856 GCF_049586575.1 Bradyrhizobium sp.
TCGAACTCGCCAACGCCCAGCGCCGCGGCGAATTCCAGCGCGCGGGCGAACTGGCCTATGGCCGGATTCCCGAGCTTGAGAAGAAGCTCGTCGACATCGAGGCCAACGAGAACGCCGAGATGATGGAGGAGGCGGTCACCGCCAACCACATCGCGCAGGTGGTCTCGCGCTGGACCGGCGTGCCCGTCGACAAGATGCTGGAAGGCGAAAAGGACAAGCTCCTGAAAATGGAGGCGAGCCTCGGCCAGCGCGTGGTCGGCCAGGCCGAAGCGGTGCATGCGGTTGCAACCGCCGTGCGCCGTTCGCGGGCGGGCTTGCAGGATCCGAACCGGCCGATGGGATCGTTCATGTTCCTGGGGCCCACCGGCGTCGGCAAGACCGAACTGACAAAAGCCCTGGCGGAGTATCTCTTCAACGACGAGACCGCGATGGTGCGCCTCGACATGTCCGAATACATGGAGAAGCATTCGGTATCGCGGCTGATCGGCGCGCCTCCCGGCTATGTCGGCTACGACGAGGGCGGGGCGCTCACCGAAGCGGTGCGGCGGCGGCCCTACCAGGTCGTGCTGTTCGACGAGATCGAAAAGGCCCATCCGGATGTCTTCAACGTGCTGTTGCAGGTGCTCGATGACGGCCGCCTGACCGACGGTCAGGGCCGCACCGTCGATTTCCGCAACACGCTGATCATCATGACCTCGAATCTCGGTTCGGAATTCCTGGTCAATCAGCCGGAGGGCGAAGACACATCCGCCGTTCGCGAACTGGTGATGGGCACCGTGCGTGCGCATTTCCGTCCCGAGTTCCTGAACCGCGTCGACGAGATCATCCTGTTCCACCGGCTGCAAAAGAGCGAGATGGGACTGATCGTGGAGATCCAGTTCGGCCGGCTGACGAAGCTCCTGGAGGAGCGCAAGATCACGCTCACGCTGGATGCTGCCGCGCGCGAGTGGCTCGCTGAAAAAGGCTGGGACCCCGCCTATGGGGCGCGCCCGTTGAAGCGGGTGATCCAGCGCAACGTGCAGGATCCGCTCGCCGAGATGATCCTTGCCGGCGAGATTCACGACGGCGATCGCGTGACGATTTCGGCGAAGGGCAACGTGCTGACGTTCGACGGCAAGGCGCGTCAGACCGCCGAGATCGCGCAGTTCGAGACGCCGGTGCCGAAGCGCAAGCTGAACTGAAGCAAGCTGAAACTGAAAAGAACGCCCGGACGCAGCTAACGCGTCCGGGTTTTTTCGTGACGTGATGCCCTGCGCCCTTCGCCGCGAAGCGCCAGCCTACGGATACTCGAACGACTTTCCGATATTTAATGAAACCCCGCGCAAGCTGAGGCCGTTGGTCGATTGGCACGAGGTCTTTTCAGCAGACCCCCAACTCAAACGCAGCAGAGAGCGCGGTCATGAGCAGGGAGTTTGTCGCCCATAACAAGCCCGTATTCGAACAGCTTCATTCACGCATCTATGGCGTAGCCGCCTGCCTTGTCGCGTGGTTCGTGATCAGCGCCTGGGCGCTTTTCGATCGCGGCGGTTACACCAGCCTTTCGCTGGCATTCGTCAGCCTGTTGCTGCTGGGAGCTGTCCTGCTGCTGTGGACGTTGTCCGCCGTCTGGAAAAGGCGCCGGTTGCCGCTGGAACAACCTCATGATCCGCAGCAGATATCGTTGCGCGATTGGGCAGCGGGGGATTTCCAGGTTTGGGGCGCGAGGCTGCACGGCTCGCATGCGGCCATCGACGCATTGTTGCCGTTGGCGGCGGTGGCCTTCGGCCTCACCGCGATCGGCATCGTTTTTGTAGTTGTAAGCGCCTCAGCGTCGTGAGGACGACGACGGGCTTTCCTGGGGATCAGCGGGTGCTGAGCTGCACCGGACCGCCATTGGCGTCGGAAATGCGCGCGCGGCCGGTCATCATCGCATCCAGCCGGTCGCGCTCCTTCTCGAAGTTCGTCAGCATCGGCCCTTCCAGCGAGCGGCCGCGCGGCAACTTAACGCGCATGGGATCGACGAAGCGGCCGTTGACGAGGATTTCATAGTGGACGTGGGCGCCGGTCGATTGTCCGGTCGAACCGACGAAGCCGATGACCTGGCCCTGTCGAACCCGTTTTCCGACTTCCAGGCCCTTGGCGAAGGCTGACATGTGGCCGTAGGCGGTCTCGTAGCCGTTGTTGTGCTTCAGCTTGACGTACTTGCCATAGCCGCCTTCCCAGCCGGCCACTTCGACCACGCCGTTGCCGGAAGCGAAAATCGGCGTGCCATAGGCGGTCGCCCAGTCGACGCCGGTGTGCATCTTGACGTAGCCGAGGATCGGATGGCGTCGGCTGCCGAAGCCGGAGCGCATGATGGCGTTGTTGACGGGTTTGCGGACCAGGAACTTCTTCGCGCTCTTGCCGGTCTCGTCGTAGAAATCGATCACCGCATCGTCGGGGGTCTGGAAGCGGTAGTATTTCTTGGTTTCGCCGCCGAGCGTCAGAGAAGCATACAGCACTTCGGATTTTTCGTTGCTGGCCGGGCTTTCGTCCTCGCCGGCGAAAAAGACGTCGAAGGAGTCGCCGGGCTGCACCTTGCGCTGGAAGTCGACGTCGTAGGAATAGATGCGGATCATGTCCTCGATGACGTTCTGCGGCACCTTGTTGCGCAGCGCGGTCTCGTAAATGCTTTGATAGAGGCGAACCCCGGTCCCATCGTCATCGTCGTCGTCGTTGCTGTTGTTGTCGGCCGTATCGGTGACGGTGTTCATGCTCTGCACGTCGACCGGAACGTATTTGCCGAGATCGGAAAGTGCTGCGACCGCTTCAATGGCAGAATCGTTGGCGACGATGACGCGAGAGGGTTGCAGGCGCTGGCCGGGTCCGGCCGGCGACATCAGGATGCGGACCTTCTCGCCGTCTTTCAGGCCGCCGTCGCGGCCGCGGGCGCCGAGCGTGACGGCGATCGCCCTGATTTCTTCCGCCGTCGCTCCCTGGTCGCGCAGGATCGAGGCGATGGTGTCGCCTTTCTTGACGACGTGGACGCGTTCGCCGGTCGGGTTGCCGCCGGTGATCTGGTCCTTGGTCTTCGGAAGCAAGGTGACGTTTTCAGGCACGACCCGGGTCTCGAAGCCGGCATAGGGGTCGGACACATTGCCTTCGGTCGCGTAGGCCAGTTTGAGGCCGCCCTGTGCGCCGGTGACATCGGCGGCGGCGTTGGCGAGAGAGGCGTATTTGACGCCGCCATTGCTACGCCAGTTAGAAGCGTCGCGTACCCGCAAAAGGATCTCATCGAGCGGGATCACGGCGGCGATCCTGGCCTTGGGCAGGATCGGCGCGAGATCCTTGGTGACGAACGAGACTTCGGCATCGGGTTCGGCAGTGTTTGGATCGTCGGCGGCGGCCGGCGCGCTGGTGCCGACATCGGTCAACAAGCGCTGGACGTTGAAGGGCGGAATCTTGGCGGAGAGATCGCTTGTCGACATCGACAGGTTGCCGGAGATGCGGATGAACGGCCGCACCCGCATCACGTCGCGGTTGCCGACCCGCGTCACCGTCGAAACCCGCACCACATTGCGTGCCGCGGTCGCTTCGCCCGGCGGCGGCAGGCGATCGCTCTTGTGCAGGCTCGCGCCACGGTCGTTGGCGCTGAACGCCCCGCGCAACGCGCCCTCGACCCGCTCCGGAAGCTTGGCGAAGGTCATTTCGCCATCGAGCGACGCAAAAACGGCGCCGCCGATCAGGGCTGCGCCGCACAGACCAGTCAGAATCGTGCCGCTAAACCACTGGACGGAGATACGGCGGCGATCGATCACCGCGGCCTCGGAACCGTCGACCGATAGCGGCGGCTCGTGGCCGAGGTCGATGACCCCGGTATCACGCCCGTATCCGCCCCCGCGTGACGTCCTGTGGTTCAACCCACCATCCCCCCAAATTGCTTCTGCATTCGACGAGACCCTGCGCCGCCTAGGTCGCCCCTTCCGGGAAGGAACGGGAGTGCGACGTACCGCACGGATTTTCGTGACAGGAAGCCAAAAGCGCCGCCGGAATCACGGATGTAAATAGTGTGCAAATCTCTTCGAAGTTGTCGGTCCGCGTGAGCGAGGCGACAGGCTCATGGGTCGTCCTCGCCTTTTCCCTGGTATTTTCACCGCCTCGGCCCCCACTCGCATCAGGCGATTCAGTACCTATGTATGCCAGAACGTCGTAGGATTGTGGCTCAAGTACGGCGTGAAGTCCTGAAAAATCTAGGCTTTCACGCTGTGCAGGATTCTCTGACGCGGTACGACGATTTGTTGACAACAGGCGTTGACAACGCCGATCTGGGCGGCCTATAAACCGCCCACTGAGCGCGGCGCTGCCTTGGTCCTCGGCCAAGGTATGTAATCGTGCCCGTGAAGCTCCTCACTGAGATGAGTGAATCAACAGCCGGTGGCAACCGGTTGTCATTTGTCGTCGAGTGGGGTGTTCGAAAGCTTCCTTGGAAGGTTTCGGATGGGTTGCTCCCGAACAGGGAGAGGGGTTCTCGGACCCCGGGCTGTTTGACAAGTGAAGATGAAGAAAGAGAAACGTGGACGGCGGAGTCCTTGCGGATCTCGGAATGTTTGAAGGCTTCGGCTTTCAGTGTTTCGGGGTCGGACGAAAGACTTCGGCGGTACACGTTTAAAGGTTACACCATCGTTGCCCGCGATGTGAATCGCAGGCATCTGTCAGCTTCGGCTGGCAAAAAATGGTGGGACCTCGTCAAACGTTGTGATCAGCCGGTTTGAAGTTTCAAGTCCAACTTGAGAGTTTGATCCTGGCTCAGAGCGAACGCTGGCGGCAGGCTTAACACATGCAAGTCGAGCGGGCGTAGCAATACGTCAGCGGCAGACGGGTGAGTAACGCGTGGGAAC
>NZ_JBAVCF010000399.1:0-4463 GCF_049586575.1 Bradyrhizobium sp.
ACGAGCTTGTTGAAGTCCAGCAACGGCCCGTTCCGGCAAAGTCCGGGGCCAAGGAACCCGCCGAGCGCACCGACGACCCCGTGCGGATGTATCTCCGCGAAATGGGCTCGGTGGAACTCCTCTCGCGCGAGGGCGAGATCGCCATTGCCAAGCGCATCGAGGCCGGTCGCGAGGCCATGATCGCGGGGCTCTCCGAGAGCCCGCTCACATTCCAGGCCATCATCATCTGGCGGGACGAGCTCAACGAGGGCAAGGTCTTGCTGCGCGACATCATCGACCTGGACGCAACCTATGCCGGCCCTGACTCCAAGGCCACGCCGGCGCCGGTGATTGACCCCGACGGCCAGTTGATCGTAGGCGCCGCCGTTCCGCGCCAACCCGGGCAGCCGCCGCAGGTACAGGCGCCGGCCACTGCGCCTGCGGCCGCCACCCCGTTCAAACCGATCGGCAAACGCACCGACGGCGACGAGACGACAGCCGACGGGATGGTTGGCGAGAACAACCTCGACGACGATGACGATATGGAGAATTGGCTCTCGGTCGCCGCAATCGAGACGGAGCTAAAGCCCAAGGTGATCGAGACCTTCGACATCATCGCCGACGCCTACAAGCGGCTGCGCCGGCTGCAGGATCAGCACATCCAGTTCCAGCTCAAAAGGCGGTCGCTTTCGCCCGCGCAGGAACGCAAATATAAAAAGCTGAAGCACGAGATCATCGGCGAGGTGAAATCGCTGCGGCTGAACCAAGCGCGCATCGACGCGCTGGTGGAGCAGCTCTATGAGATCAACAAGCGCCTCGTCGGCCACGAAGGCCGCATGATGCGGCTTGCCGAGAGTCACGGCGTTTCGCGCGACGACTTTCTCAAGGCCTACCTGGGCTCCGAGCTCGACCCGCTCTGGCTCAATCGCGTGTCTAAGCTCTCGGCCAAGGGTTGGAAGAGCCTCGTCGCCAAAGACAAGGACGAGATCAAGCAGCACCGCCACGAGATACACGCGCTCGCGGGCGAGACGGGGCTCGAGATCGCCGAGTTCCGCAAGATCGCCCACATGGTGCAGAAGGGCGAGCGCGAAGCGCGCCAGGCCAAGAAGGAAATGGTAGAGGCAAACCTACGGCTGGTCATCTCCATCGCCAAGAAATATACCAACCGCGGCCTGCAGTTTCTCGACCTGATCCAGGAAGGCAACATCGGCCTGATGAAGGCGGTGGACAAGTTCGAGTATCGCCGCGGCTACAAGTTCGTGACCTATGCCACCTGGTGGGTCCGGCAGGCGGTCAGCCGCTCGCTCTCCGATCAATCGCGCACCATTCGTGTGCCCGTGCACATGATCGAGACCATCAACAAGATCGTGCGCACCAGCCGGCAGATGTTCAGCGAGATTGGCCGTGAGCCGACGCCGGAGGAGCTCGCCGAGAAGCTCCACATGCCGCTCGAAAAGGTGCGTAGGACCTTAAAGATCGCCAAGGAGCCGCTGTCGCTCGAAACGCCGATCGGCGAAGAGGGGGACTCCCACCTCGGCGACTTGATCGAGGACCCGAACGCGATCCTACCGATCGACGCCGCGATCCAGTCGAACCTGCGTGAGACCACGTCGCGGGTTCTGGCCTCACTGACGCCACGCGAGGAGCGCATCGTACGCATGCGCTTTGGCCTCGGCATGAACAGCGACCACACGCTGGAGGAAGTCGGCAAACAGTTCTCGGTGACGCGCGAGCGCATTCGGCAGATCGAGGCCAAGGCGCTGCGAAAGCTCAAGCACCCAAACCGGTCAAGGGAGCTCAGGAGCTTCTTCGATAGCTGATGTGCCGCGCAGGGCCGCGTGCGACGTGAATGCAATCATCGCTGGTCGTGTTCAACGAAGAGAAAAGCGAATTTTAGCCGAATGCACGTGGTGTTATGCCGAGTTGTCCAGTCGTCAGCGTGAAAGCCTTCATGACGGTCCCCGTCAGACCAAAGGGCCAAAATACATGATTGGGCCTGACGGCAGCCCATTGACGAATTACTGATTTGCAGGCGCCGAGTACCAAACGCCGGGTCATCCGATGCAAGGCTGAAGTGATTGCGGCAGTGCGCGGTGGTGTACTGTCCGTCGATAGAAGCCTGCAGCCGCTACATGCTCACTGTCGATGAACCACTCTCGTGGCAATCCTCACTCGAACAGCATGGCCTCACTTGACTATGCACGACACGCATCCAGCAATATCGGATGTAATTGCGACTTAGATCGCTTTCGACGTCACGGCGAATTCTCCTACGTCGCTTCTCGGTCCGGAGGAGATTGATCTGTAATAATGCTCGGCGTGCTGGAAGTAATTTTCAGCCCCAATCAAGTCGCCGGATTGGGCTTGAGCTTGGGCTAGCGCAAGATACCGCTCATAGCTTCTTTGCGCGCTTTGAGACCCCCTAACGTCAGGGCGGTCGCCATTCGATGTCCACTCCTTCGAGCGGTTAGCAAATGGCCTCGCCGATTTGGGGCGATGCGTATTCATCATTGTTTTTGGACCATTCTGCATGGCTCACTCCTTGGCAATGGCAGGTGAAATCTGTCCCCTGTGCGACAGGACGGGAAGCAGGGTGAGCGGAATTTTCGCCGCCCTTGCTCGTGTACGTCCTGCATTATTTGCAGCGGAAAACTGTTCCTGAGAAAGCGCTCACGATTTCTGGAGCTGGTCGGTTCACCCGTCGCGGCGGTACCTGCCGACTAGACGCGATATTTATGAACCAATTGTCCATGATCTGGGGGTATCAGGAGGAATTGTCAAGCACGGCAGTTTGTCCGCGTGCCGAAGGCGTATATTCAGTCAACGATCAAAGCAGGATGCGGGCGCTGCCGTTCGCGATGTTTGTGATCGGAGGTGTCAATGAGAACGGAACAAAAATGAAACGAAAAAGTTCCGTCTCAGGCTGCTAACGAGGAAAACCTTCCAGGTTCGTGGATTTTTATTTTTCGGTGGATTGCAGGTCTTGCGTCGAAGCGAGAAGCGCACGAGCGGGTTTCGGGCGCCCCAGGAACCGGAACCTGACGACTCGATTAATGCCCACTTTCTCGGTTCGCGGAAAAAGTGCCGGAAGTTCGGCCTCGTGCTCTGCCGTCCACGGGTCCGGCTTGCCCTGCGGATAAGCGAGCGCGATGTAGGTCTCGCTATCGAGCGCGAGACCGCTAGCCATGCAAAACGTTACGAGCGGGTCGCGGCTCATGACTTTCCTCGGCCGTCCGATGCCTAGGGTTCCTCTGGCAGCCATCCTTGTGCCCACGCATACGCGACCATCCGGCGGGCGTCGGCTACAGAAACCATTTTCCCGTTGATATTCGTGGTCATTCGGCCTGTTCTCAATCCATGGTCGAGCGAGTAATAAAAGCAACGTCGGTAAAATTCTGCCAGCGGATTCAAAAACTGTAATGGCAAGCCGCGCACCGGCATCAGACTTGTGGCCCGAGCAATTGCGGGCGCGCAAAAGCCTAGAACTGACAGAACAGCTCACGAAAAATAATGACAAAGATCGGATGCCTCTGCCTGTATAGAGGAGATGTTGAGTGACCGAGAAATGGGAAGAAAAACTCGTCGAGCTTGAGTCCGCTGTCGTCGACTACATTCGCACAATTCCGCGCAGTGACCGCCACAAGATCATTCGACGACTGCATGAGCGTGTCAGGCGGCTTGAGGAGCTTGTGGAGGGCGTCGAAGACATCGAATGAGAGAACATTTTCGAACTTACTAGGGCGCGTCCTTCACTCCGACAGACAGGCGGCAGTCTGAGCAAGGGAGCAGCTTGAGCGAGGTCCCGGCGCAAGGAAACTCGGCCGACGCCGCTCCATTCGGCAGGTGGCCTTGTTGCGTTGCAATAGGTTCCGGCCTCGCCAACGAAAAATATAGCTGGTACGGCCGTTCGAGGATATGTTGCGTTGCACCATTTATTGCCTATTTCGCTGAGGGGCGCGAGTGCACTTGGAACCGTGAGACGTGAACGATGGGCAACATGCGAAAACACTTGCGCAGTCTCCTCGCTCGGCCGGATCAGTGGAAGACGTTCATGAAAGCCGGGCTGATCGCGGGGGCGCCGCTTGGTTCGCTTGCGCCTTCTGATCATCTGACTGAAACTCCACAATTCGGAAGTAATCCGGGCGCGTTGCGGATGTTCAGTTTCGTCCCGCCGGGTCTTCAGGACGGGTGCCCGCTCGTCGTCGTGCTGCACGGCTGTACGCAGAGCGCGGCGAGCTATGATCTTGGCGCGGGATGGTCGACGTTGGCCGAGCGATTCGGTTTCGCCCTGCTGCTGCCAGAGCAACAGCGATTGAACAATCCCAACGGCTGTTTCAACTGGTTTCAGAGCGAGGACATAGAACGGGGCCACGGAGAGGCGGCGTCTATCCGACAAATGGTGATGACGATGGTGTCGAACCATGGCATCGATCCCGCCCGGGTGTTCGTTACCGGCCTCTCGGCCGGAGGCGCAATGACTTCCG
>NZ_JBAVCF010000400.1:0-7965 GCF_049586575.1 Bradyrhizobium sp.
CGCGGACGTATTGGAGAGATCAATGTCCTTGAGGATTGCGGTGGCGGCGGCCACCATCGGCGTGACGCTTCTGGCAACCAATGCCGCGCAGGCCCGGCCCGAGGTGGTCGGGGTGAGGAGCAGCGAATATTCGCCCGGGACGATCGTGGTGAAGACCAGCGAACGCCGTCTCTATCTCATCCTCGATGATGGCCACGCGGTGCGTTACCCCGTCGGCGTCGGCAAATACGGCAAGCAATGGTCCGGCACCACGCAGATCAGCGGCAAATACCGCAATCCGGCCTGGGCGCCTCCCGCAGAAGTGAAGCGCGATAAGCCCGACATTCCCGATTTGATTCCCGGCGGCTCGCCGCGCAATCCGATGGGCGTTGCCGCCATGACGTTGGCGGGCGGCGAATACGCCATCCACGGCACCAACATGCCCGGCTCGGTCGGCGGCTTCGTCTCTTATGGTTGCATCCGGATGCTCAACCCCGATATTACCGACCTGTATGAACGGGTTTCCATCGGCACCACGGTGGTAGTAACCCGCTGATCGCGGCGTTGGCGACGGCCTCCGCTTCAAAAGTCCGAGGCGATGCCTTTGGTTTCCCAGTCGCCATATCGGGTCGGCTCGGGTCCCTTCGGGCCCTGAAGCTCTTTCGGCGACGACTTCGCGTTCGCGGCGGCGAGCTGCCGGCGCGCTTCGGCTTCCGCGAGCGCGCGTTGGGCCGCAGGCGTAAGCACCTTGGGTTCCGGCGAAGGAAGAGCCGTCTTCGGCTGCAAAGGATCATCCGTCATCGGAAACATCCATTTGTTGGAGCGCCCGTCCGATCAACTTGCGAGCGCGAGACGTCGATTCGCTTGTAAAGTCACACGGCCGATTCTTACATTTGGCATATTCTCATGCCAAAGCGATTCCTTCTGCGCCGGCCTTGAGTGAAATGCGAATTGCCGGCCCCTATTGCAAGATGTTCCCGCTCCATGCCCCCGCAACGTTTCGCTCTGCCAACTGAAGCGCCCGGCCTCGCGGCGCGGCGGATCGCAGCCGATATCCTCGATGGCGTCCTGCACAAACACCGTACGCTCGACGAACAGCTCGATGGCCCCGCCGCCCACCCCGCGTTGAAGAGCCTTTCCGACCGCGATCGGGCGCTGATGCGACGTCTGGTCGCGACGATCCTGCGTCGGCTAGGCACTTTGGGTCATGTTCTTTCACGGTTGCTTGACCGCGGCATTCCAACCGACGCCCCTCGCGCGCAAAGCGCGCTTTTGATAGGCGCGGCGCAAATTCTCTGGATGGATGTGCCCGACCACGCCGCGGTCGATCTGTCCGTACGATTGGTGCAGTCGGATCGGCGCGCCGCGAAATATGCCGGCTTGGTC
Source organism: Bradyrhizobium sp. (assembly GCF_049586575.1). Lineage (GTDB taxonomy): Bacteria > Pseudomonadota > Alphaproteobacteria > Rhizobiales > Xanthobacteraceae > Bradyrhizobium. Next base: position 1,366 of record NZ_JBAVCF010000400.1, read on the forward strand.
AACGCCGTGCTGCGGCGTTGTGCGCGGGAAGGGCAGCCGCTGATCGACGAAGTAAAATCAAAACATCTCGACGTGGCGCCGTGGCTCCTGGCGCGCTGGTCCGCGCACTATGGCGAGGCCACAGCGAGCGACATCGCGACCGCGATCGGACATGAGCCATCGCTTGACATCACCGTGAAGTCCGATTCCGAACAATGGGCGACGCGGCTGCACGGCGAAACATTGCCCACCGGATCTGTCCGCACGTTATTGCAGGGCTCGGTGACGATGCTGCCGGGCTTTTCCGAAGGACAGTGGTGGGTGCAGGACGCTGCCGCAGCGCTTCCGGCGCGTCTGTTCGGCGACGTGGCGGACAAGAAGATCGTCGATCTCTGCGCCGCTCCTGGCGGCAAGACCGCACAGCTCGTGCATGGCAAAGCGCGCGTGACCGCCGTCGATCGATCGCCCGCCCGTATGGCGCGGCTGCGCGATAATCTGGCGCGGCTGGCGCTGGATGCGGAATTTGCGGTTGCCGACGGCGCTGAGTGGCTCGGCCAGAGTCACGGCGAAGGGTTCGACGGCATCCTGATCGATGCGCCCTGCACCTCGACAGGGACGATCAGGCGTCACCCCGATATCGGCTGGCTGCGACAAGAATCCGATATTGCGCCGCTGGCGGCGGCCCAGCAGCGGCTGTTGCAGAGAGCGGTTGCTGCTTTGAAGCCCGGCGGAATGCTCGTCTACTGTACTTGCTCGCTGGAGCCCGAAGAGGGAGAGCTGGCGATCTCGGAGTTTTTGAAGTCCGAAACGACGATGCAACGCCTGCCGATCGGCGCCGAGGAAGTCGCGGGCTTGAGCGAAATCGTGACTGCCGAGGGCGATTTGCGCACCCTGCCCTGCCACTTCCCCCATCCGGACCCGAGGCTCGGGGGTCTTGACGGGTTTTACGCCGCGCGGCTGGTGCGGCGTCACTGAGCCCGGACTGCCGGCTAAATCCTGATTTTACACCGGTTTTTGACCCTGCTGCGCTGATTCGCAGCGTTTCAAGATGGTGTCTTGGCTGCATTTCCGGATTAAAAGGAGCCGGAAAGAATCCTCGCAACCAAGGCAGGGCGTGTCGGTCGCTCAACGCAGACGTATCTCGACGCTGATCCTGGACCGCGTTGCACGCAACCTGATGGCGCGGGCAAGCGGTGGCTCGGTCGCGTTGTCGTCGCTATGGCCGGGCCGTACCGACCGCCTCATCATCGCGCCGCACGATCTGCGCACGGCGGATGCTACCCGTGCGGCCGAAATCTATGCCGGCCGGTTTGTGTTCGCGGGCAAGATCGTCACCTGTCACGGCCGCTCGATCTTCGAGCTCGAGCCGCCATCGGACGATTGGGAAGTTGCGCTGCTTGGTTTTGGATGGCTACGGCACCTGCGCGCAGCCGATACCGCGATCACGCGCGCCAATGCCCGCGCGCTGGTCGACGACTGGCTTTCAAATCCCAACTACAAGCGGCCGATGGCACGCCGTGCCGACGTGCTGGCGCGTCGCGTGATCTCGATGTTGTCGCAGGCCCCGCTCGTTCTCGGAGATACCGACGGCAAGTTCTATCGGCGCTACCTGCGCGGGCTTTCCCGCGAAATCCGCTATCTGCGTTACGCCATGATCGACATTGCTGATGGCGTGCCCCGGCTGCAGGTGCTGATTGCGCTTTGTTACGCTTCGCTTTGTCTTGCCAATCAGGCAAACCACATCCGCGCCGCCGCCCGCCGGCTGTCGGAAGAGTTGCAACGGCAGATCCTTCCCGACGGCGGTCACATTTCGCGCAACCCCGGTGCGCTGATCGAACTTTTGACCGATCTGTTGCCGCTGCGTCAGACCTTTGCGGCCCGCAATATCGCCCCACCGCCCGCGCTGTTGAACGCGATCGACCGCATGATGCCGATGCTGCGCTTCTTCCGGCACGGCGACGGCAACTTTGCGCTGTTCAACGGCATGAGCGGCACCCCATCGGACGTGCTGGCCACCTTGCTCGCCTATGACGACACCCACGGCACGCCGATGGCCAATATGCCGCACACGGGTTTTCAAAGACTCGATGCCGGCAATACCGTTGTGATCATGGATGCCGGGCCATCGCCGCCGCCAGGCGTCAGCCAGGACGCCCATGCCGGTTGTCTCTCGTTCGAATTGTCCGCGGGAACGAGCAGAATCGTCATCAACTGCGGCATGCCTTCGACCGGCCGCGATAATTGGCGCAGCTTTGCCCGAGGCACGTCGGCGCATTCGACGCTGATCTATCACGACACGTCTTCCTGCCAGTTCGTGGAATTTTCCGCGATGAAGCGGCTCCTGCAGGGGGCGCCGATCGTCCATGGCCCGACCGAGGTCGAGAGCTGTCGCGAGACCGTTGCCAACGGCGTGCTGTTGACGACATCACATGACGGCTATGTCGACCGGTTCGGCGTGATCCATCGCCGGGTGTTGATGCTCGCGCCGGATGGTGCGCGACTCGACGGCGAGGACACCGTGACGATGGCGCCCGACGTACGAAACAAAGGTAACGAAATCGACTATGCGTTGCGGTTCCATCTGCACCCGGCCGTGAAGGCCAGCCGTCTCAGCGACGCCAGGGGCGTCATGCTGGTATTGCCTAACCGCGACGTCTGGACCTTCGAGGCGCTCGACGACAAGGTCGAGCTTGAGGACAGCGTGTTTCTGGCCGGCAATGACGGTCCGCGCCGCACCTCGCAGATTGTGATCCGGCAGGATTCGCACCACGCACCATCGATCCGCTGGAGCTTTGCGCGTTCGGCTTCCTCGCCGTCGGCGACGGCTGCGAGGCGCGGTGCCCGCCGCGAACCGGAATTGCCGCTGTAACCCGGCCGTTGTGAACATCCGTAAAAACTGCTAACCAGCCGTCACTCGCGCGACTGGCGACTTTGGATGGAGCACCATCGGGAAGCGCGGGACTATCTGCCGCGCGCCTGGGCAAAAGCACCCCTTGAACAGAGGAACTTGCCCATGACTGATCAACTTCGTCGCGTCACCCGCGCCTTGCTCTCTGTCTCGGACAAATCAGGGCTGATCGAATTCGCCCGCGCACTGGCCCTCCACGGCGTCGAACTCGTTTCGACCGGAGGCACCGCGAAGGCGATCGCGGAAGCCGGGTTGAAGGTCAGGGACGTCTCCGAACTGACCGGCTTTCCCGAAATGATGGATGGACGGGTCAAAACCCTGCATCCGAAAGTGCATGGCGGGCTGCTTGCGGTCCGCAACAATGACGAACATGCGCGAGCGATGAAAAGCCACGGCATCGCGCCGATCGATCTTCTGGTCGTCAACCTCTATCCGTTCGAGGCGACCGTCGACAAAGGCGCCGACTTCGAGACGTGTATCGAGAACATCGACATCGGCGGCCCCGCCATGATCCGCGCCGCAGCCAAAAATCATGACGACGTCGCCGTCGTGGTCGACGTCAGCGACTACCAGGAGGTTCTCGACGAGCTCAAGGCCAATCAGGGTGCAACTACGCTTTGGCTGCGACGACGTCTTGCCGCCACGGCCTATGCCCGTTGCGCGGCCTATGACGCCGCGATCTCGAACTGGTTCGCGGGCGAGCTCGACACCGAAGCACCGGAATTCCGCGCCTTTGGCGGTCGGCTGATTCAATCGCTGCGCTACGGCGAGAATCCTCATCAGAAAGCCGCGTTCTACCGCCTGCCGGACCGGCGTCCGGGCGTCTCCACTTTGCGCCAGTTGCAGGGCAAGGAGCTGTCCTACAACAACATCAACGATACCGATGCTGCCTTCGAATGCGTCGCCGAGTTCGACCCTCAGCGCACGGCCGCCTGCGTCATCGTCAAGCACGCCAACCCCTGTGGCGTGGCCGAGGGCCCTGATCTTGCCACCGCCTATCGCCGGGCGCTGGCCTGCGATTCGACCTCAGCCTATGGCGGCATTATCGCGCTGAACCGAACGCTGGACGCGGAAACGGCAAAGGCCGTCACGGAGATCTTCACTGAAGTCATCATTGCGCCCGACGCCACCGACGACGCGATTGCCGTCGTCGCCAAACGGCGCAATCTGCGACTGCTTTTGACCAGTGGCTTGCCCGATCCCCGTGCAATCGGGCTGACTGCAAAGACCGTGGCAGGCGGATTGCTGGTACAGAGCCGCGATAATGCTGTGGTCGACGACATGACGCTGAAGGTTGCGACCAGGCGCGCACCGACGGAAGCCGAGATGCGCGATCTGATGTTCGCATTCCGCGTCGCCAAGCATGTCAAATCGAACACGATCATCTACGCGAAAGATCTTGCCACCGTCGGCATCGGCGCGGGCCAGATGAGCCGGGTGGATTCGGCGCGGATTGCCGCACGCAAGGCCGAGGACGCCGCACGTGAGTTGAAGCTGGCGGGACCCCTCACCAAAGGCTCGGTTGTCGCATCCGATGCGTTCTTCCCGTTCGCGGACGGCATGCTGGCCTGCATCGAAGCCGGCGCCACCGCGGTCATCCAGCCTGGTGGTTCGGTGCGCGACAACGAAGTCATCGAAGCCGCCGACGCTCACGGCATCGCAATGGTGTTCACCGGCGTGCGCCACTTCCGGCATTGACGGCCGCAGCCACCGCACAGCATCACCCCTTGAGAGGCATGCACAAATATTCTCGAGCCTTGCCGGGACAAATTTGTCTCCGTCGCTTAAACAGCTAGGCTTCCGGGCCTTCTGCTGACGCGACGGAGAATGCGGATGATCCCTATCAGGATGACGTGGCGCGGAAACCTGGCCGCGATCCTGCTCGTTCTCGCGTTTGGCGGCCTCGCGGCCGCGCAACAGCCGCGCCGCGGTTTTTACACGCCGCCTTCTGCCGACGCCATCCACTCGGTCGTGGCCGAACACGGCATGGTGGTGGCGCAGGAGAAGACCGCGGCGCGCATCGGCACCGACGTCTTGAAGCGCGGCGGTAACGCGGTCGATGCGGCGGTCGCCACCGGCTTTGCCATGGCAGTGACCTATCCGCGCGCTGGAAATATCGGCGGCGGCGGCTTCATGGTCATCCATTCGATGGACCGGCGTGAAGATGTCGCGATCGATTATCGCGAGACGGCACCTGCCGCCACCACATCGAACATTTTCCTCGGGGCTGACGGCAAGCCAGACAACGCCAAATCGCGCGATTCGGCACTCGGCATCGGCATTCCCGGCACACCTGCAGGACACTCGCTGGCGCTCGAAAAATTCGGCTCCGGAAAATTCACGCTCGCGGAGTTGTTGAAACCGGCAATCGATCTGGCGCGCAACGGCGTCGTTGTCGCCGATGACGGTGCCGACACGCTGCCCGAGTGGCATCGGCGACTCGCGCGCTGGCCTTCGTCGACAAAGATCTTTTCTCGTCCCGACGGATCGTCGTTGCGCGAGGGCGACACACTGGTCCAGATCGACCTCGCCACCACGCTCGAGGCCATCGCCGCGCAGGGGCCGCGCGGCTTCTATGAAGGGCCGGTCGCCGAAAAACTCGCAGAAGCTATCCTTGACGCCGGCGGCATCATGACCACGGATGATCTCAAGGCGTATCGGCCTGTCATTCGTGCGCCGGTGCGCGGCACCTATCGCGGCTACGATATTGTTTCGATGCCGCTGCCTTCATCCGGCGGGATCGGGCTCGTGGAGACGCTCAATATCCTTGAGGGATTTCCCCTAAGCGACATGAAGCAGGGCTCGGCGGCTTCGCTGCATGTTCTGATCGAAGCGATGAAGCGCGCGTATGCCGATCGTGCGCATTATCTCGGCGACCCCGCTTTCGTCAGTGCGCCGGTGGCAACCCTCCTCACCAAGGACTATGCCGCCAGACAGCGCGCCGGCATAGACCTCGATCATGCAACGCCATGGAGCGACGCGTTGGCCGCTTCGGCGCCGCGCGAGGGCAACAACACGACGCATTTTTCGGTGGTAGACCGATTTGGCAACGCGGTCAGCAACACCTATACGCTGAATTTCAGTTATGGCGTCGGTCTCGTCGCTGAAGGCACCGGTGTCCTGCTCAACAACGAGTTAGACGATTTCACCGCTGCGCCGGGTGCCTCCAACGCCTACGGTCTCGTTGGCTTCGAGGCCAACTTGCCCGGTCCCGGAAAACGACCGCTGTCATCGATGTCGCCGACCATCGTGCTGCAGGACGGCAAGCCGGTATTGGTGACGGGTTCGCCCGGCGGCAGCCGCATCATATCGACCGTGCTGCAGGTGATCGTCAACGTGCTGGACTATCATCTAGATGTGGCGGCCGCAGTGGCCGCGCCGCGGCTGCACCATCAATGGCTTCCCGATGAAGTACGGATCGAACGCGGCTTCGCTGAAGCGACGGTTGATGCACTCAAGGCCAAAGGCCATCGCATTGTCGAACCGATGGGACAGACGTCGGCGAATTCGATCGCCGTGACGCCGGTCGGACTGCTCGGCGCTCCCGATCCGCGCACCCGCGGCTCTGAGGCGGCGGGCGAATAGAAAGTCAGCCGGCTGGTTTCAGCGGCCGACTGCGTAGGGCCCGCCTTTTTCCAAGGCGCGCCGGTAAGCGGGGCGCGCATGAATGCGCTCCAGAAATGCCATCGCCTTCGGATGACCCTGTTCAAGGC
>NZ_JBAVCF010000401.1:0-2961 GCF_049586575.1 Bradyrhizobium sp.
ATAGACGCAGCGGTCAGCCGCCTCATTCCGGCCGACGAACTGGGCCCGGGTGCTAAGGAAGCCGGCGTCACCTTTTTCATCGACCAGCAGATCGCGGGTTCCTTCGGCCGCGCCGAGACCTGGTACATGCAGGGTCCGTGGAAGAAAGGCACGCCGGAGCAAGGCTACCAACTCAAGCTCACGCCCGCTCAGCTCTATCGAGCCGGTATTCAATCGATTGATGATTATTGCCGGCGCACGTTCAATAACAAGACGTTTGCGGAACTCGGCGCAAGCGACCAAGACAAAATCCTTCATGGCCTTGAGAAGGGCGAGATCGAGCTCGCGGACGCCCCTGCCAAAGAGTTCTTCGCCATGCTCTGGCAGAACACCAACGAAGGCTTTTTCGCTGATCCAATCTACGGCGGCAACCGCGATTTTGCCGGGTGGAAGCTAATTGGATTCCCTGGCCCACGCTACAACTATGTCAACGAAATCGAACAATACGGCAAACCCTACACGCTACCCACGGTGGGACTAATGGGGCGCAACGGAACTCCGGTGCGGAAGGGCTGAACCATGGCTACAAAACTCAAATCGGTCGACGTGGTTCTGGTTGGGTTTGGTTGGACAGCATCCATTCTCGCAAAAGAGCTCACCGACGCCGGGCTCCAGGTACTGGCGATTGAGCGCGGCAAGTTCCGCGACACAGTGCCGGACTTCGCGACCACGCATATTCAGGATGAACTAAGATATGCGGTTCGGAATGGGCTGTTTGAAGAGCCGGCGCGGGAGACGCTGACCTTTCGTAATTCACTTGATCAGGAAGCATTGCCCATGCGCCACCTCGGCTCGTTCAACCCGGCGTCCGGCGTTGGCGGCGCCGGCGTCCATTGGAACGGTCAGAACTGGCGTTTCCTGCCCACCGATTTCAAGATTCGCAGTCACACCGAAACGCGTTACGGCAAGGACTTTATTCCGGCCGACATGACGATTCAGGACTGGGGCGTCACCTACGAGGAGCTTGAGCCCTACTACGACAAGTTCGAGTATCTCTGCGGAATTTCCGGACAGGCTGGCAACCTCGAGGGCAAGATACAGCCCGGCGGCAACCCTTTCGAGGGACCGCGAGCTCGCGCATATCCGCTGCCGCCGCTCAAACGCAGCTACGCGACCGTGCTCTTCGACAAGGCGGCAAAGGAGATCGGTCTTAAACCGTTTCCGTGCGCGGCCGCGAACACGTCGCAGCCGTACAAGAATCCCTACGGAGTACAGATGGGCGAATGCACCTACTGCGGTTATTGTGAATGGTTCGCCTGCGGCAACTACTCAAAATCTTCGCCCCAGACCACGATCCTTCCCGCGCTGCTCCCGAAGGACAACTTCTCCTATCGGACACTCTGCGACGTTACCCGCGTCAATCTTGATTCCACTGGCAAACGCGCCACGGGTGTGACCTATGTCGACGTGCAAGGCCGCGAATTCGAGCAGCCGGCAGAACTCGTCATCCTGTGTGCCTTCGCCCAGCACAACGTCCATCTGTTGTTGCTCTCCGGCATCGGCGCACCATACGATCCGAAGACAAACCAGGGCGTGACCGGCAGAAACTATGCTTACCAGATAACGTCATCAGTCAGTGTGTTCCTCGATGAAAATATGAACCCGTTCATGGGTGCTGGCGCGCTGGGGCAAGCGGTCGACGAATTCAACGGCGACAACTTCGACCACGGGCCTCTCGGCTTCCTCGGCGGCGGATATATCGCGCTTTGGACGACCGGCGGAAGGCCGATTTTGCAGCAGCACGCGGTCCCCGAGGGTACGCCGAAATGGGGAGGCGGCTTGAAAAGAGCGATGCACGAAAATTATCTGAAAAGCGTTTCGATCGCCACCCATGGCAGCGTGATGAGTTATCGTGATTCATACCTCGATCTCGATCCCACGTACCGCGATGTATATGGCAATCCGCTATTGCGATTGACTTTCGACTTCCACGATAACGAACGCAAGATGTCGAAATTTGAGACGGACAAGGCGGCGCTGATCGCCAAAGCGATGAATCCGCGGTCGATCAAGATCAACTATCGCGAGGGTCATTATTCCATCCTGCCGTATGAGACGACGCACAATACGGGCGGGGCCGCCATGGGGGCGGACCCCAAAACGAGTGTGGTGAATCCCTACCTGCAGTCGTGGGACGTCTCCAACGTGTTTGTAATGGGGTCGTCCGTCTTCCCGCAAAACCCCGGCTACAACCCGACAGGCACAGTCGGCGCGCTCGCCTATTGGGCCGCGGACGCGATCAGGACCAAGTACCTTAAGAACCCGGGCCCGCTCGTTCACGCCTGACCGGAAGGAACGGCATCATGCGCACAACGAAACTTGCGTTCGGGCTCGTGGGATTGCTCGGTCTATCGCTTTCGACTGCCGTCTCGGCACAGGCGCAAGGCACCACTTACACGACCATCGAGAGAGGGCGCTACCTCGTCAATGCTGGCGACTGCGCATCTTGCCATACCGGCCAGGGTGGTAAGCCATACGCCGGCGGGCTCGCTGTGCCCACGCCTTTCGGCACCATTTATTCCACCAATATCACTCCGGATGAGGCAACCGGCATCGGCAACTGGTCGGAACAGGATTTCTACAAAGCGATGCATGACGGCATCCGTCGTGACGGCAAGCACCTCTATCCTGCCTTCCCTTACCCCTGGTTCACCAAGATAAGCCGTGATGACGTGCGCGCGATCAAGGCTTTCCTCGATACGCTTACGCCGGTACGGCAGAAAAACAAACCAACTGAGCTCTCCTGGCCGTTAAACGTTCGGGAAGTGATGGCAGGATGGAACGAACTGTATTTCCATGACGGCGCCTTTGAACCAGATCCAAAGAAGTCGGAACAGTGGAACCGCGGCGCTTACCTGGTCGAGGGTCTCGGTCATTGCGGTGCGTGTCATACGGCAACGACCGTGTTGGGCGGTTCAAAGA
>NZ_JBAVCF010000402.1:0-3361 GCF_049586575.1 Bradyrhizobium sp.
CCTGTCATTCTATGCTCCGTCATCGTCCGCGAAGCGGACGATCCAGTAAACACCGCCGTCCGCAATTGACCCCCGAATAGCTCTCGAAATACTGGATGCCCCGCTTTGGCGTGGCACGATAGCGAAACTGCTATGTACGCAACGCGCTCAAATCAATCTTGCCCTTGTAAAGTCCCGCGAGCAGCTTCAGCGCGGCCTCGCCCTGCGTCTTGGTCCAGCCGCCATGCTTAATATTGAGCGCGAATTTATCTGACACGTCCTGCCGTGTCAGCGGCTCCCGCGCGCCGCCGCGCAAATAGGGCTGACGTTCCTCGACCACGCGACCATCCTTCAGCGTCGCCTTGATATGGCCGGTGTAATTGTTCGGGTAGGGATTGTCGGGGTCGATCACGAATTTCACCTTGGCCGCAAGCGCCAGGACGCGTTCGTCGCGGATCGCCGCTTCCGTGAACGCGCCCAACCCGACACCGCCATGCACGAAGCCGGTCGCGAGCAGATACGGCACGGCGAATTTCGCGGCATAGCCGTTGCGTGGGCGCTGCTTGTCGGCGAGCGGTTCCCACAGCCGGTGCACCGTGCCCTCCGCCACTTCGCACAGGATCACCTCGACATCCTCAGGCTTGATGCCGCGCGCGGCGAGACGTTTGGCGCAATCGATGTAGGGCTGCGCCATCGTCCCGCACGGATAAGGCTTGAACGCCAGCGTGTCGGTGACCCAGCGCGTGCCGAAGTCGCCCGTCAACGCGTCGAAGTCTCCCTCAGTGGTATGGGCAAAGCCGTGAAACAGCCCATGCACGCCTTCGAACACCGTGCGCGGACCGACAAAGCCCTGTTTGGCGAGCAACGCCGCGCGAATGCCGGATTGCGCCGCCCAGCCGGCATGCATCCGTTTGGTCCATGCGCCTTCCGCCAGATATTCGATGATGCCGCTGGACAAGCTGCCGGCAATCCCGAGCGCATCGACGATCTGTCTGGCGTTGAGCCCCAGCGCAGCGCCGACGCCGGCGGCAGCCCCCATTGCGCCGAAGATCGCGGTGGGGTGAAAGCCGGCCTTGTGAACGGCCTTCGGCACCACAAGGCTGAGACGACAAAGCACCTCGGTGCCAACCGCAATGCCGGTCAGTGCGCTCTTGCCATCCGGATGATGGCGCTCGCAGGCCGCCAACACTGCCGGGACGATCACCGCGCCGGCATGAACGGGACCGCCTTCGAAGGTGTCGTCGAAATCCTCGCCATGTGCGGCGGTGCCGTTGACAAAGGCCGCGCCAGAGGCCGTCAGCGTGCCGGCGTGCCCGATCACGGTGCATGAGCCGTCATCGTCAGACCCGGCAAGCGCTGCCTTGACGTAGTCCTCGTTGCGCGCGGTGATGCAGAGACCGACGATGTCGATCAGCAGGTCTTCGCATTTGCGCAGCGTCTCTGACGGCAGGACGCCCGGCTTCAGCGCGGCGATTTTCTTCGCGAGCGTTTCGGCGACGGAAACTTTCGGCAGCTCGGAACTCATGACAACCTTGCAGGCAATGGGAGGTTTTCGGACCACTGGACTTAGACGTGGAAGATTCGCGAATAGCGAGCCTTGATAGCAGCGCCCTGCTGTTCCACGGCCACGGGATCGTCCTTCAGGGTCTTGATATCGCGAAGCGGCGTCCAGCTCGGCTTTTCCCTGGCTTGCGGATGGAAAGAACGCAGGCCGCCGACGTCGATAATGAGTTGCTGGGCCTCGCGGGTGAAACAGAACGACTGGAACAGCTTCGCCGCATTGGGATTGGGTGCCCCTTTGAAGATGCCATTGGGGCCCACGATCACCGGCGATCCCTCGGACGCGTAAACCGGCTCGACCGGCTTCCCTGCGTCTTTCAATTGCAGGATGTTGTACTCGTTGCCGTCGGCCATGACCGCGCGCTCACCAAGCTCGAGCTTCTTCGGCGGATCGGCCGAGGACTGCACCTGCATCACGTTCTGCTTGGCGAGCTGTTCGAAGAAGGTCCAGCCGAGTTCGCGCTGCAACTGATAGGTCGCCGTCATGATGGTGCCGCTGTAACCGGGATGGCCCTTGACGATCTTGCCCTTCCATTTGGGATCGAGCAGATCGGCAAAACTCCTCGGCGCGTCCTCGGCCTTCACCATTGAGGTGTTGTAGGCGATGATGCTGAGCCAGACGCGCCAGCTTGCGAACTGGCCGTCCGCATCGCGATACGCCGGCGCGTAGAACTTCGCGACATCTTCCGGCACATAGGCGTCGAGAATGCCGTCACGCTTCCAGACGATGAAATGCGCCGCATCGGAGGAATTCACCACGTCGACGGCGTGGATATTGCTGGAATATTCCTGGCCAATGCGCTGAAAGACGCGCTCGGCGCCGGTGCGCTCGACGCGCACCGAAATTCCCGGATATTTCGCCTCGAACGCTTTCGCGAGTTTCTCGGCCACCGGCAAATCGACGGACGTGTAGTAAACGACCTGGCCTTCCTTCCTGGCGGCCTCGATCAGGGCCGGGGTCACGGCTTCCGCGGGCGGCGCATCGGCCAGAACGCGGGTGGAGAACGCAACTCCTCCGAGCAGACCACCGGCTACTTGCAACGCCTCCCGGCGGGAAATCCTTGTGTTTTTCATTGCTTCCCTGATTCATCTTATTGGCCGGCCTGGGCCGGCTTCACGATGGCTATTTTATTCCGCCCGAGAAGTCCAAGTCCATGACTCGATTACTGGACTTGACCGGTCATTCGCGCCAAAAGACAAAGCCGGAGAGCACGTCCTGAAGAGTTAACGAAAGTAGTGGAGCACGCGTTTTGAGGTCCGCAGATATGGGGATAACAGACCGCAGAATGATCATCGGCAAACATGTTGCGAGGATCTCGCTCATCCTCGCGCTTGCAACCGCCATGCAGGCTTTTCTTGCGACCGAAGGCCGCACGCAAGACTATCCCACCCATTCGGTGCGGATCATCGTCCCCTTCGGCGCGGGCGGCCCGGCCGACGTTGTGGCGCGCGTGCTCGGCGACGCGTTTCAGCAGGACTTCAAACAACCTTTCGTGATCGAGAACCGTCCCGGCGCGGGCTCTGTGATCGGCACGCAGGAGGTCGCCAAATCGGCGCCCGACGGTTACACGCTGCTCCTGGTGTCGAACGCACAGACTGCCAATGAATCGCTGGTGCCGCAACGCAAATACGACCTGATGCGGGATCTCGCTCCGATTGCGCCGCTCAATGTCGCCGACCTCGTGATGGTCGTGCATCCATCGGTGCCGGCAACCACGCTGAAAGAATTCATCGCGCTCGCCAAATCCAAGCCGGGAAAACTGAACTACGCCTCCTCGGGCCAGGGCACGCCCTATCACATGGCCGGCGAGTTGTTCAAAGC
>NZ_JBAVCF010000403.1:0-4310 GCF_049586575.1 Bradyrhizobium sp.
GCTCCACGCGATACCACTGTTACGGGCCATAGAAAGGCCCTGGTTCTTAGTATGCCGTATAATTATCACGGAGCTAAAACGGCTCGAGTTCGTCTTGAGGAAATCCGTGGCAAGTGCAGCGCCATTATCAGTTGAACAATCGTCGACGACAACGACGGAACAGCGCTCGATGGTTTGCACCGCGATAGAGTCCAAGCATTCGATGATATATTTCGCGTAATTGTAAAGCGGCACGACGACGACGACCTCGGCCGAGGTGTGAGCGTCATAGCGAAAGGTAATTTCGCCAAGGGACTTAATGTTGAAGAGCGTCATGTCACCTTCTCCCCGAGGCCAACCGAAGCTCGCAGTGAACTCAGCATCGGTAGTAACATGGCAGTTCGGGCGGCTCTGGAGCGTGCACGGCTTTGTCCGGCCTCTGCGATGTGTTCGATTTTCATTCGGCCGTCGGAGGTTCCCAAGAGCCAGTGCAGAAGTTCTGGAAGGTGCCGAATATTCTCTTCTAGGAAATGATTGTTTGGTTTAAAAATTGGATTCGGAAGACTCGGGTCCGACACGACGCATGCTCCCTGCCAAAAGCCTTGCATAACCATTCGTGACCATTCAAAGTAGCCGAGCCAACTGCGATGAATGTTCAAGACGATCTTGGACCGTTGCGCCAGCGCGCAATTTATCTCGGGCGACGTGGTTTGATAATTTGCGTTGGTCAACGGCGCGTGTTGATGCGTATAGATGCAGATAAAGCGATACCGATCTGTAAGTTCTCTAAGTCGTTCTATGGCGATCCTTCGTCGTTCCGAATCCGTACCAACAAATAAAATATCAATTGGCCGGTCGGTCAGGCCGCGGTGGCTTTTCCAATCAAATCTTGCGCGCGAAAATTCGTAACCGCGGACTAGATCGACCCCGGAAACATCGGGTTGCGATACGGTGTACGGGCATTTGGATAGGTAGGGTGGCATGTAGTGGAGGGCATTCAGGCCCATCTGACGAAGCAGAAGAGTCGACTGGAAGTTGATGTCCAGTATAAGCGGAGCTTCGAGCAGAAATGGAAAGGCCCTACAAAACCACGGTGTATGAACTTGCTCGACATTATAAAGAACTGTACCCGGTGCGCCGGCTAGTGTTCTCCATTGTTCTCCGCCTCCCAGCCAGAAGAATTCATGCGGCGCTACGAAGAGGCGAATATCGAATGCTTCATCGAACGCCGATTGCTCAGTTCTTAAATGCGCGTCGATTTTGAGAGCTACCAATTGCCATTGAATGAGATTGGCTATTTCCTGCATAAAGAAATTGCCTTGGGAACTGCAATATATTCCAATTCTTACACGTTGAGACGCTAGCAACGTGGCGCAGTCGGCGCACGCATCTTCATCGGGTTCGGTCTTCAAGATCTGAGAAGCTGCCTCCAAAGCGGCGTGAGTTTCGCGATGGAAATGGGCTAACGCCTGCGCGACGATCTCTGGTGTGGTGAACCGCCGTCCTTCCCAGAATCCGTATTTCAGAAAATGTTCCCAGGGGTCCGCTCCGGCGCCCCGCAGATCTTCGTGCAATTCGAGATATGTGCCGGGATCGAACAGACGAGAATTTATTAATGATTGGCGGATGTCCTCCGGGCGTGGTCTTTCCCTTTCTGGTAAAGGGGTTAATCTGCTCAGGTTTCGTAGGGCGGGCTCGCCAAAAGGATGCGGGTGGATATTGGCGATGGATGGCGATCTAGAGTTTCGGAGAGCACGTTCGCGCAGATATCTGATCCGTTTGGGTGTATTCCAGGGCGTTGCCATCCAATAGGCCGCTTTGGCCATTCGACGCACTTGCCGCTTTTGGCCCGTGGACAATCGCGAGAGAGCAGCCCGTATTGGCCCTGTCGCGCGCCAAGCAGTCGAGGTGCTTATTGCGTGGCGAAGCTTTTCGGCCTCGTTTAATCTGCGTTGCAGTTCCCCGGATACCTGCACGGCGTTCGCCTTCTCCTTGGCGAGAGCGCCCATTGCGTCGTCAAGTTGCGCCGTGCGTGAGACTACTTGATGCAAAACATCGTTTAGTCTGGCTTCCAGTTTGCCGATGCGCTCGCCACGATCTTCAAGTGCGGCGTCAGCCTCGCTCAGCCGGCGAGTACGATCGTCCAACAGTGCTTCCAGCTTACGGATGCGCCTACCGTGCTCTTCAAGTGCGGCGTCAGTCTCGCTCAGCTGGCGAGTACGATCGTCCAACAGTGCTTCCAGTTCACGGATGCGCCTGCCGCGGTCTTCGAGTGCGGCGTCAGCCTCGCTCAGCCGGTGAGCACGATCATCCAACTGTGCTTCCAGTTGGCCGATGCGCTGGTTGCGATTTTCGAGCGAGATACCGGCCTCGCTTAGCAGCTGGGCGCGATCATCCAACAGTTCTTCCAACCCGCGTCGATCATGCGCCGCCTTCTGCTGCACGTCGGCGAGCTCGGCCTTAACGCCGGAATGTTCCGCCGTTCGGGCCGCCAGCGCGGCACTTGACTCCCTGAGTTGCGCCTCAAGCGCGGACACCTGTCCTTTGAGAGCGGAAGCCTCGACCTCCTTAAATGCTAACTCGCCCTTCAGGCGTTGATTGCCCAGCCTCTCGCCGAGGCTGGCGCCCAATCGGGCATAGATATGTCTGACTTTATTAGCCTGTTCCCGATCGTTTTCCGTTTCGAAAAGTGCCCTCAGTCGTCGTGGCAGCTTCTTGCCGACTGCAAGAACTCCCAGGCCCCATCCATGAAAGAATTGGAAGTGCGGGTAGCTGTGCGAGAGATCGGTCCACCACCGGAAGACTCCAAAAGAGCGCTCCCGAACGTTGGTGTCGTGCAGCAGGACAATTCCGCGGTCCGATAACTTAGGGAGCCACAAATCGAAATCGTGCTTCACGTCTTCGTAGAAATGGCGCCCGTCGATGTGGAGCAGGTCGACAGAGCCGTCTTCAAAATATGGCAAAGCGTCATCAAAGGTCGAGCGTACAAGCTGTGCGAAGCCGGAATATCGTTCGGCATTATGCTTGCTGACTGCCTGGAAGACCTCCTCGTCATAGAAGCCGGCGTGCTCGTCGCCTTTCCAAGTGTCCACCGCATAGGCGCGTGTGGATAGCTTCAATTGCACGATCGCCTGGCAGAATGAGAAAAACGAATACCCCAGATGGGTACCAAGCTCGATTAGGACGCGGGGTTCGTGCGTTTCGATAAGCCAAAAGGCAAACGGTGCATGTTCGAGCCAGGCCGACTCATTGAGGCTCTCGGGAATCCACGTGGACGCTGCCGAGAGAAAGTCGCAGACGCTGCCCTTCTGATCAACCGACATGCGCGCCCTCCGCCTTTGCGGAAAAGCGTCCCGCATACTCATCCCATGCGGCCTCCTCATCCCAGCCGCCGGCGTAGCGCGCGGCTGGATCGGTGTTCACGCGCATCATCGGTTCTGGAAATTGGGTCTGCGGCAACAGCGTCACTGCGCAACGCTGGCCGGTGCGGCGGCCGATCTCGCGGGCGACACGCTCGACGAACGTGCCCTGGCTCTCGACGTAGCCGCTGGGGTTGAGCTTGCGAAAAGCGGGAGCGGTGTCGGTTTCTTCAACAAACCGCCGATAACAGGCGGCGAGCAGGCCGACGTGGATGTTGTCGCGAATATAGTCCGGGGTCTTGATCTCGGCCGCGTCGCCCGCCGCCCAGGTGCGCGCCAGATAGGCGCCGAGCCGCGGCTGCTCCAGCGGGCCGAACGGGTTGGGGATGACAAACTTCCCAAAGGGCACGCCGATCTCGTGGCAACGGTCGCGCACGATCTGTGCGGTCACGCCCTTCGATACGCCGTACGGCGAAAACGCCATGAGCGGCTGAGTGCCCGCGCCCTCATCCTGTTCGAAAATGCTGCCCGTCAGCACCACGCCTTTGAGGCCGCGTTCGCTCATCGCAAGCAGCACGCTGCGCAGGTTCAGCGTGTTCGATGCGGCGGCGCCGGCGATATCGAATTCGGGGTTGCGGTAATCGCCGACCTCGGCGCCGTGATGACACAGCACATCGAAATCGTGGCTGTCGGCAATGCCGAGAAATTTTGCGCTGCCAAATCCGCATGCGGGCACCAGCTCGACCTTGCCGTGTAGCCGGCGCAGCCGCTGCGACCGCGCCACGTCGTGCAGGCTGTCGAGATTGCCGCGCAACGGCGCAACAAGTTCGTGACCCGCGGCGGCGAGCGTTCGCGCGAACCAATAGCCGGTGAACGAGCTTGCGCCGGTCAGCAGGATTTTCATGGCAGACCCCGCATCAGGTCGACGCCATGGAACGCGGGATCGAAATCCGGCCACGCCGCATCTTTGGA
>NZ_JBAVCF010000404.1:0-3024 GCF_049586575.1 Bradyrhizobium sp.
CTTCGCCGCGCCCTCGACGCCGCGGCCCTTGGTGAACCACGGCGTGTCGATATAGCCGGGGCATACCGTGTTGACGCGGATCAGCGGCGCCAGCGCGCGCGCAAGCGACAGCGTGATGGTATTCAGCGCGCCCTTGCTTGCGGCATAGGCGACCGACGAGCCGATGCCGCTGATGCCTGCAACCGACGAGACGTTGACGACCGAAGACGCGCGGCTGGACGCCTTCGCTCCGGCTTCCAGCAGCGATCGCGCGGCCCGCACCATCTGGAACGGCCCGATCGTGTTCACGCCGAACAGGCGCTGAAAATCCTCCGACGAGAGCCCGTCCAGATTTTCGTGCGGAACGTGTTTGGTGGTGCCGGCATTGTTGACCAGCACGTCGAGCCGTCCCCACGGCGCGGCCGCAGCGGCGATTTTCCGGCAATCCTCATCGCGCGACACATCGCCCTGAACCACGACGACATCGGCGCCGGCGCTTCGGCAGAGATCGGCGGTCTGCTCGGCTTCCTTTTGGCTGGAGGAATAATTGATGACGATGCGCGCGCCGCCCTTTGCCAGAATGGCCGCCGTCGCGGCGCCAAGTCCCGAGGCAGAGCCAGTCACAATCGCACACAGACCATCCTTCGACATCGCATTTTCCTCGCGTCATTGACCATTTTCGAAAAGCCGCGGTGGTCTACCACACGGTCGCACCCCGAGAAACTCCATTACGCGGAATAGCCCTCGCTCCGCCGCGCATCGCTTCATACCGAACTCGCAGGGGCCTTTGCGGGCAGCGGCGCTTGTCATGGCCCAGGCTTTTCCCCATCATGGCCACTAACAATAGCCTGCTGAGAAAACTGGCGCGAATCCGCGTTTTCACGGGATTTGGCGCCGGTTGCAACGAGGAACGCCGTGGAAGAAGCCGAGAACATCGTCGCGCAAACCGCCGAGCGGATTTTCGCCGATCTGGCCGATGCGCAAACCGTCAACCGCGACACGAAAGGCGGCTGGAAAGCGCCGCTGTGGCGGGCACTGAGCGAAGCCGGCCTGCCGTTGTCATGGGTTGCGGAAGAGCATGGCGGTTCGGGCGCGACGCTGACCGAGGGTTTTGGCGTGCTCAGCGCCGCGGGCCGTTTTGCGCTTCCCGTGCCGCTGGCGGAAACCATGCTCGCGGGCTGGCTGCTGTCGCAAGCCAGACTCGCTTCTCCCCAGGGCGAAATGACGGTGGCGCCCGCGGGCCCGAAGGACCGCATCACGCTCAACGCCGACGGAACTCTATCGGGCCGCGCACGCGGCATTCCCTTCGGCCGCGAAGCCAAACACATCGCGGTGTTCGCGCAGGACGGCAAAGGAAAGCCGTCGATCGCACTGGTCGCAGCCGGCTATTGCCGGATCGAATCCAGCCTCAATCTCGGCGGCGACAGCAGCGACACCGTGACGTTCGACCGCGTGGCCCCCATTGCCATCAACCCCGCGCCTGACGGCTTCGACCTGACCTCGCTGCTTCTGATGGGCGCGGTCGTGCGCAGCCTGCAAATCGCGGGCAGCCTTGAAACGATGCTCGAGATCAGCGTGCGCTATTCCAACGAACGCGTCGCGTTCGAAAAGAAGATTTCGAAGTTTCAGGCGGTCCAGCACAACCTGGCGAAGCTTGCTGGCGAATCGGCGGCGGCGCTCGCGGCCGCGACCTCCGCGGCCGATACGTTCGCCAGCGGCACGGCGTCTCAGGATGCCCGGTTCCTCGAAGCTGCTTCGGCGAAAATCCGTTGCTCGGAAGCCGCCGAAAAGGCCGCCGCGATCGCCCATCAGGTTCATGGCGCGATCGGCTTTACCATCGAACACATTTTGCATCGCTATACGCTGCGGGCGCTGGCATGGCGTGACGATTTCGGTTCCGAGAGCTATTGGGCCGTCGAACTCGGCAAACGCGTGGCCGCCAATGGCGCCGACGAATTGTGGCCGCTGGTGGCTTCGCGCTGAATTCTGACATCTTATCCCGGACCTATACCAAATGACCGCAGCAGCTCTCCGTTTCGATCCGATCCGCCTGCCGAGCGAATGCGTCGCGCTGCGCAAGGAAGTGCGCGCGTTTCTCGCGGAAGAGATCGCTGCCGGCACTTTCAATCCGCACCATCCCAACCGCGAAGACAGCGACGCGCCGGAATTTTCCCGCCGCGTCGGCGCGCGCGGGTGGCTCGGCATGACCTGGCCGAAAAAATACGGCGGCCACGAGCGCACGTTCCTCGAACGCTATGTGGTGACCGAGGAAATGCGCGTGGCCAACGCGCCGACGCGGCGTTTCTTTGTCGCCGACCGCCAGAGTGGGCCGGTGCTTTTGAAATACGCCAACGAACGCATCAAGATGGACATCCTGCCGCGGATCTGCCGCGGCGAGGTCTGCTTTGCGATCGGCATGAGCGAACCGAATTCCGGCTCGGACCTGTTTGCGGCGAAGACCAAGGCCACCAAGACCGAGGGCGGCTTCCTGATCAACGGCACCAAGATCTGGACCTCGTCGGCGCATATCGCCGACTACATGATCGCGATCTTCCGCACCTCGCCGCCGACCAAAGAAAATCGACGGCACGGCCTGACGCAGTTCCTGGTCGACATGAAGACGCCGGGCATCAAGATCAATCCGATCGGCCAGATCACCGGGCAGTTCGAATTCAACGAGGTGGTGTTCACCGACGCTTTCATTCCGGACGACCACATGCTGGGTGAAATCGACGGCGCCTGGAAACAGGCGACATCCGAATTGGCCTATGAACGCTCGGGCCCCGAACGCTTTCTGGAAACATATTACGTGCTGACCGAGCTCGTGCGCGCGGTCGGACCCTCGCCCGATACCCGCGCCGCCGAGGGCATTGGGCGCCTGGTGGCGCAGCTCCACACCATGCGGCGAATGTCGGTCTCGGTCGCGGGCATGTTGCAGGCCGGCAAGGAGCCGGTGGTCGAAGCCTCGATCGTCAAGGACATCGGTACCATCTGGGAACAGCAATTGCCGCACCGGGTTCGCGACCTCGCCGCCTTCGTCGATGC
>NZ_JBAVCF010000405.1:0-5913 GCF_049586575.1 Bradyrhizobium sp.
ACCTGATACCGTAGACCTTCTGTGCCAGCAGATCGATGGTCTCGATGAGGCAGGCGTTGCCGCACAAGCCGAACAGAACCTGGTGAAAACTGAGGTTGCTGTAAAACACCGTCAGTAAATCACCGGCAGCAATGGCTGCGGTATGCCGGCGCTGCAATTCCTCCAGCCGCTCGACGCTATGGACTGCGACCGGGAACGGAATGATGCTGATCGCCATGACCTCCAGCTGCTCCCGGACGGCATAGATTTCCCGCACCTCCCTTGGAGTCAGGCCGCGGACCAGCGCGCCGCGGTTTGGAATGCGCTCCACCAATCCTTTTTTCTCGAGTTCGAACAGTGCCAGTCGAACGTCACCGCGGTGCGTCTGAAACCGCTCGCAAAGATCCAGCTCCACCAGCCGCTCCCGCGGCTGGCGCCTGCCAAGGACAATGTCCTCCTCAATCCGCTTGGAGATGACAAGCGCCGCAGGTTCGCGAGCGCGCGCCGCCGAAGCCTCGGAAGACTTGGGGACACGCAGTATCGTACGTTTGGCTGTCTTCCCGACCATCATCTTTCCGGTTTAGCGTCTCTTACCCGCAGGCGCGGGTTTACGAAAATCGAGCCCGCGGCGTTTCGGCCGCCAATAAAATTGATAACAGTATTGTAAACAATATTGAAGGCAGTTACCATCCCAAAAAATACGCGCTAAGAAACACGCGAAACGCAGACGGCAATAACAGCCGCAGAGAGGGAGGAATGCATGAAACAAGCGGACAAGAATTCCGCCGGTAAGGGCGAACGGCGGACGCCGTCGAAGCGGCAAGGCCGCCGCGAATTTCTCATTAAATCGGGAGGCCTGCTTGCGGCCGGCGCGTTCGGTGCGGTGCCGTTGCGCGGATGGGCTGCGGAGCCCGTCAATATCGGCGCGCTTTATCCGACCACCGGCAGCATGGCGCAGATCGGCGTCGGCTGCGTCGCCGCCGCCAAGCTCGCCGTCGACATGGTCAACGACGCCGGCGGCATCAAATCGCTCGGCGGGGCCAAACTAAACCTGATCATTTCCGACGTGCAGAGCGACACGACGGTAACCCGAACGGAAACCGACCGGCTCATTACGGGCAACAAGCTCTCGGCGATCCATGGATGCTATGCCAGCGCCCTCACCTTGATCGCGAGCGAGGTGGCGGAACGTGCCAAAGTTCCGCTGATCACGGGATCGAGCTCGGACCAGCTCAACAAGGGACGCACCTATACCTTCACGCCGTTTGCGCGCGCTTCTCAATTTGCCCGCGCGCAGTTACAGATGTCCAAGCTCGTCAGCGACACGCCGAAAGTCGCGGTGATTTTTGAAAACACCGCCTTCGGCACCTCGACATCGAACGGCCTGAAAGAACAGGCGCCTGGCGAAGGCGTCGAGATCGTGATGTTCGAGCCCTACTCGGCCGGCTTCACCGATGCGAGCCCGCTGATCAACAAGGTGAAATCCTCGGGCGCAAACACGCTGTTCTCGGTCTCCTATCTCAACGATCTCATTCTGATCGTGCGAACGGTTAAGCAATTCGGCCTCAACATCTCGATCAACGGCGGCTCTGGCGGCTTTGTCATTCCGGATTTCTACAAAAATGTCGGAAAGCTCGCCGAAGGCCTGCAAGGCGTGGCGCACTGGAACCACGACGTCAGCCCGGATGCCCAGAAGGTGAATATCGAATTCAAGAAGCGCACCGGCGATTTCGCGTTCGAATATGCCGGCGGCCTGGTCGCGCAGACCTTCATGCTGGCGGACGCTCTTGAACGCGCCGGCTCTGCCGATCCCCAAAAGGTGCGCGCCGCGTTGTCCACCCTCGACGTTTCTTCCGGCTATGCGGCGATGGCGCCCGGCGGAAAGGTCAAGTTCGGCCCCGACGGCAAGAACATCTACGGCCATCCGGTCGGCGTGCAATGGCAAAACGGCGATCTCGCCAGCATCTTCCCGAAGGAAGACGCCCGCGCGCCGGTGATGAAAATCTAAAGCCGGCCAAAATCAAATGTTCGAGACAGTGGCCCAGGCCGTCATCAACGGCCTGCTTATCGGCGGAATCTACGCGCTCGTCAGTATCGGCGTCACGCTGATCTTCGGCGTCGTCAAGATCGTCAACTTCGCCCAGGGCGAATTCGTGATGATCGGGATGTATATCTCTTTCTTTCTCGCCAACCAGTTCGGCATCGATCCGCTGCTGTCGTTGTTCGTTTCGATGCCTACCCTGTTCGTGGTTGGCGTCCTGATCCAGCATTTCCTGATTCGAAGGGTGCTGGGGCCGAACGACATGCCGCAGATTTTCCTTACCTTTGCGCTGTCGCTGCTGCTGCTCAATCTGGCGCTGATGCTGTTCACCGCCAATTATCGCACTGTGCACACCTTTTATTCCGACGAAGCCTTCCATGTCGCGGGGCTCTATATCCCGGTTGCAAAGCTGATTGCCTTCGTCGTCGCGATGGTGCTGAGCGGCCTGCTCTGGCTGTTCCTGCACTCGACCGACCTCGGAAAAGCCATGCGCGCCGCCTCGCAGAACCGCGACGTGGCGATGCTGATGGGCATCAACCCCAATAGAGTGTTCTGCGTCGCGCTCGGCATCGCGCTGGCGCTGGCGGGCGCCGCCGGATCGCTGTTGATGCCGTTCTACTCCGCCTATCCCTTTGTCGGTCAGGTGTTCGTGTTGATGGCCTTTGTCGCGGTCGTGCTGGGCACGCTCGGCAATGTAATCGGCGCCCTGATCGCAAGCCTGATGATGGGCGTCGCCGAGTCGCTCGGCATTCAATATGTCGGCGCCGACTCCGGCCTGATCGTGGTGTTTGCCATGCTGCTGCTGACGCTTGCCTTCAAACCGACGGGCCTCGGCGGAGGTCGAGCGCGATGATGAAAAGCTCAAACGCGCGAAACGTCATTCTGCTGGCGATCGGTCTTGCGGTTCTCATTGCGCTGCCGACGGTGGTGAAAAGTTCGTTCGCGATCGACATCTTCATCCGGATCTTGCTGTTTTCCTTTATCGGCTCTGCCTGGAATCTGATGGGCGGCTACGCCAAGCAGTTGTCGCTTGGACACGCCGCTTATTTCGGATTGGGCGCCTACACCTCGACCATCCTGCAGATCGATTTCAACATCTCGCCGTGGATCGGAATGATCGCCGGCGGGGTGGTGGCGGCGCTGGCGAGCCTGCCGATCGGCTGGCTGTGCTTCCGCCTGCGCGGCCCCTATTTCACCATCGCCACCATCGCGACCGCGCAAGCCCTGATGCTGATCTTTCTCAAGTTTCGCGACTTCGCCTGGGGCGCCGAGGGCACGACCATCCCCAATCTCGGCGCCGCGCCGCTGATGATGCAGTTCGAGAACAAGAGCTTCTACTATTATGTCGTCCTTGGCCTGCTCCTGGTCGCGCTCGTCATCACCTGGCTGATCGAGCGCTCCTGGATCGGATATTACCTCGTCGCCATCGGCGAGGACGAAGACGCGGCCGGAGCGATCGGCGTCAACGCGCCGAAAATGAAGCGCGACATCTACATGATCAGCGCATTCCTGACCGCGATGGGCGGAACGTTCTACACCCAGTACATCTACTTCATCGATCCCGCGACCGCCTTCTCCTTCAATATCTCGATTGAAGCCGCACTGGTCTCGATCGTCGGTGGCATCGGGACGCTGTGGGGGCCGCTGATCGGCACGGTGTTGCTGGAGACCACTTCGACGCTGCTGCAAAGCTGGCTCGGCAGTTCGATCGGCGGCGTGCAACTGACCGTTTACAGCCTGATCCTGATGGCCGTGATCCTTTGGCGCCCGACCGGGCTGATGGGCATGATCGAGGAGTTGCGTCAACGCTATACCGGCCGCGCGCCGGCGCGGGCGTAAGGGGGCAATCCCATGGCAGACGCGCTCGTCATCAGCGGCCTCAGCAAGCGGTTCGGTGGCTTGCGCGCTGTGCAAGATGTCAGCTTCACGGTGAAGGAAAACGAAACGCTCGCGCTGATCGGACCGAACGGCGCCGGCAAGACCACGAGCTTTCACCTCATCACCGGGTTTCACCGGCCGGACTCTGGCTCGGTGAAGGCGTTTGACCGCGAAATCGTCGGCCTCAAACCTCACAATATCTGCGCCCACGGATTGGCCCGCACCTTTCAGGTCGCCAAGCCGTTCGGCGCCATGACGGTGCTTTCGAACGTCATGACCGGCGCATTCCTGCGCGACAAGAACACAGCGGTGGCGCGCGAGAAAGCGCGCGAGGCGATCGACTTCGTCGGCCTTTCCGCAAGGGAACAGACGGCCGCCAAGGACCTGACCACCATCGACCAGCGCCGCCTTGAGATGGCCCGCGCGCTCGCCACCGAGCCACGGATTTTGCTGCTCGACGAGGTCATGGCCGGGCTTAATCCGGCCGAGATCGATCAGGCAGTCGCGCTGATCGGCAAGCTCTCCGGCAAGGGGCTCACCATCGTTATCGTCGAGCACGTGATGCGCGCGATCATGGCGGTCGCCCGTCACATCGTGGTGCTCGATCACGGCCAGAAGATCGCGGAAGGCTCGCCGAAGGAGATCGTGGAAAACCCGGAAGTCATCCGCGCCTATCTCGGCTCCTATGTGCATCCACCGGCGGCAGGAGGAGCATAGGTGCTGAAACTCGAAAACGTCAGCGCCAGTTACGGCTCGGTGCCCGCCATCTCGAATGTCTCGATCGAGATAGGTGCAGGCGAAGCGGTCGGCCTGCTTGGCGCCAACGGCGCCGGCAAGAGCACGACCCTTCGCGCGATCTCCAGCCTCGTGAAACTGACCTCCGGCACCGTCAGCCTCGATGGCCGCAGCCTTGCATCGCTGCCGCCGCATCGAATCCCGGAACTGGGCATTGCGCACGTGCCCGAGGGCCGTCAGGTATTTCCGGAAATGACGGTGAACGAGAATCTCGAGATCGGCTCCTACGTGCCAAAGGCGAAGGCCGCACGGCAGCAAACGCTCGAACTGGTCTACAGCATCTTCCCGCGGCTGGCCGAGCGGCGAAAGCAACTCGCCGGCACCATGAGCGGCGGCGAACAGCAGATGCTGGCGGTCGGCCGCGGGTTGATGCTCAAGCCACGCCTGTTGATGCTGGACGAACCCTCGCTCGGTCTTGCCCCCGTCATGACCGATGTGACATTCGAGAAGATCGGCGAAATCCACAAGATGGGCACCGCGATCCTGCTGGTGGAGCAGAATGTCAGCCGCGCCTTGTCGCTGGTGCAGCGGGCTTATGTGCTGGAAAGCGGCAACGTGATCATGAGCGGCACCAGCGCGGAGCTCGCCAACAACAAGCAGGTGCAAGCGGCGTATCTCGGGATTTAGCGGGACATTCTGCCCGCCTCGTCGTGCCAGGCTTTGTGCCGGGCATCCACGTCTTGTTTGATGCAGGAGACCTAGATGGCCGGGACAAGCCCGGCCATGACGAGCCCAACCGAACAGCTTAATTTAATTTCAGATTCAGTTTTCAAACAGCCACGTTTCAAACCGTCATTGCGAGCGAAGCGAAGCAATCCATCGTTCCGCGCTAAGAAGGAATGGATTGCTTCTTCTCGGAGCCTGTCATCGGGCGCGCATTCGCGCGACCCGTTGGCTCCACCGCAATGACGTCGCGACACACACCTTCGCGATCTCGCGGCGCGTTTCGCCCGAGTCTTGCATTAGTCTCTCGCCCGAAAGGGCGCAGGGAATGCCGGGCGCTCGCTGCGCCCGCAGCCTTGTGTGCGAGATGAAAAAGCACACAAGCATAGTCACTACGGTCACACCGGAAACGCCCGGCATTCCCCGCGCGATGGTTTTAACGGCTTCCTTCGCGCTCTCCTCGGTGACCGGGCTTTCTTGCCACCGTTGCGGGCCACGATGCTTCAGGCATCGTCGCCAACGTGACGCCAGCGTCGGGGCGTCAGGACCACACGACT
>NZ_JBAVCF010000406.1:0-2004 GCF_049586575.1 Bradyrhizobium sp.
GCCAATATTTAGATGGCGCAACTGTGCGGCATAATTAAAAAAATCCACCGAATCGATAAAAAAAATAAAGCCGCCATTGATTGCGATCCACCCCGCGACCAGCGCCGAAGCCGCCAAAATTGCTGAGCCGAATTTTCCGCCGGCCGTGCGCAAGATGGCCGCGCCAAGGTTTCTCATAAGCCCCACCGTTGGCGCTAACAATCGGGTCAACTATTCCCGTAATTTTTTCGAACTAGCACGTGCATGCATCCGGGTTCGGGCGCCATAGGGATGATGCCCACCAATGACAATTCGGTGGCGCTCCAGGTAGCGGTGGCGCTACCGCTCCCGCAATGCCTCTTCCTTATAGCGCATCAACGGCGACAAGAGGTAGCTAATGATCCGCCGTTCCCCGGTCTTGATTTCGACGGTGACCGCCATGCCGGGCGCGAGGTCCACCATCTTGTCGCCGATCTGCATCTGCGTGGTATCGAGCGCGACGCGGGCGTCATAGACGAGTTCCTGCCCAGGCGGCTCGCTGGAATCCTCGTCGATTTTTTTCTGCGGATCGTTCGGCTTGTCGCCGGGCTTTTGGCGCTCCATCGAGTCTTGCGACACGCTCAACACCTTGCCGTGCAGCAGGCCGTAGCGGCTGAAATTGAAAGTATCGATCTTGATCTGCGCGTCCTGCCCTGCTTCCACGAAGCCGATGTCGCGGTTTTGCACGCTGGCGTCGATCATGAGCTTGCTGTCGGCCGGCACAATGGCGAGCAGGGTCTGCGCCGGGGTGACAACGCCGCCGATCGTATGAACGGCCAGCTGCTGAACGGTGCCGTCGACCGGCGCGGTGAGCTTTTGCAGGGCGGCGCGATGCCTCGCCTTTACCAGATCCTCTCGGGCGTCGTGCGCCTTGCGCTGGGCGTCATCGAGTTCGCTGTAGCGGGTACGGCGAAATTCCGCCTCGGTCTGCGCCCGCGACTCTGTGATGGCCGCAAATGTCTCCTGCGCCTCGCGGCTCTTGCTCTTCTGCACCTCAAGTTCGTGCTGCTGCTCGACGTAGGTCTGGAGCAGTTCCAGATAATTGGCCTTCGAACCGGTCGAATGATTGTAAAGGGTCTCGACGATATCGAGGCGCTGCTTCAGCACCGGCAGGACCGCTTCGAGCTTGGCGACAGTGGCACTGCTGGTATCGAACTCCGCCTGCTTTTCCGCGCGTTGCCGCTCCAGAACCAGAAGCTTGGCGCGCTGCTCGCCGACCTGGTCGATGAGGAACTTGCGCTGCATGGCGACGAGATTTGCCGGCGCGTCAGGCGAAGGCTTGAAATTTTCGAACGGATCGCCGGGCTCCAGTTCCGCCTGCAGTCGCGCAATATCCAGCTCGGCGGCGGTGAGATCGCCCTGGGCGTGTCGAAGGTCCGCATCGTTCAGGGTCTGATCGAGCTGAACCAGAATCTGACCTGCCTTGACCTTCTGACCATCCTGGACGTCTATCGAGCGCACCACGCCGGTCTCGAACGGCTGAATAACCTTGGTGCGGCCGTCCGGGATGATCTTGCCTTGCGCCGACGCCACAATATCGACCTTGCCGACGCAGGCCCAAACAATCGCCAGGGCGAAGAGCCCCATGATGGTGTAGGCGATAATGCGTCCGGTCGGCGAGGCCGGCGTCTCGACGATCTCCAGCGCCGCCGGCAGGAAGGCGCGGTCATCGTCTTCCCAACGCGTCTTGGTGCGCAGATACAAGACCGCACCACTAAATGACTTCATGAATACCGGCCTGCATACGGTGAAGCTTGGCGTAAGGGCCGCCCAGCCTTATCAGCTCGTCGTGAGTTCCATCCTCGACCAGCCTGCCCCGATCGAGCGCGATGATGCGGTCGGTGCGCCGCACTGTCGACAGGCGGTGTGCGATGATGAACACCGTGCGGCCCCGCGCGATGTCCTTCATGTTGTCCTGAATAACACGCTCGCTCTCGTAATCGAGCGCGCTGGTCGCCTCGTCGAAGATCAAGATGCGCGGATCGG
>NZ_JBAVCF010000407.1:0-9544 GCF_049586575.1 Bradyrhizobium sp.
CCGCCATCGCACTCCTTTTTTGCCGCAAGGGCCCGTCCAGCTATCGCCGAACTTAGACCTCGCGAGGTCTACTTCGTCGGCTCGGTCGTCGACCACAGCTTTGTCGTGGCGTCCTTCTCATAGGCCATGCCCTTGGGATAGCTGATCAGCTCCATCTGCAGTCCCCATGGCGTCAGGAAATACAGAATCGACTGGCCCGCCGCGGGACCTTCCTTGACCGGAATCGGCCCCTGCATGGTCTTGACGCCCTTGGTGCGCAAATATTCGGCGGCCTTGTCGATATCGTCGACATAGAGCGCGATGTGATGACCGCCGTAGTCGCTGTTCTTGGGCTCGGTCTTGTCCTGGTCGGGTGACTTGTACTGGAACAGCTCGATGTTCGAGCCGTAGCCGCAGCGGACCATGCTGATCTCTTCGATAACGGCGCGTGGATTGACGTTGACGGCGTCCTTCATGAACGTGCCCTTGTCATCCATGAAGGGTCCGAACGACATCGCATGCTTGCAGCCGATCACATCCGTGAAAAAGGCGGTTGCCGCTTTCACATCCGGCACGGTGACGCCAGTGTGATCGTGGCCGCGCAGGCCAGGGATGGAATCGGCCGAGGCCGGCGTCGCGGACGCGCCGATCGTCAACGCAGCGAAGGCAAACAGGTATCTCAACTTGGTCATGATCGCTCCCTTTGGTTTTTGCGGTTTCTAAACTCACTCCACTAGCCGGGCGAGGCGAGTTGCCGCTCGACCCCCTTGGGATCGTGGGCGAGGCCTTGTGCGAGGCCGCGCGCCATCTCGCCGACATAGATCTCCTCCTCGCCCGCCTCAAACCCGTTGAGGATTTCCTTGGCGGCATCCGCGGTGGTCATCTTCGGGATGGTCAGCATCGCTGTCATCCGCGTATCGATCGCGCCGGGAAGTGCGGCGGCAATGCGCACGCCCTTTGGCGCCAACTCGCCGCGCAAACCTTGCGTCAGGCTGAGGCCGGCCGCCTTGGATGCGCAATAGGACCCCATGAACGGCAGATTGACGCGCGATAGAATGGTCAGGAGGTTGAGTACCGCGCCCTTGTTCTTGATCAGCGCCGGCGCAAAGGCCTTGGTCACCCGCAGCGGCGCGAGATAATTGATCTCGATCTCCTCGCGCGCGATCGCGAGATCGGGCGCCGTCATGAACGACGTATTATGATTGACGCCGGCATTGTTGATCAGAAGCGTGACATCGGCCGCTGTACTGGCTGCTTTCGCCACGTCGGCGTCGCTGGTGACGTCCATCTTGACCGGCACGATCCCGGCTGACGCACTGAGCCCGGAAACATCGCGGGCCGCCGCATAGATCTTGGCAGCCCCGCGGGACTTGAGTTCGGCGATGAGCGCCTTTGCAATCGCGCCGGTGGCGCCGGTGATGAAGACGACAGAACCCTTGATGGTCTCGGTCATGCGGCTGATCCTTGCTGTTGAGAGGTGGCAAGCGGTGGGGAATCGTCGAGCCAACCCGGCTCGACATCGGGCAATGGAATCGCGGCAAGCAGCTGCCGCGTATAGGCATGCTGGGGGGCGCTGAAGACTCGCGCGACCGGCCCGTATTCGACGACCTCGCCCTGGTTCAGGATCGCGACGTCGTCGCAGAGCACGCGAACCAGCGAAAGATCGTGGCTGATGAACACCATGGTGAGGCCAAGCCGCGCGCGCAGCTCCCTCAACAACAATAGAATGTGCGCCTGGGTCGAGACGTCGAGGCCCGACACGATTTCGTCGGCGACGATGAAATCGGGTTCGAGCGCGAGCGCCCGCGCGATGCCGGCGCGCTGGCGCTGGCCGCCCGAAAGCTCGTTCGGATAGCGGTAGGCGAATTCGGCCGGCAGGCCGACGAGATGCAGCAGCGCCGCCGCGCGCTCGCGCTGGTCTCGCCTCCCCTTCAGCCGGCCATAGGCGCCGAGCGGCCGCGTCAGCGTGGTGCCGAGCCGCAGCCGCGGATTGAGCGAGGACTGCGGGTCCTGAAAGATCATCTGGATGCGCGCGCGCAACGGGCGCATCGCGGCGTCATCGAGGCCGCCGATCTCGACGCCATCGAACTGAATGCCACCGGCGGTCGGCTTGAGCAGCCGCACCAGCAGGCGGCCGAGCGTCGTCTTGCCGGAGCCGGACTCGCCGACAAGGCCGAGCACGGATCCACGAGGCAC
Source organism: Bradyrhizobium sp. (assembly GCF_049586575.1). Taxonomy (GTDB): domain Bacteria; phylum Pseudomonadota; class Alphaproteobacteria; order Rhizobiales; family Xanthobacteraceae; genus Bradyrhizobium. The sequence goes on from NZ_JBAVCF010000407.1 coordinate 2,176, forward strand.
GACGATATCGACGCCCTTGATCACCTCACGCAGACTGCTTTTGCGAAACAGGCCGTTACGTTGCGGATAGCCGAAACGGAGACTTGCGGTGCGAAGCAGGATGTCGGTCATGCCGGCCCCGCTCCACGTAACAGGTCGAGCCGGTGCGCTTCCGACCATAATTGCTCGATCAAGGCCGGCGGCACCGGACGCAGCGTCTCAGCCGGCCGGTCGGCCCGCGGCGTTGCCGCGAGCAGGGCGCGCGTATAGGCGTGGCGCGGGCGCGTCAGCACCTCCGTGGTCTCGCCCTCTTCGAGCACGCGGCCCGCGTGCAGCACCGTCATGCTGCGGCATATCTTTGCGACCACGCCGAGGTCATGGGTGATGAACAGCACGGCGCTGCCGTGACGCCGGCGCAGCCGCTCGACGAGCTGAAGCACCTGACGCTGCACGGTAACATCGAGGGCCGTGGTCGGCTCGTCCGCAATGACGAGCGAGGGATCACACGCGAAGGCCATTGCGATCAGCACGCGCTGCCGCATGCCGCCCGAGATTTCGTGCGGATAGAGCGACAGCACCCGCTCCGGGTCGCGGATCGCGACCTCGATCAGAAGCTCGGTCGCGCGCAACAGCGCGGCCCGCTTCGACAGGCCGAGATGATGCCGCAGCAGGCTGCCGATCTGCGCCCCGACGCGCTTGACCGGATTGAGCGACGTCATCGGGTCCTGCGGAATCAGCGCGATGCGGCGGCCAAGCAGGCTGCGCCGTTCGGCTTCGCGCATCTTGAGGAGATCGCGGCCTTCGAAGGCGATGTGGCCCGACGTGATGGCGGCGTTCGCCGGCAACAACCCCAGCACGGCACGGCCCAGCATGGATTTGCCGGCGCCGGACTCACCGACCAGCCCGCGGACTTCACCCGGTTCAACCTCGAGGCTGACCCCGCGCAGCACGTTGCTGTCGCCTATCGCGACCTTTAGCCCGTCGACGGTAAGCGTGCCGGTCATGAGCGCTGCACCGGATCGAGCGCCAGGCGCAGGCCATCGCCAAGCAGATTGAGGCCGATGACGCTTGCAATGATGCAAGCAATCGGCAGCGCCATGATCCACGGCGCCTGGTAGACGATCTGGCGCCCTTCCGCGATCATGCTTCCCCAGGTCGGGGTGTCGCCGGCAACCGAGATTCCGACAAAGGACAGGATCACCTCGACCAGGATCGCAATTCCCATCTCGACCGCGAGCAACGTCACCAGCAACGGAACGAGGTTGGGCAGGATCTCCAGCCGCAACAGCCTTGCACGGCTCAACCCGATCGCGCGCGCCGCGGCGGCATAGTCGCGCGTCAACTGCACCATGGTTTCGGCGCGCACCACGCGGGCAAAGCGGGTCCAGTCGACCACCACGATCGCCACGATGACCGAAGTCAGCCCGGCGCCGATCACCGCCGCCAGCACGATCGACAGCAACACCGGCGGAAACGCCATCCAGACGTCGATCAGCCGCGAGATACACTGATCGACCCAGCCGCCGAAGCTGCCGGCCAGAAGCCCGAGCGAAACGCCGATCAGCGCTGCGAGTGACGCTGCGATCAGCGCCACCATGACCGCCGTTCGCGCGGAATAGATCAGGCGCGACAGCACGCAGCGGCCGAGACTGTCCGTGCCGAGGATGTAGGCGGGATCGCCGCCCTGCATCCAGGTCGGCGGCAACTGTGCCGACAGCAAATCCTGTTCGAGCGGATCGTGCGGCGCCAGCAGGTGTGCGAACAACGCGGCCAGCACCAATATCGCCACCAGCGCCGCGCCGACCCACAAGCGCGCGCCGCCGCGCTTCAATCCGGCGAGCAAACGCGAATTTGGTGCGGCAAGTGGCGCGAGCGCAATGTCAGCCATGGCGCAGCCTCGGATCGAGCAGCGTCACGATGAAGTCGACGATGAGGTTGAGCGCGATGAACATCACCGCGAACGTCAAAACCAGTCCCTGGATCAGCGGGAAGTCGCGATTGATCACGGCGTCGATCGCCATGTTGCCGATGCCTTCATACGAGAAGATGCGCTCGACCAGCACGGTGCCGCCGAGCAGCAGCGTCACCTGCACGCCGCCGAGCGCAACCGTCGGGATCAGCGCATTGGGAAAGACTTCGTTGAGCAGGATCGCCGGCCGCGAATAGCCGCGCGCGCGGGCGACCTGCGCATAGTCCTGGTCCTCGGCCTCGGCCAGCGAGGCCTTCAAGAGGCGCGCGATAATGGCCGCAAACGGCAATGCCAGCGCCAGCGCCGGCAGGATCATGTGGCGCAGCAGCGCCGAGGCGATATCGAAACGGCCGGTCAGCAGGCTTTCGATCAGATAGAAATTGCTGTGAAAGCCGACATCGATCTGCGGATCGATGCGGCCGGAAATCGGCAGCCACGGGATCAGCACGCCGAACGTCAACAGCAGGATCAGCGCCCAGAGAAAATCCGGAATCGCAAGCAGTACGCCGATCCCGCCATCGACCGCCCACTCGGCGCGCCGGCCGCGCAGCAAGATGCCGATAAGTGCTGCGAGCCCCCCGATGACGAGGGCTATCAACGTCGCCAGCAGCGCCAGTTCCAGGGTTGCCGGCAGGCGCATCAGCAGCAGGTCGGACACGCTTTGGCGCACGCTTATCGATCGTCCGAAATCACCGCTCGCGACCTGGCCGAGCCAGGTCACGAATTGATGAAAGATCGGCTGGTCGAGGCCGTAGAGCGCCCGCAGCCGGACGATATCGGCCTCCGAGGCGCCCGGAGGGATCATCATCGCGATGGGATCGCCGGGCACGACGCGCAACAACACGAATACGATCACCGCCACGCCGAATAGAGTGGGCGGTACGAGGACGAGTCGCCTGATGATCTCGCCCCATCGCATCGCTACATCACCGTTTCCTGATCACAGACCTTAAGCGGGCGTGACGAGTTGCGGAAGGATCATGCCGTTGGATTGCGCCACGACCTTCAGGCCTTTCTTGTAGATGATCGGCTGCACGTACTGGAACAGCGGGATCACCTCGCCTTCCTCGGCGATGTACTTGTCGACCGCCTTGTAACCGGCGATGCGCTTGGCCTCGTCCTTCTCGCCCCACAGCGGCCCGATGCGCTCGACGAGATCCTTGCCCTTCCAGGCGCAATGCGGCGACGGGCCGAACATCGCAAAACCGGTCGAGGTGGAGGGATCGCCGATCGCGTTGCCCCAGTTGTAGAACGCCGCCGGCGCGAGCTTGTGGGCGGCGCGCAGTTCGAAATGCTTGGCGATTTCGTAGACCTCGATGTTGGCGTCGATGCCGACCTTGCGCCACATGCCGACGATCGCCTGGATCATTTCGTAATCCTTCGGCTTGAAGCCGCGCGTCGTCTGGATCGTGAACTTGACCGGCTTGTCCGGCGAGTAGCCGCTCTTGGCGAGCAGGCTCTTGGCCAGCTCGGGATCGTAAGAGACCTTGATCGAGGGATCGAAGGCGGCATAACCGGGCGCCTCCAGCGTCGAGATCGGAACGCCGTAACCCTTCAAGAGCCGGTCGACGATCGCCTTCTTGTCGATCGCGTGGTTGGCGGCCAGCCGGACGTTGCGGTCGAGCATCGGATCGATGTCGGTGATGAATATCATCGCGATATCGGACACCGGCTTGGTCTGGCCGGCGAGGCCCGGCTTGGCCTTCAGGCGATCGAATTCCTCGTAAGGAATTTCAAAGGTCAGGTCCGAGCCGCCGGATTCGATTTCGGCGACGCGGCTGGTGGGGTCGGTGATGAACTTGAACACCACGGTCTCGAAGGCCGGCTTGCCGCCCCAGTAGCCGGCATGCGCCTTCAGCCGCAGGAACGCGTTGCGCTCGAAGGCATCGACCTTGTAGGGACCGGACCCGATCGGCGCCTTCTCGAATCCTTCGGCGCCGACTTTCTCGTAATAGGCTTTCGGCAGGATGTAGCCGGTAAGGAACGCCATCCATTTGAACAGCGTCGGCTCGAACTCCAGCACGTCGCCGGTAATGGTATTACCGTCGATCTTGTAGTTACCGACCTTGGCCCAGACGAACTGGATCGGGTTGCCGCCCTTCGGATCGGCGGCGCGCTTCAACGACCACACCACGTCCTCCGGCGTCACCGGCGAACCGTCGTGCCAGGTCGCGCCCTTGCGCAACTCCATGCTGATTTTGGTGCGGTCGGCGTTCCAGCCCCATTTGGTCAGAAGGCCCGGCTTGAACGAGAGGTCCGGCGCCTGGCCGATATAGGGATCGAACACCGACTGGTAGATCGACTGGATCGTCGGATTGACCGCGGACAGTCCGACGGTCGGGTCGAACGACGGCAGATTGACGTTATAGGCGATGGTCAGCGTGCCTGCCGCGGCATGCGCCACGCCATCACCGAGGAGACCGGAAAGCGGCAGCGCCGCTGCGCCACCGGCGAGTTGCAGGATCGAACGGCGAGACAGTGAAGACATCATGTTCATTACCCCAACGCTATGAGCCATGAGCGCCAGCGGCGCCGTCGACTCGTTTCAATTATTTGCTCGACTATTTTCCTGCGCTCTCGGACCAGCGGGCCATCAAGGTGTTCGACGGTAGCGACTCATCGACGAGCTTCTTCGCGGTCTCGACGCCGGCGACCGGAAGCTTCTTCGGGTCGAGCAGCCCGATCTGGACCAGTACCGAGGCCTGATCCCAATAGATGTGTTCGTTGTAGAGCTTGTCGCCGCGGAAACGCACGATCGCGACCAGCGGGATCTCGACATATTTGCCGGTCGGCGCAACGCCGGGCAGCATCCAGTCGATTTCGATGTCATGGGTGAAGCAGAACAGCATCTCGTCGACGATGCGGTCGGCGCCGATGGTGCGCGAGATCGGAATGAGCTTGGTGTCTTGCGGCGTCTTCGGAATGAAATGGTGCTTGTAGAAGCGCAGGAGATCGCGATAGCCGACGCCGCCGGTCATGGTCGGAATGTGATTGACATAGGGCTCGGCGACCATCGTTCCCATGGTTTCTTCCGCCGAACGCACGCCGAATTCCAGTTCGGTGTGCCGGTCCCACAGCGTCGACAGATCGTAGTGCGGACCCAGCACCTTGCGGAACAGCGCGATCGAGCGCGAATGCGCCATTAAAGTCGCCGGCTTGTTGAAGCTTGCGCGTTCCGGCGCGGCAAAGGCGTGGTCGCAGCCGGGATAGAGATAGAACTCGACGTCGGAGCGTCCCTTGAAGGCGGCCTTGACCTGCTCGCGCGCCTCCGCCGGCGCGTACTTGTCGAGCTCGGCGAAGTGAAACACCATCGGTCCCTTGACCTTGCCGGCTTCGGCAATGTCGGCCTCGATGCCGACACCGTAGTAACTGACGGCGCAATCGACATCGGTGCGGGCAGCGACGAGATAAGCGAGCTTGCCGCCAAGGCAGAACCCGAGCGCGCCGACCTTGCCTTTGCACTCGGGGCGCGCGCGCAGCACTTTCAGCGCGTCGTCGGCATCCTTGATCGACTGGTTGGCGTCAAAGCGCTGGTAATAGCCGAACGCCTTGTTGAAATCGGCCTCGGAATAGCCGAGGTCGACGCCCGGCTCCATGCGCCAGAACAGATCCGGCGCCAGCACGACATAACCTTCTTCCGCGTAGTAGTCGGCGGTCTCGCGCATCGACTTGTTGACGCCAAATATCTCCTGCAACAACAAAATGCCGGGACCGGAGCCTGAGGCGGGAACGGCGAGATAGCCCTTGAACTTGCCGCCATCCTTGGCAGCGATGTCGATCCATTGTCCCGCCATCGAATTCTCCCCTTGCTGACTGCTATCGAGCCATCGTCGCGGCGCTGTTTGGCGCGCCATGCATGAGCCGAAGGGGTGTACCCCTTTTCATCATGCTTTCTTAATTGTATTTTTAATGTAAGAATCGAACTTGTAAATAGGCTAGTGCGGCGACTCTGACGTTCCTTTCAGTGTCGCTGCGAGTTCTTCGAAGGAACGTCAGAGTCAAAGCCGCACTGGAAAACCTATATCTGCTAGTGTCCCTTTGGTTCTGACATTCGTAAAAGTGCCTGCCGCGATAGGGTGCGAATGTCAGAACCGGGACACTGGATTGGGCAGGTCCTGCCCAGACGCTGGGCGAAACGAGAATCGGGAGACGACGTTGAGGAAGACGCAGAAGGCCGCAGCGAAGCGAACCGGCGAGGCCGCCAAGCCGAAGCCGATTACCGTCGAGCGGCCGGGCTCCTGGCATTTGGCGCGCACCGAGACCGAGCGGCGGCTGTCTGAATTCGAGTTTCGGCTGGAGCGGCTTGCACAAGCCTATTATCGCTGGAAAGCTGCGGGCCTTGCCGCGGTCTGCGATGTGCCGCTGACCGGCGACGATGTCGCGGTGCTCAATGTGGTGCGGATGGGCGACGAGCCGAAGCGGCTTTCCGAAATCGGCCAGCTGCTCAACCGCGTCGACGTCCCCAATCTCCAATACGCGACGCGAAAGCTGGTGAAGGCCGGCCTGATCGAGACCGAAGGCTCGTCGTCGCGCAAGGAAACGCGCTATCGCGCGACCGGGACCGGCCACTCCGTCACCGAAGCCTACGCGGCGTTGCGCGCCGCAACCTTGCCGCCGATGCTGGAGGCACTGGAAGGCTGGGCGGAAAAATCCGTGGCCGCCGGTTCTCATCTCGAACTGGTCGCCAGCCTCTATACCCAGGCCGCGCAAGTCGCGATCACACGGCGGCATCAGCCGTAAGCGTTGCGCAAATCGAACGACACGAAACGCGCTGAACCGGCCAGCGCGTTTCGTTGGTGCGTGCTTACAGCAATGCGTATTGCGCGCGTTCGCGCTTGGCGAGCAAAGGCAAGGCCTGGCCGGCGATGTAGGTTTTGAAATAGCCGCTCTCCTGATGGGCTTTCAGCGCCGCTTCGTCGCGGAACAGTTCATAGAACAGAAACTGCGCCGGATTGTCCTTGTTGCGGCCGATCAGGAAAAGCTTCGCGCCGGGATCCTTTTGCGCCTCGGGGAGGAAGCTGTCGAGAATGGCCGCGACCTTGTCGGCCTGTCCCTCCTTCGCTTCCCATTGCGCCACCACCAGCAGGCCACCGCCACCGACGGCTTCGCCAATCGTCTTATTATTCCCAACATATTGGTTCATGGTCTTACCTTCCTGTTGTTCGGATCGAGATGGTGAAATCGTCCACGGCGTGAAATTGCAGATCGCCGGGACTGCGCCTGATATTGCGATCGCCGATCGGCGATCGAAATTTCGGCACGACGCGGCGCTCCCCGAGCTTCGGTCGAACGCTCCATGATGTTCTCCGTTGGCTCGCTTGATCGCAGTCAACACCGGATCAATAGCATCCGTTTCGACAGGAACATTCGATGGAGGTCGAAGTGTTAAAGCTGTGAAGGTGAGGTTGGGGTGGCCGAGGT
>NZ_JBAVCF010000408.1:0-4033 GCF_049586575.1 Bradyrhizobium sp.
TGCTGGCGCAGCACGTGTTGGGCTGCGCCTGCGGCGAGCCGTTCCTGTCCGATCAACTTTACGAGGAGGTGCGGACTGCGGCGCCCTATGCCGATCTGAGCCGTACCGACTTCGACGACGTGGTCGATTTCGTCGCGACCGGCGGCTACGCGCTGAAGACCTATGAGCGCTTTGCCCGCATCAAGCAGGACAAGAACGGCCGCTGGCGGGTGACTAATCCGAAGGTGCGGCAGAGTTACCGCCTCAATGTCGGCACCATCGTCGAGGAGGCGATGCTGAAGGTGCGGCTGGTGCGTTCGCGCGCCGGGGGCTCCGGTTCGACCGGCGCGATTGCGCGCGGCGGCCGCATGCTCGGCGAGATCGAGGAATATTTCATCGAGGGGCTTTCGGTCGGCGACACCTTCGTGTTTGGCGGCGAAGTCGTGCGTTACGAGCAGATGTCGGAAGATCAGGTCTACGTCTCGCGCGCCAACGATTCCGATCCGAAAGTGCCGTCCTATATGGGCGGCAAGTTTCCGCTCTCGACCTATCTCGCCGAGCGCGTGCGCAATCTTCTCGCCGACACGCGGGCATGGAACGGCCTGCCGGAACAGGTGCGCGACTGGCTGTCGCTTCAGGCGCATTTGTCGCGCGTGCCCGGCGCGCGCGAGCTGGTGGTGGAGACCTTTCCCCGCGGCAACAAGCATTACCTCGTCTGTTATCCCTTCGAGGGACGGCTGGCGCACCAGACGCTCGGCATGCTCTTGACGCGCCGGCTGGAGCGCGCCCGCGCGCGGCCGTTGGGATTCGTCGCCAATGAATATGCACTGGCGATCTGGGGGCTCGGTGACGCCTCCTTCATGATCCGGCAGGGCCGGCTTGATTTGAACGCGCTGTTCGATCCGGACATGCTGGGTGACGACCTCGAAGCCTGGCTCGCCGAATCCGCGCTGATGAAACGCACCTTCCGCACCTGCGCGCTGATCTCGGGCCTGATCGCGCGGCGCTTTACCGATGAAGAGAAAACCCGTCGCCAGGTGCTGTTCTCGACCGACCTGATCTACGACGTCCTGCGCAAGCATCAGCCGGACCACGTGCTGTTGCGCGCCGCCCGCGCCGATGCCGCGACCGGCTTGCTCGATCTGCGCCGATTGAGTGATATGCTGACGCGCATCAAGGGGCGAATCACCCATCGGGAACTCGACCGCGTTTCGCCGCTGGCGGTGCCGGTGATGCTGGAAATCGGCCGGGAAGCGGTCTATGGCGAGGCGTCCGACGAACTGCTGGCGGAAGCTGCCGAGGAGTTGGTCAAAGAGGCGACGGGATGAACGCGGGCGGAAATTTTCGGGAATTCGAGGCGGCCGTCGCGCAGGTCGCGAGCCTTGATGTTGCCGGCGTGACCATGTCGCCCGACCTCAGCGGTGCGTTGTTCTGGGAAGAACAACGTCTGCTCGTCGTTTCCGATCTTCATCTCGAAAAGGGATCGAGCTTTGCCGCGCGCGGCGTGCTGCTGCCGCCCTACGATACGGTCGCGACACTGAGCCGGCTTGCTTCGGTCATCGCGCGCCATGATCCGAAAACCGTGATCGCGCTCGGCGACAGTTTTCATGACCGCACCGCCCATCAGCGCTTGTCGGCGCCGGATCGCGAGGCGATCGCTGCGTTGCAGGCGCGGCGCGACTGGATCTGGATTTCCGGCAATCACGATCCCGCACTCACCTCTGATCTCGGCGGTATCGTCGCGAGCGAAGTTGCCATCGGCCCGATCGTGTTCCGTCACGAGCCGACGGGTGCGGCGGGCGAAATCGCCGGACATCTCCATCCCAAGGCGCGCGTTGCGACGCGGGCGCGCTGGATGGAGCGGCGTTGTTTTGCGAGCGACGGCGAACGGCTGGTGATGCCGGCGTTCGGCGCCTATACCGGTGGCCTGAGCATTCGCGACGAGGCGTTTGCAAAAATCTTTCGTAACCCGGCTTTCATGGCGCATGTGCTTGGGGACAGCCGCCTGCACACGATCGCCGCCTCACGCTGCTACTGATCCTGCTAACCGTTGCCGGGTGTTTCACCGCGCCCCTCCGAGACTGCGTCGTCGTCACATCGGCGGCTTCACACCCTCCGCGCCGATCACGATTGCGGTGGCTTCCGAACCGTCCTTCTTCATGACGATGAAGACCTTGCGCCCAACTGCGAGCTGGTCGGCCGGCGCCTTGTCAAAGGCGACAACCGTCGCGCTCGTTGGAATGGTGATCTTCTGTTCTCCGCCTTTGTAGGTGAGCATGAGCACACGGTCCGTCCCTACTTCCTCGACTTTGGAAATATTGGCATTGGTCATCATGTTTGGCTTGGCTTCAAGATCCCACGGATAGTGTCCCTCGGCCAGACCGCGTAAAGATTCGTCGAATACGTGAACCTCGCGTGCGACGCGCTTTCCGTCCTGCTCGAAAGAGGTGATGCCGACGAACTTGCCAGTCTGGATGGCACTCATGTCGGCCTTTGTGACCAGGAAAAGGCCGGCGTCGTTGGCGAGTTTGATCGATACGTTTTCGCCCTTGGTGGTTTGAACGTCGACCGTCCCGTCCTTCGCGGCAGTCAGCGTGCCACGGATATGCGCCTGCGCCAGGGCCGGCGCGGAAAACAGCAGACCAGCGAGAACCGTCGCGGCTGCAATTGGTACCCAAAGAGCTCGAGACAAAATCATCTGATTTCACTCCCTTTGACGCTCGGCAAACAAGATATGCCCACTCCGGCGATTGGAATGCGCGCAACTGTGGCGACCTAATCTGGTCACTTTGAAGACGTCGCGATCTGGAAGCTGCCATGGAGCGCCGCGGAATTGCTTCGGTTCGCTGCCCTAATAAATTCCCGAGGTTGCCGGATTGAGGTCGCATTGCCACCTAGGTCGCGTTCGAAGGTCGCGCCCGGGTTAGGGGCGCAACACCGGAGTTTCCATGTCCGGCCATTGGCGTCTTCGCGTAGCAGCTTTTCTCGTCTTTGCAGGTCTCTCCACCTTGCCTGCATCTTCGAACCCCTTGACCGACTTGTTCAACCCGGCCCCCAAAGAAGCGGCAGCACCCGCTCCAGCTCCAGCTCCAGCTCCAGCGAAAGAGGCGTGCGCGTCGCGGCCCGGGAACTCGGCGGCGCCGGGCCAGCACTGGTTCTATCATCTCGATGGTCACCGCAAATGCTGGTTCCAGGCCGCCGAGGCGACTCATTCGGTGGACAAGCCGGTTCATCGTTATGCCGCGAAGCGGCCAGTGATCGCTGCCGAGGAGAATAAGGTCGCGCTGCGTAATAGGACGATTCTGAATGCGCGAGATCAACTGCTGAGCGCCGCACCGGCGGACACGTCTCAGTCGACAGCGCCGGCGCCCGAGGTGGTCGACAAAGCCTCAGTGCCCGCGGCCGCGCCGTCCATGCCTGCGGCACCCATTGCTGCCCAGCCCGCAATCAATCCGCCCACGCCTGACTACGCCACGGCGCGCTCGGTCGATGTGGAGATGCTGTTGGCGGATTCGTCGCTTGCCAAAGACACCATCGCTTCCTCCGCGCCTGCGGCGATACCCGCCGCGCATTCCGTCCCGCAGGCGGACGAGAACCACTGGGAATTGACGGCAACTCGGGCAGGGGTGGTGCTGATCGCGCTGGGGCTCTTCTTATTGGGATCGCTGCTTGCCAGCCGATTCCGGGATTCGAGAGCGGTGTCGATTCGCCGGGCGCAAGTGATGACCGAAACGGAGCTAGGCCACGGCTGATTTGCCTGCCTGTCCAGCCCTCCCGCGAAAAATTTTGCGCTTTGCCCGTCGTGCAAATCACCGTTAGAAGCCCGGCCGTCCCGTGCCCATCGAGAGGGGCGCTTCGCGATCGTCACGAAACGTTGGCGCGGGATGCGATGGTCGTGACGGCGTCACAAGACGAATGACGTGGTCTGCGGACGGCGAAGCCGTGTGGTCCTGATATCCCGACGCTGATATCAAGTTAGCGACGATGTTTGCGCATTGCGCTGGCGATGGTGACAACAAGCCCGGCTCACCAGGGAGAGCGCGGAGTAAGCCGT
>NZ_JBAVCF010000409.1:0-2391 GCF_049586575.1 Bradyrhizobium sp.
CCGTGCAGTATCACCCTGAAGCTTCGCCCGGTCCGCGCGACTCGCATTATCTGTTCCAGCGCTTCGCCGATCTGATGCGCGAGAAGAAGCGGGCGTAGGAGCGACGCGCTTATCCCTCCCCCGCGAAACGTGGGATTGTGTACACAACAGTCTTTGCGTCTTTCAACATGGGTGACACCCCCACCCCGGCGCGGAGCCTCTGCCCGGACGGCGTCAACACCGATCCGGGTACGCCAACATCGAGAGCGAGTTTCGCTCGCCTCGGACCCCGCAAGGGGGAGGGATGAGACCACCTCTTTGGCTACGATGAGCCCAGCGGCTGGTGTCTTCACAAGCGATTTAGTATGACGGATATCATCGCATTATCCATCGGAGCCCCACATGACCGACAATCCAACCCGCAAGGTCGAATATGGCGTGACGCCGACCGAGGTGATGGCCTCGATGACGGGGATCGATTTCCTCCGCGCCATGTTCGAGGACAAATTCCCGGCGCCGCCGATCATGCAGAACATCGAGCCGTTCGATTATTCCGTCGAGCCCGGCGTCGTGGCTTTTTCCAGCATCCCCGGATTTCGCCACTACAACCCGATCGGTTCGGTGCATGGCGGTTACGCCGCAACGTTGCTGGATTCGGCGATGGGCCTTGCCGTGCACTCGACGCTGCCGGCGGGTTCGGGTTACACCACGCTCGAATTCAAGGTCAGCTTCATCCGCGGCATGACCCAGGATACCGGCGCGGTTCGGACCGAGGGCCGCGTGCTCAATGCTGGCCGCCGCGCCGCCACGGCGGAGGCCCGTATCACCGATTCCAAAGGTCGCTTGCTGGCGCATGCCACGACGACTTGCCTTGTCTTCGAAATTCCGGGGCCCGACGCCAAGGGAATGTGACCGACACGACCAAGGCAAACTTGACGGGAACGTGGCGCAGCCGCACGGGTTAATCCTGCCCGTAGCCACGGAGCCCCGTTTTGCCAGCCGTCAGCTTGAACCTTAAGCCAGCGGCCTTCGTCTTTTCCGACGACGGCCTCGTTCCCAACAGCCCCCTGCCGCTGCTGATCTACAAGGGCGCGGTCGATCTCGGCAACGCACCTGAGAAAACCATCGAAGACCTGCTCGGCGCCAACGGCTGGGGCGATACGTGGCGCAACGGCATTTACGACTATTTGCATTATCACGCGACGGTCCACGAAGCCCTTGGCATTGCCCGCGGCCATGCCCGGGTGAGGTTCGGCGGCGATAGCGGCAGGGAATTCGAGTTGAGCGCGGGCGATGTCGCGATCCTCCCCGCTGGCACCGGCCATCAATGCCTCAAGTCGACGACGGATTTTTCAGTGGTCGGCGCCTATCCGCCGGGCGCAAAGATGCAGGTGACGCGGCCGACGCCGGAAAATCACGCCCATGCCCTCCAGACGATTCCTGAAGTGAAACTGCCCAAGACCGATCCGCTATCGGGGAAGGATGGAGCTCTGGTGAAATTGTGGGGGCAAGGGTAGCGGCGCCGCTCGTTGATCGCGCTGAAGCACCCTCTCCCCTTGCGGACGCGGGTGGCGAGGATGAGCCAACGGGTCCCGCGAATGCGCGCCCGATGACAGGCTCAGCGAAATTCGAGCCGGTGAGGGATTCAGGCCAAGGACCAAGCGAGACCCTCGGTCGGTTTCTCACTTCGTTTCGAAACCACCCTCTCCCGCAAGGCGAGCTATTCCGCGTTGCTGCCTTCCTTGCGGGAAGCCTCGAACAGGAACCAGGTCCGCCGCTCGGTCTCGTCGATGAAGGTCTCGAGCAGGCCGGCGGTGCCGGAATCCTCGTGATCGTCGCACAGCTTGTGCGCCTTTCGCATGGCGGCGGCGACGTGCTTGTTGTCTTCCATCAGCTCGCGCAGCATTTCGCGTGGCGGCACAAAGCTTTCGTTGTTGTCCTTGATGGTCTGCAACTTCGAGACCTGTCCGATCGAGCGCACCGTGATGCCACCGATTTTTCGCACCCGTTCCGCCAACTGATCGGTGGTGGCGAAGATCGCGTCTGACTGCTCGTCGAGCATCAGATGGTAGTCGTGGAAATGCCGCCCGCTGACATGCCAGTGGAAATTCTTGGTTTTCAGGTAAAGCGCAAAGGCGTCAGCCAATAGCACGTTGAGGGCGGCCGAGATCTTCTCGGCGGCGGCCTGTGGCAGGTCGCTCGGGGTATCGAGGTCGGGGGAGGTTTTGCTGGCTTTGCTCACGATGGACCTTCCTGTTAGGAACCGGGCGGGACGGCGATGGACATCAGTCACCGGACCATTTAACGCCTCTCAGGCGAGGGGGTTCCGCAGCCGGAACCTCAGCATTTTCGGACACTAGTGTCGCAACTCTGACGTTCGTTTCAGCGCCGCCGCGAATTCTTTCGAAGGAA
>NZ_JBAVCF010000410.1:0-14220 GCF_049586575.1 Bradyrhizobium sp.
CGATTCGGTGATGGCGGTGATTTCGGGCCAGGTGACCGCGACGATTGCAGACGCCGGCCCGGTATCGGGCCAGGTCAAGGGCGGTCAGGTGCGGGCGCTCGCCGTCACCTCTCCCCATCGCGCGGAAGACTTCCCCGACGTCCCCACCCTGGCGGAAACCGGCACCGATGTTGATGCCGTATTGTGGAGCGGCATTTTCGCGCCCCGGCAAACGCCGCCGGCGATTGTCAAGAAGCTCGAATCCGAATTGATGCGGATCGTCAGGGAGCCGGATATCGTTGCGAGGTTGAGGCCGCTCGGCATCCAGCCGGTCGGCAACTCCTCAGAGGAATTTGCCCGAATCCTGTCATCCGATATTGCGCGATGGGCCGAAGTCGCACGCGCCGGCAAGATCAGGATCGAACAATAGAGTATAGTCCGGAAAAGTGGGAACCGGTAGCCGCGGAGGCATGGCCGCCGCGGCGTCGCTGACAATCATGTTGGGATATCGGCACCAAAAGGCGCCGGCGAGGATTACTTCACCAGCTCGGCGCCCACCTTGCAGGTAACTGCATCCTGATCGCCGGTCCCTCCGCTGCAACCGATCGCGCCGATCAGCTTGCCATTTTCGACAAGCGGAAATCCACCGGGGCTCGCCGTCAGCGTCGGATCGAGAGTGGCAACATAGGTATGGCCGGATTCGTATGCATTGAAGAACAGCCGGGTTTCGCGGCGGAAGCGCGCAGCGGTGCGGGCCTTGCCGATCGAGATCGAGCCGGAGGCGATCTGCGCACCCTCCATCCGCTCGAACAGCACCGGCTCGCCGTTGGTATCGACGACCGCGATGTTCATCTTCCAATTGTGCTTCTTGGCTTCGGCCTCGGCCGCCGCCACCAGTTGCTTGGCCTGGTCAAGGCCGATCGACAGGCCGTAGGGAATATCGAAAGGCATCTTCTCAGGCACAGCAGCCGGCGCTGTCGGCGCAGGTGTCTGCGCAAGCGCCTGCGAGCTGATCGCAACGACGGCACCTGCCGCCAACGCAATTGAAATCATCGAACGCATGATACTCTTCCTTTTATGGTTTGCTTTTTGATCGTTCATGGAGCCATCGCCCGTCCTACATCGGCGGCGTCAGCCCGTCCTTGCCGTAGGTGACGCGTGGCGTCGTCCATGTTCCATCGGCTCCCTTCTTCGCGCCGCCGACGAAGATCTTGATACCCGGCTTGAGGTCGCTCTTGTCGCCGATCACGTAGCTGACGACCTGGGTCTCCGGGGTCACCAACACTTTCTTCTCGCCGTCCTTGTACTTCACGGTCAACACCGGTCCCTCGACACCGCCGACGGTCTGCTCGACATTGGCGTTGGTCATCTTGGTGTTCGGCTTCAGATCCCAGTCGTAATGACCTTCGCCGGTGCCACGCATCGATTCCGGGAAGATGTGGACCTCGATGGCCTTCTGACTGCCGTCGGGCTGTGTCAGGCCGGTGGCGCCAACGAACTGGCCTGGCTTGATGTCGGCCATCGTCGATTTCACGATCGCCACATAGAGATGAGGGTCGATGACCGTCAGCTTCACTTCGGCGCCGTCCCGGTTCTTGACGAGGTAGACGGATCCGTCGACGCTTTCGATGGTACCGCGGATGCGCAGCGTTTCCTGCGCCGACGCCGGCAGTGCCAAACAGGTCGTGACAAAAATCGCAGTAGCTATCGTGCGCTGGAGCGTACTGAACATGATGATCCTCCACGGGTGTGAATTGCCGTCCGACGGCTCGATCTTTTAGGCGACAGGCCCGTTGGTCGGGCCGAAGGGCCGTCCCGCCAAGTGCCTGAAAGAAGCCCCCTCTGCAACCCCGTTTCGGCGCGATTATTCCTGACACCGCACCGCAACACGGCGTCATCCGAGCGTCACGCTATTCGACGGAGATGCCGGCGTCCCTGATGACGCGGCGCCAGCGCTCCTCTTCACCGCGAACATAGCGGTCAAGCTCCTCCGGCGGCTGTGCGACGGTCACGAGCCCTTCATTGACGCCCAGTTTCCTGAAAGCCTCGGACCGGACTGCCAAGGCGGCCGATTTGTTGAGCCGGTCGATGACCCCAGCAGGCGTCCCAGCAGGGGCGAACAGGCCATACCAGCTCTCGGCGGCATAGCCGGGAACGCCGGCCTCGGCCACCGTCGGCAGTTGCGGAAAAGCGGGCGAACGTTCGGCGGACGTCACCGCAATCGCGCGCAGTTGGCCGCTTTCTACCAGCGAAGCCGCGCTTGCAACCGTCGTAAACATGACATCGATCTGACCGCCGATCAGATCGGTGATGGCGGGGGCCGCGCCCTTGTAGGGTACGGCCGTCAATTTGACCTTGGCCATCGTGTTGAACAATTCGCCGGCAAGGTGCGCCGACGTGCCGACGCCAAAAGTGCCAAACGTGATTTTCTCAGGGTTGGCTTTCGCCGCCGCGATCAGGTCCGCGATGGTTCGAATGGCCGATTTCGGATTGACGACGACGATATTGAAGGAGCGCGCGATCAGCGCAACGGGCGCGAAATCCTTGTGCGGATCATAGGGCAGCTTGGCGCTGAGGCTGATATTGACGGCGTGCGAGAACGTGCCCATCAACAACGTGTAACCATCCGGCGCGCTGGCCGCGACGGCCTGCGTTCCGATGATGGTCCCCGCCCCCGGCTTGTTTTCGATGACGACGGAAACGCCAAGGTCTTGCGCCATCTCCTGCGCGAGCGTCCGTGCAATCGCATCGGTGCCACCGCCTGGTGCAAAGGGAACGACGATTCTCAGCGGTCTTTCCGGGTAAGGGCCCGCGGCGCGGCCGGCCGGAAAGGTGGCCAACACCAGCGCGATCAGCGCCAGCAGAGGCAATGTCCGGATCTTGCAGCGAGTAGCGCGCATAGTCATCCGCTTATCGGTGTGTTTCACATCGAGCCTAGCAGATTTGTAGAACATGTCCTGAAGCCTTGAACTTGCGTCATTGCGAGGAGCACAAGTCATCTCTCGTCATTCCGGGGCGCGAGTGAAACGAGTGAGCTATGGTACGCGATTGCGTGCCTGAGAATCCATTTCCACCGGCGTTACAGCGGCACCATGAATTCCGGGTCTGCGCCCTACAGGCGCATCCCGGAATGACGAAAGCGCTGGATTGCTCCGCTCGCGATGACGATTATCGAAATCTACGAGATAGACGTCACGTCCCTGTCGCGCGGGCGAAGTCGATATAGATTTCGCGCAGGCGCGTGGCCACCGGTCCGGGCTTGCCATCAGCCACGGCCTTGCCGTCAATCTTCACCACCGGCTGCACAAAGGACGACGCGCTGGTGATGAAGGCTTCCTTGGCCTTGAGCGCCTCCTCAATCGTGAAGGCCCGCTCCTCGACGCGGAGCTGACGTTCCTCGGCCAGCTTGACCACGGCCTTGCGGGTGCAGCCGGGCAAAATCGCTGACGAGTTCTCGCGTGTGACCAGTACATCGTCCTTGGTCAGGATGAAGGCCGAGGACGATCCGCCCTCGGTGATCTTTCCATCTTCGATCATCCACGCCTCGCCGGCGCCGGCTTCTGCCGCCGCCTGCTTGGCGAGCACCTGCGCGAGCAGCGCCACGCTCTTGATGTCACGCCGCGTCCATCGGATGTCGGGCACGGTGATGACCCCGATGCCGGTCTTGGCGGACGAGGCATTCACGATGTCCTTGACCGACGTGAACATCATCAAGGTCGGCTTGACGCCTTTCGGGAACGCGAAATCCCGCCCAACATCGGCGCCGCGGGTGACCTGGATATAGACCAAGCCGTCCTTGAGCTCGTTGCGGGTGATCAGCTCGTGCTGGATTTCCTTGATGCGCGCGACGGTTTCCGGCAACGGCAGCTTGATCTCGCCGACCGAGCGTTCCAGGCGGGCGAGGTGCGAGTCATTGTCGATCAGTTTGCCGTCGAGCACGGCGGAGACCTCGTAAATCCCGTCGGCGAACAGAAAGCCGCGGTCCAAAACCGAGACCTTGGCTTCGCTGAGCGGCACGAAGGCGCCGTTGACGTAGGCGATCGGATCCAAAATCAATTCTCCTCTCGGGCGAACAACTCTTCCGTCATCTTATACCGCCGCACCCGTCATTGCGAGCGTTAGCAATCCAGATGCGTGGAATAGCTGGATTGCTTCGTCGCGCGCGCTCGCAGGTCTTTGCAGGCCTAAGCGCCAGATCAATGCGACAAAATCTTGGACAGGAATTTCTGCGCGCGTTCGCTGCGGGGCTTGTTGAAGAAATCGTCCTTCAGCGCGTCCTCGACGATTTCGCCCTGGTCCATGAAGACAACCCGGTTGGCGACCTTGCGGGCGAAACCCATTTCGTGGGTCACGACCATCATGGTCATGCCGTCCTTTGCCAGATCGACCATGACGTCGAGCACCTCGCTGATCATCTCAGGATCGAGCGCCGAGGTCGGCTCGTCGAACAGCATGGCGATCGGATCCATCGCCAACGCGCGCGCGATCGCCACGCGCTGCTGCTGGCCGCCGGACAGTTCGGCCGGATATTTCTGCGCCTGAACGTTGAGGCCGACGCGATCGAGCAACTTCGAGCCTTTCGCCAGCGCCTCGGCATGCGACCGCCCCAGCACCTTTTCCTGCGCGAGGCAAAGATTGTCGATAATGCGCAAATGGGGGAACAGTTCGAAGTGCTGAAACACCATGCCGACGCGGGCGCGCAGCTTCGGCAGATTGGTCTTGGGATCGCCGACGGAGATGCCGTCCACCGTGATCGTCCCCTTCTGGAACGGCTCCAGCGCATTGACGCATTTGATCAGTGTCGATTTCCCCGAGCCCGAAGGGCCGCAGACCACCACCACCTCGCCCTTGGCGACGCTCATGGTGCAATCCTTCAGCGCCTGGAAGGTTGACCCGTACCATTTATCGACGTGGCTGATCTCGATCATCAAGGATCCTGTCAATGTACGTAGGCGATGCGCGCCTGCAGGCGGCGGACGCCGAAAGAGGCGATACTGGAAATCACGAAGTAGACGACCGCCGCAAACAGATACATCTCGACCAGCCGGCCGTCGCGCTGCGCCACCTTGCTGGCGGCGCCAAGAAAATCGGTAATCGACAGCACGTAAACCAGCGAGGTGTCCTGGAACAGCACGATGGTCTGCGTCAGCAGCACCGGCAGCATGTTGCGGAATGCCTGCGGCAGCACGACGTAGCGCATGGTCTGCCCGTAGGTCAGGCCGAGCGCCGAAGCCGCCGCCGGCTGGCCTTTCGAAATCGACTGGATACCGGCGCGCATGATCTCGGCGAAATACGCCGCCTCGAAGATGGTAAAGGTGAGAAGCGACGAAGCAAATGCGCCGACGCGAATCGGCCGCGAGGATCCCGTCAGCCACTGTCCGATATAGGGCACCAGGAAGTAAAACCAGAAAATCACCAGCACCAGCGGCAGCGAGCGCATCAGGTCGACATAGAGACGGGCGAAGCGCGATATCACCCACACACCGGACAGCCGCATCATCGCGATCAGCGTTCCCAACACGATGCCGCCGAAAGTGGCCAGCCCCGTCAGCGTCAGCGTGAACGTCATGCCGTCGAAAAACAGATAGCCGAGCGAGCGGCGGATGACGTCGAAATCGAAATTGGCGAACATCGGCTATTTCCCGGTGATGTAGCCGGGGATCGCCACGCTTCGTTCGACGAAGTGCATGGCGATGACGACGACGATGTTGATCAGCAGATAAAGCACGGTGGCGGCCGTAAAGGCCTCGAACACCTGAAAGGAGAATTCCTGCATCGCGCGCGCTTCCGCGGTGAGCTCGATCAGGCCGATGGTAAGCGCGACCGAGGTATTCTTGATGGTCGAGAGAAATTCCGACGTCAGCGGCGGCAGGATGATACGGAACGCGATCGGCAACAGCACGTAGCGATAGATTTGCGGCGTTCGCAGGCCAAGCGCGGTGGCAGCCAGTTTCTGGCCGCGCGGCAATGAATTGATGCCCGCCCGCGTCTGCTCGGCAACGCGCGCGGACATGAACAGCCCCGTTCCGATCGCCGCGGTATAGAACGGCGCGTTCGGCAACTGCTTCAGCCAAAGTCCCCAGGAAGCCGGCAGGAGTTCCGGCAACACAAAAAACCAGAGAAACAACTGCACGAGCAACGGCATGTTACGGAAGAATTCGACGTAGCAAAAGCCGAACCACGACGCCGCCCTGGACGGCAGCGTCCGCAGCACGCCGACAATAGTGCCGGTAACCAGCGCGATGACCCAGGCGCAGAGCGAGGTCACGATCGTGACCATGAGCCCCGACAACAGCATGTCGAGATAGGTGCCGGTCCCGTTCGGCGACGGCTCGAAGAAAATGTGCCAGTTCCAGTGATAGTTCAAGACCGCTCCCTCACATGGCCTTGTAGGAATCCGGATCCGGCGAATCCGTCGGCCTGGCGAATGCCTTCCTGAGCTCGGCGCCCATCGGCACGTTGAGGTTCAAGCCCTTGGGCGGGATTTTCTGCATGAACCATTTCTCATAGAGCATTTGACCTTCCGCGCTTCTGTAGAGCGCCGCCGTCGCGTCGTCCGCCACCTTCTTGAACGCCGGATCGTTCCTGCGCAGCATGATGCCATAAGGTTCTGGCCTGGAAAATGCGTCGGTCGAAATGACGTAGGCGCCGGGGTCCTTGGCGCCGGCGGCAAAGCTTGCGAGCAGGATGTCGTCCAGCACGGCCGCAGCCGCCCGGTCGGTCTCGACCATCAAAAACGACTCGGCATGTTCCTTGGCCGGAACGATGTTGATGCCGAGATTGCGCGCAGCATTGGCCTCGGTGAGTTGCTTGATATTGGTGGTGCCGGAGGTGGAAGCGACCGTCTTGCCCTTCAGGTCCTCGATCGAATTGAGCTTGCTCGTTTTCTTCGAGATGAAGCGAGTCGCGGTGAGGAAGTGGGTATTGGTGAAGGCGACCTGCGTCAGCCGCTCGGGGTTGTTGGTAGTCGAACCGCATTCAAGGTCGATCGTGCCGTTCGCCAGCAGGGGAATGCGGGCTGATGAGGTCACGGGATTGAATTCGATCGTCAGCTTGTCGAGCTTGAGCTCCTTTTTCACGGCGTCCACGATCTTTAGACAAATGTCGATCGCAAAGCCGACCGGCTTCTGATTGTCGTCAAGATAGGAGAACGGAATAGAGGAGTCGCGGTAGCCGATATTGATAACGCCCGTGTCCTTGATCTTCCTGAGCGTGCCCGAGAGCTCTTCGGCATTGGCGTGGCCGGCGCAAATGACTGCGACTAGCGCTAAACCAATTATACGCAGGCACTTCATGGTCACCCCCCGAACTCCAAGCGCTTTCACTACGGCCGCCCTGTCTTTTGCAAGACTGTCTTATGCAACCTGTCTCTTGCAAGCTGTCTCTTGCAAGCCTGTCTTATGCAAGCCTGTCTTATGCAAGCCTGTCTTATGCAAGGACCGAGCCGTCCGAGTAGCCAATCTTACATCACCTTATAAGCATCGGGATCGGAAGAATCAGACGGCTTGGCGAATTCCTGCTTGAGTTCCGGCCGCATCGGGACATTGAGGTTCAAGCCTTTCGGCGGGATCTTCTGCATGAACCACTTGTCGTAAAGCTTTGGGCCCTCCGGGCTCCGGTAGAGCGCCGCGGTTGCGGCATCCACCACCTTCTTGAAAGCCGGATCGTCCTTGCGCAGCATGATGCCGCAAGGCTCGGGCTTGGAAAACGCGTCGGATGAAATCGCGTAAGCCGCCGGGTCCTTTGAGCCGACCGCGAACGCCGCCAGCAGAATGTCATCCATCACGAAGGCGACCGCGCGGTCGTTCTCGACCATCAGGAAAGCCTCGGCGTGATCCTTGGCGTGAATGACGTTGATGCCGAGATGGCGCGCGGCATCGGTCTCAATCAGCTGCTTGATATTGCTGGTGCCTGATGTCGCAACTACCGACTTGCCTTTGAGGTCTTCGATCAGGTCGAGCTTGTTCGCCTTCTTCGAAATGAAGCGCGTCGCGGTCAGGAAGTGGGTGTAGCTGAAGGCAATCTGCCTCTGCCGCTCCGGATTGTTGGTGGTCGAACCGCATTCGAGGTCGATGGTGCCATTGGCCAGCAAGGGAATGCGGGTCGACGATGACACAGGGACCAATTCGATCGCGAGCTTGTCGAGCTTGAGCTTCTTCTTCACCGCCTCGACGATCGCATAGCAGATGTCCATGGCATAGCCGATGGGCTTCTGGTTGTCGTCAAGATAGGAAAAGGGAATCGAGGAGTCGCGAAAGCCGAGCGCGATCGAGCCCGTCTCCTTGATCTTCTTGAGCGTGCCCGAAAGTTCTTCGGCCCGGGCCTGCGCTGTGCAGAAAGCCAGAACCAGCGCAAGACCCGTTACACGCAAGCGTCGCATTCGCGCCCCCTCGCCTTCCTCACATCGCCTTGTAGGAATCCGGATCGGGCGAATCCGAGGGCTTGGCGAATTCAGCCTTGAGTTCCGGTCCGAGCGGCACCTTGAGATTGAGGCCCTTCGGCGGAATCTTTTCCATGAACCACTTGTTGTAGATCTTCGCACCCTCGCCGCTCTGATAGAGCGAAGCGGTTGCCGCATCGACCACCTTCTTGAAGGCGACGTCGTCCTTGCGCACCATGATGCCGTAGGGCTCGGGCTTGGAGAAGGCGTCGGTGGAAATGACGTAGGCGTCCGGCTCCTTGGAACTCGCCACAAAGCTCGCCAGCAGAATATCGTCCATCACGAATGCAACCGCGCGGTCGCTCTCGACCATCAGGAACGCCTCGGCGTGATCCTTCGCGGGAATGATGTTGATGCCGAGATTGCGGGCGGCATTGGCTTCATTGAGCTGCTTGATGTTGGTGGTGCCCGATGTCGAGACGACCGATTTTCCCTTGAGGTCGCCAATCGACTTGATGTTGCTCGCCTTCTTCGAGACGAAGCGGCTGGCGGTGAGGAAGTGGGTGTTGGTGAACCACACCTGCTTCTGCCGCTCGGCGTTATTGGTGGTCGAGCCGCATTCGAGATCGATGGTGCCGTTGGCCATCAGCGGGATACGGGTCGAGGAAGTGACCGGATTGAGCTTGACCTCGAGCTTGTCGAGCTTGAGCTCCTTCTTTACGGCATCCGCGATCTTGTAGCAGATGTCCATGGCGTAGCCGACCGGCTTCTGGTTGTCGTCGAGATAGGAAAACGGAATCGAGGAATCGCGATAACCGAGCGTGATCGTGCCGGTCTCCTTGATATTCTTCAGCGTCCCCGTCAGTTCCTGTGCCGTCGCTGGCCACACGGAGAGCGCAACCACAAAGGCCGCGCCTGCGATAAGCGTTCGTTTCATGAATAGGCTCCTTTTTGTCCGACTTGAACCTTTTGCGGCCCGGTCGACGAATGGCCCGCCTTACCCCTATCTTATGGTCTGAACGTCAGGCCGTCGCAAGCCGACCTTTGATGGGTGAAACGCGCCTGCGCCACTCCGTCACGGCTCACGTGAAGCCGCCGACGTCGCGTGTATGGTTAAGAGCGTCCCCAGGCTCAGGATGGCGACCGCTGTCAAGTAATATCCGGGCG
Source organism: Bradyrhizobium sp. (assembly GCF_049586575.1). Lineage (GTDB taxonomy): Bacteria > Pseudomonadota > Alphaproteobacteria > Rhizobiales > Xanthobacteraceae > Bradyrhizobium. The sequence continues at coordinate 9,527 of NZ_JBAVCF010000410.1, forward strand.
CCAGATTGCCGATCAGGGCAAAGCCGCTGAGCCAAGTCATCGTCGCCGGTCCCATGCCACCGAATAATGTGACACCGATATTATAGCCGAGGCCCAAGCCCGTGGCCCGCGTCGCGGCCGGCAGCAATTCCGACATCAGCGCGGCGAGCGGACCGTAATAGAGCGACTTCAACGTCGACAGCCAGAATACCGCGAAGATGATGACTGCCGGCGTCGGATCCTTCGTGATCAGAAGGAACACCGGAAAGATCGACAGCAGAAGCAGAACATTGGCCGCGATCATGTGCCGCGTCCGGCCGATCCGGTCGGAAAGCATCCCTGCGAAAGGGGTTAGCAGCGTCACCATGATGCCGCCGACAAAGGTGGCCGTGTAACCCGTCACCGGCGGCAGGTGGAAGTTTTTGACCACATAGGTCGGCATGAAAACGATGAGGTAATTGACCGCGGTCGATATTGCGAGCGCGCCGACGCCGAGCAACACCCGGGATTTCTGGTGCAGAAAAACCTCCCTGATCGGAGAAGTCCGCGCGGCCGGCGGGGCGGTCGCGTCCTCCAATTGATTGCGGATGTAGACGCCGGCGGGCCCGACCAGAACTCCGAACAGGAACGGAATACGCCAGCCCCATGACGTGAGATCGGCCGGAGCCATCCACGCGGTAAGCACGACGCCGAATGCCGAGGCAAGCAGATTGCTCAAGCCCTGGCTTGCAAATTGCCAGCTTGCGATAAAACCACGCCGGTCGGGCCAGTGCTCCACCAGAAATGCCGTGGAGCTTCCGAACTCGCCGCCGGCCGAAAATCCCTGCACCAGACGCGCCGCGATCACCGCGACCGGTGCGAGAAGGCCGATCGTCCCGTATGCCGGCATCAGCGCGACCGCGAGCGTGCCCAGCGTCATCAGCACGATCGAAATCAACAGCGACGCTTTTCGGCCGTGACGATCGGCATAGGCGCCCAGCATCAGGCCGCCGATCGGACGGGCGAGATAAGCAAGCCCGAACGTGCCGAACGTCAAAAGCAGCGAGGTCGTCTGGCTGTCGTTCGGAAAGAACGCCTTCGATATATAGACCGCGAAATAGCCGTAGACCGTGATGTCGTACCACTCGAGCGCGTTGCCGATCGAGGTTGCAACAATGAGCCGCGCGATATTCTTCTCACCGCTGGCTTTCGGCGCTTGGGGTACTTCGGCCGATGCCAAAACGGTCATGCGGTCCCCTCTCCTAATTGCGGGTCAAAGGATGTTTCATCTCGCCCAGGTCCCAGAACAGGCCGGCCATGATGCCGAGCGCTTCTTCCGTCACCGACAGCAGAATGTGTTCGTCGGGCGCGTGCTGCGAGCATCCGGGATAGGAGTGCGGCACCCACAGCGTCGGAACCTTGAGAATATCGGTAAAGACGTCGTTGGGCAGCGAGCCGCCGAAGTTCGGCAGCACGGCCGGCGCTTTCCCCGATGTCTTGCGGATCGATTCCGCGGCCCAGTTGATCCAGGGGCTGTCTAAATCGGTACGTGAGGCGGCGAACCGTTGCGTCGCCTCAACGTCAACCATCGTGAAGCCGCGGGCGTGCAAATGAGCGCGGATCACTTCAGTGAGGTTGTCGACCTTGGTGCCGACGACGAAGCGCAATTGCAGGACGGCCGAGGCGCGGCCGGGAATGGCGTTGGCGGGCTTTGCACTGTTGCCCGACGACATCGCCAGCACTTCAAGCGTATTCCAGGCATAAAGCCGCTCCGCGGCCGACAGCCCGTCCTCGCCCCAGTTCTCCGATAGCGCCGGCTCGTCCGCCGTCGGCTTGACCTCGACGTCGGCCAACGCGGCGCGGATCTGGTTTGACAGACGCGGCGGCTTCAATTGCTCGAGTTGCAAACGGCCATGGCCATCGACAAGGCTGGCAATGGCGCTCGCGAGAATGGTCGCGGGGTTGGCCAGCACACCGCCCCAGTTGCCGGAATGATGGCCGCCTTCTCGCAAATTCACGTCGAGATGAATACGGATGCCGCCGCGGCAACCGAGGAACAGCGTCGGGCGCTCGGCCGACAGCCGCGGGCCGTCGGAGGCGAGCAGCAGATCGGCTTTCAGTTCGTCGCGCAGCTTCTCGCAGACTTGCGGCAAATCCGGCGAGCCTATTTCCTCGCCGGTCTCGACAAGAAACTTGACGTTGAAGCCAAGACGGCCGCCGCGCGCCTCCCGCACGGCACGCAACGCCGCCATGTTGATGCTGTGCTGTCCCTTGTTGTCGGCGGTGCCCCGGCCATAGACGCGGTTGCCCACTTGTGTTGTACGCCAGGGATCGAGGTTGTCCCGCCACTCGCCCGCCATGCCGTCGACGACATCGCCATGGCCATAGATCAGGACGGTCGGCGCGGACGCGTTCTCGCGGTATTCGGCCAGAAGATAGGGACCTTTGCCGACGGGCGATTCAATCAGTCTTGTCGAGAAATCAAGGCTCTTGAAGGCCGGCTCAAGGTCATCCGTGAGATACGCCCGCAACGCGGCGCGCTTCTCCGGATTCTGGCTTTCGGTCTGGTAGGCGACCCGGCGACCGAGTTCGGCAAGAAATTCGCCGGAATGAAGTATGTTGTGGGCGCGGGCGATGGCATCAGCTCTGGTCATGGCTTCCGTTCGTCATTTATTCCGATCTTCAGGTCGGCTTACGTTAGCGGGATAGGCCGGGGGCTGGAAGTCCTGAGGCCTTTGCTAAAGCCATGCAGGACGCGACAATTCAGGAAATGGCCGAAAGTTTATCGGGCCCACAAAAGGGAGAGCTCCATGAAAGCCATTCTGCGCCTTTCCGCCATCGGCTTGCTGTTTACGGGTTCCGTCGATCTGGTGGCCGTCAACGGCTATTATGATGTGGTCTCGATGACGCTCAACGTCGCTCGCGTCAAAGCGCCGGCAGGTGCGGAGACGCCCTTCAAGCAGGCCGGCGAGTAAATTTCCGAAAGTTATCCCGCATGAAAAAGGAAATCCGGCTCAACGCGTTCGCGATGAACTGCGTCGCGCATCAATCGCCCGGACTGTGGACCCATCCGCGCGACCGCACGGCCGGCTATAACCGCCTGCCCTACTGGCTCGATCTCGCCAGGACGCTGGAGCGCGGAAGGTTCGACGGGCTGTTTCTCGCCGATGTGCTCGGCGTCTACGACGTGTTCGGCAACAGCCCTGACGCCGCGCTGCGCAACGCCGCACAGACCCCCGTCAATGACCCCCTGCTGGTGATTCCGGCGATGGCCGCCGTGACCGAACACCTCGGCTTCGGCGTGACGTCCAACCTGTCCTACGAGCCGCCCTACACGTTTGCACGCAGGATGTCGACGCTCGACCACCTCACCGAGGGACGGGTCGGCTGGAACGTCGTCACCGGCTATCTCGACAGCGCGGCGAAAGGCGCCGGCAAGGACAAACAGACGGGGCATGACGACCGCTACGATATCGCCGACGAATATATGGAAGTGGTCTACAAACTCTGGGAAGGAAGTTGGGAAAACGACGCCGCGCTGCGCGATCGCGCGCGCGGCATCTTTGCCGATCCATCCAAGGTGCATCGTGTCCGGCACGAGGGGAGGAATTTTCGCCTCGACGCCATTCACCTCTGCGAACCCTCGCCGCAACGCACGCCGGTGCTGTATCAGGCCGGCACCTCGCCGCGCGGGCGTCAGTTCGCAGCCCAACATGCCGAATGCGTGTTCATGTCGGGTCCGTCTGCAAAAGTCATCGCGCCGCGGGTCGCCGGCATTCGCGAACTCGCCGCGAAAGCCGGGCGCAACGGGAGCGAGATCCTGATGTTCTCGATGTTCACGGTGATCCTCGGGAAAACCGAGGCCGAGGCCAAAGCCAAGTACGAGGACTATCGCAACCATGTCAGTCCCGAGGGCGCGCTGACCTTGATGTCCGGCTGGACCGGCGTCGATTTCTCCACCTATGACCTCGACCAGCAGGTCCGGCATGTCGAAAACGATGCCGGCCGCTCGGCGATGGACAACATCACCCGCGCCGACCCTGACCGGGTCTGGACCGTGCGCGAGGTCGCGCAACACGTTGGAATAGGTGGCATCGGACCAGTGGTGGTGGGAACGCCGGAAAAAGCCGCCGACGCGATCGAGGCGTGGTTCGATCAGACCGATGTCGACGGGCTGAACATGCCGTTTGCGGTCTCGCCCGGCGATTTCGAAGACGTTACGGAGATGCTGGTGCCGGAACTGACCCGGCGCGGGCGCTACAAGACGGCCTATCAACCCGGCACGTTGCGGGAAAAACTGTTTGGCGCCGGCCGCGCCCGGCTCGACGCAACGCATACGGCCACGCAGCATCGGCCGAAGTGACTGTCATTCCGGGGCGCCTCGAGGGCGAGCTAAGGTGCGCAATTGCGCACCAGAGAATCCATTCCTCCACAAACTCTGCGGCGCGATGGATTCCGGGCCCGCGCTCACGTGCGTCCCCGAATGACGAGCATCACACCGTCCCGTCCACCATCACCTCGATCAACTTCGGGCCGGGCCGCTTGAACTCTGCGGCGAGCGTGGACTTCAAATCCCTGGGCTCGGTGATCCGCATCGCCTCGAGTCCGAGCGATTTGGCCAGGCCCGTAAAATCCACCGGCGGATCGGCGAAATCCATGCCGACGTAGTGATCGTCGCCGTGGAAGGCGAGCAGCCGCTGCTTGATGATGCGGTATCCGCCATTGTTGGCGATCAC
>NZ_JBAVCF010000411.1:0-4034 GCF_049586575.1 Bradyrhizobium sp.
GCGTTTGCCGCCAAGCAGGGCCTCGATATCCGAAAAGTATACGAGGTGATCACGGCATCCGCCGGCAATTCCTGGATGTTCGAGAACCGCATTCCCCACGTGCTCGACGGCGACTATACCCCGCGCAGCGCGGTCGAGATTTTCGTCAAAGACCTCGGCATCATCCAGGACATGGCCCGCACCGCGAAGTTTCCGGTGCCGGTATCGGCCGCAGCACTTCAGATGTTTTTGATGACGGCGGCATCCGGCATGGGCCGCGACGACGACGCGTCGGTCGCACGGATGTATGCGCGGGTGACCGGCACGAAGCTCCCCGGCGAATAAGCCTGAACGACAAGAGGACACCAGATGCCCCATTTTGCCGCCAATCTCACGCTGTTGTTCAATGAAGTGCCGTTCCTCGACCGCTTCGAGGCGGCGGCGAAGGCCGGCTTCACGGCGGTCGAATTCCTGTTTCCTTATGCGTATCCGGCCGAGGAGATCGGCAAACGTCTGCACGACAACGGCCTGACCCAGGCGCTGTTCAATCTCCCGCCGGGCAACTGGGATGCCGGCGAGAAAGGATTTGCCGCACTGCCCGAGCGCTTCGATGATCTCAAGCAGAGCCTCGTCACCGCGTTGCCTTACGCGAAAGCGACCGGCGTCAAGCGGCTGCATCTGATGTCAGGACTGGCCGATCGAAAGGACCCCAAGGCGGTAGCGGCGTTTCGCAAATCGGTCACATGGGCGGCGGAATTCTTCGCGCCCCACGGCATCGACGTCGTGCTCGAGCCGCTCAACGCGCGCAACACGCCCAATTATTTTCTCAACGACTTCGGCTTTGCGCGCGACCAGATCAACGACCTGAAGATTCCGAACCTGAAGCTGCAATTCGATATCTATCACTGCCAGATTCTGCACGGCGACGTGACCATGCGGATACGCGAAATGATGCCGATAACGGGCCATGTCCAGATCGCGAGTATTCCCTCGCGCCATGAGCCGGACGGCGAGGAATTGAATTATCCGTTCCTGTTCGCCGAACTCGACCGTCTCGGTTATGCCGGCTTCGTCGGCTGCGAATATAACCCGCGCGGCAAGACGACCGATGGGCTCGGTTGGTTCGAGCCCTATGTGGGGAAAAAATCGTGAGACTCGCGCTGGGATGCATCGCCGACGATTACACCGGCGCGTCCGATCTCGCCAACACGCTGACGCGGGCGGGCCTGCGCACGGTGCAGACGATCGGCGTTCCCGCAGACGAACTCAAACTGCCGGAGGTCGATGCCGTCGTGGTGTCGCTCAAGAGCCGGTCGATCGAGGCGAGCCTTGCGGTGTCGCGTTCGCAGGCCGCCGACAAATGGCTGCGTAGCCGTGGCGCGAACCATGTGTTGTTCAAGGTTTGCTCGACATTCGATTCGACCGATGCCGGCAATATCGGTCCGGTGATGGATGCGCTGCGCGGCAGTTCCGGCGATGCCATCGTTCTGGTCACGCCCGCGTTTCCCGAGACCGGCCGCACCGTCTACCAGGGCAATCTGTTCGTCGGCGCGGTGCCGCTGAACGAGAGCCCGTTGAAGGATCACCCGCTCAACCCGATGCACGATTCAAATCTCGTGCGGGTGCTGGCGCGTCAGAGCAAAACCAAAATCGGCCTGGTCGATCTTGCAACCGTCGTTCGCGGACCCGAGGCGGTGCGGGCGCGCTTGGCGGATCTGTCGGACAAGAGCGTTGGCGCGGCCGTCATCGATGCGGTGTTCGATCGCGATCTGGAGACGATCGGCGAGGTCGCGCTCAACCATCGGCTATCGGTCGGCGCGTCCGGCATCGGGCTTGGTCTGGCGCGCGCTTTAGTGGCCACGGGCGGGGGACAGAAGGATGCCGCGGGCGAGGCGGCGGAAGCACCGATCGGCGGCCCGGCGGCCTGCCTTGCCGGCAGCTGTTCGCAGGCAACATTGCAGCAGATTGCCAACGCGGAAGAGATGATGCCTGTCCTGCGTCTCGATCCGGACCGTATTATCACGGGGCAGGACGAAGCGCGGCGTGCGCTTTCCTGGGCCGCGCAGAGGATGACCGAGGGACCGATCCTGATCGCGTCAAGTGCGACGCCGGATCAGGTCGCAGCCCTGCAATCCCGTCATGGCCGCGATGCAGCCGGGCATGCCATCGAACAGGCCATGGCCAATATTGCCGAAGGTCTGGTGAGGTTGGGCGTGCGGCGTCTGGTAGTTGCAGGTGGTGAAACTTCAGGCGCGGTCGTGGATCGCTTAGGCATCCCGGGTTTTCTGGTCGGCGCTGAAATCGCGGCAGGCGTTCCGGTATTGCACGCAGTCGGTGCGAAGGAAGGCGAGATGAGCCTTGCCCTGAAATCGGGCAATTTCGGCGGTCCTCGTTTCTTTTCCGACGCGCTCGATCTGATGCATTAACCGAGGCTGGCATTCTGACGCCCGCGCATCTTGCAGAAAGTCTGACGCGGAATTGAAGGGATGTGTCTGCCCAGACATTGGCTATTTCACGGTATTTCAGGTAAATGCCGCGCTGCATCATATTCATCCCATCATGTTCGATCGAGGAATGCGCACGCCATGACCGAACTGGTCCGTATTGCCCTTAACAGGCCATACACCTTCGTCGTGCTCGCGCTGCTCCTCCTGATCATCGGGCCGCTGGCTGCGATGCGCACGCCGGTCGATATCTTTCCCGAAATCCGCATTCCGGTGATCGGCGTCGTCTGGCAATACGCCGGCCTGCCGCCAGATCAGATGGCCGGCCGCATCGTCACTCAATACCAGCGAGCTTTGACGACGACCGTCAACGATATCGAGCACATCACCGCGAATTCCTATTACGGTGTCGGCATCGTCAAGATCTTCTTCCAGCCGAATGCCGACATCCGCACGGCCAATGCGCAGGTCACCGCCATATCGCAGACGATCATCAAGCAGATGCCGCCGGGTGCGACGCCGCCGCTGATTCTCAATTACAACGCCTCGACGGTTCCGATCGTCCAGCTGGCGCTGTCGGGCGAAGGGCTCAGCGAACAAATCCTCGGCGATATCGCCATCAACCAGCTGCGCACGCCGCTGGTCACTGTGCCCGGCGCTGCAATCCCTTACCCTTATGGCGGCAAGCAGCGCCAGATCCAGATCGACGTCAATCCGACGAAGTTGCAGTCATTGGGGTTGTCTGGACAGGACGTTGCCAACGCGCTCGCGGCGCAGAACCTGATTCAGCCGGCAGGCACGTCGAAGATCGGCGGCTTTGAATATGTCATTCAGGTCAACAATTCGCCGTTGAAGGCCGTCGACATGGGCGACCTCCCGATCAAGGTCGTCAATGGCGCCACCATCTATATACGTGACGTCGCCAACGTACGCGACGGCAATCCGCCGCAAACCAATGTTGTCCACGTCAACGGTAATCGCTCCGTGCTGATGATGGTGCTGAAGTCGGGCTACACGTCGACGCTGGACATCATTGCCGGCATCAAGAAGAAGGCCGCCGCGTACAAGGATTCACTGCCCGATACGCTGAAAATCGGCTTCGTCGGCGACCAGGGCGTGTTCGTCGCAGCCTCCATTGAGGGCGTGGTGCGAGAAGGCGTCATCGCGGCGCTGTTGACCAGCGTCATGATCCTTCTGTTTTTGGGAAGCTGGCGCTCGACGGTCATCATCGCGACTTCGATTCCGCTCGCCGTGTTCGGCTCGATCGTCATGCTGGCGGCCATCGGCGAAACCCTCAACATCATGACGTTGGGCGGCCTTGCGCTCGCGGTCGGTATTCTCGTCGACGAAGCCACGGTGACGATCGAAAACATCAACTGGCATCTGGAGCAGGGCAAGGACGTGCGTCCTGCGATCATGGACGGTGCCGAGCAGATTGTGGTGCCGGCCTTCGTATCTCTGCTCTGCATCTGCATCGTGTTCATTCCGATGTTTTTCCTGCAGGGCATTCCCCGCTTCCTGTTCGTGCCGATGGCCGAGGCGGTGATCTTCGCGATGATCTGGTCGTTCATCCTGTCGCGAACGCTGGTGCCGACGATGGCGATGTACCTG
>NZ_JBAVCF010000412.1:0-15592 GCF_049586575.1 Bradyrhizobium sp.
GCGCGATAGGAGAAATGGATTCCGGGTTCTCGCTTCGCGAGCCCCGGAATGACCGCGACAGAAACTCCTCCTTCCCCTGCTTCGACGCCTTCTCGATCCGCTTCGCCATTACGTTCCAGTAGGTGGCGGGGCGGAAGCGTTGCAGGAGATCCATGAAGCGGGCGTCGCCGCCGATCAGGATGCGCGGCTGGTTCTTTTCGATGCCCTTGATGATCCGAAGTGCGGCATCTTTCGGCGAGGTCTGGGCGATGGCGTCGAACCGCTCGATCGATTGCGCGCGGCGCTCGTTGTCGGTGACGCCGGTGCCGGCGCGCGAGTTGCGCACGATGTTGGTCTTGATCCCGCCGGGATGCACCACGGAAAGCCGGACCGGGCTTTTCGCCATCTGCAATTCGTGGCGGAGCGATTCCGAAAAGCCGCGGACGGCGAATTTCGCCGCTGAATAAGCGGTTTGTCCCGGTGGGGAGACGATGCCGAAAATCGAGGAAACGTTGACGATATGCGAGGCCTTCTGGCTCGCCAGTTGGGCCAAGAACGCGCGGGTCGAATGCACCACGCCCCAGAAGTTGATGTTGAACAGCCACTCGATCTGCGCCTGGTCGATCTCGTGAAACTGGCCGAGCAGCGCGACGCCGGCATTGTTGATGACGATGTTCAGCGAAGGGTGGGCGGCGATCGCCTCGCGGGCAAAGGTCGCGATCTCTTCGGGATTGGCGACATCGACGCGGTGCAGGCTGACCTTGCGCGGGTTAGCCTTGGCGATTTCGGCGGCAACCGCCTGAAGGCCGGCTTCGTCGCGGTCGGCGAGCGCGAGATCCGCCCCGCGTGCGGCGAGTTCGGTCGCCAGCGCCCGGCCGATGCCGCTTGCCGCGCCCGTGATGGCTACGGCGGCTCCAGGGATCGCGGTCATGAAAGATCACTCCGGCATTCGAGAAGGGCTCGCCACAGAATGCGGATCGGGATGGGAGGATCAAGGGGTAATCAACGCAAGGAGGGGATCGAAATGCGGGAATAATAAAAGCGAGAATCAAAAAGGCGAGCCTAGGGCCCGCCGCTTTCATCATCATCATCGCCGAAATTGGGTGCCCGGGCAGAGCGAAGCTCCACCCGGGCTATCGAAACTACTTCTTCTTCGACTTCTTGGCCTTTTTCGCCTTCTTTGCCTTCTTCGCTTTCTTAGCCATAGCATCCTCATTTGAGTTAATGGATTGAAACGCGACACGAGGCATGCTCGGCGGAGGGCCAGCCTCGCAATATCCTCAAATGTAATCCAACAGATTCGCGAGCCTCTGCCCCACACCGTCACGCCTGTGTCATCACGTTATCCACAGAACTTACGCATTTTCGCGTGCTTTTGACGCAAGCGCCGCCGTTGCGCGCGCTCTGTTCGCTTCAATCGCTCGATCGCTCGATCGCTCGGGCGCGAGCTGCGGTCTTCGGCCGTCACGATCAGGGTTAATGCCGCACCAATTCGGCACGCTGCGATCATGAGCGGCGCCGCATTATCTTCAGCATTTCACAACCAAGACGCCGATTTGGTTCCGCAAGTGAGACTCCGTTAATCGGCGCGGCTGCATGGTGCCTCCACAAGACTACGGGGATGGTCGGAGCTAAAAAACGGGGAGACAGGGCGATGATCGCTCTGGGTCTGCAATGTTGAACGTACCGACGCTGTGGACGGCGTTCGTCATCAATTTCCTCGCGCTTGGCCTGATCTGGGCCTACATCCTGCACAGCTATCCGAGCTTTGAAGCGGCGCGGTACTGGACCGGCTCGGCTTTGGCCTTGGCGGCCGGCGCCATGATCGCAACACTCACGGCAGCCACGGAGTCGCTGATCCCGCTGCTGCTCGGCGGCACGATGGTCGTTTTCGCGACCTGCCTGACCGCGATGGGCATCAGGCGATTTTACGGCGATCCGGTCCTGTGGCGGCAGACCGCCGCGATCACCGGGCTGACATTCGCGAGCCTTTCGGTATTCCTGTTCGGCTACGACAGTACGACGGCGCGGATCCTGATCTTTTCCGTGGCGCAAGCGCTGCCGATGGCGCTTTCATTGAAATTGCTGCTCTCGAAGCAGGATGGCCGGGTCGAAGCCGGCGCCCGGCTGGCCGGCGGCGTCGCGATCATCATCATCGGCATCTGCGCGTTCCGCGCGCTGGGCAAGCTGTTTCAGATCGGCACGGACTTCTCCTTCACCCACTTCAACGCGCCGCAATCGATCGCGATCCTGGCGCAGCTATTCTTGTCGATGGTCTGTAATTTCGGCTTCCTGTTGATGGCGATGGACCGGCTGCGCAACGAGGTCGCCGATCTCGCGCTGATGGACGATCTCACCGGCGTCGGCAACCGGCGCCAATTGCTGCAACGCCTGACCGAGGAATGCGCGAGGTCGGATCGCAGCAACCATCCGTTTGCGCTGCTGGTGGTCGACCTCGACAATTTCAAGATGATCAACGACACCCATGGGCATGCCGCGGGCGACGCCTGCCTGCAGCATTTCACACTGATGGCGCAGACGCGGCTCAGGCCAGGCGACCTGCTGGCGCGTACCGGCGGTGACGAATTCTGCATCATGTTGCCGGCTTCCACGCTGCGCGAGGGCGCGATGATCGCGCGCCGGATCGTCGAGGTATGCCGCGCGGATGCGGCCGGCTGCGCCGGCACCGAAGTGCCGCTTTCCGTTTCGATCGGGGTGGCGCAGTGGACGCGGGACATCGGGAACTTGCCGGATCGGCTGATTGCCGCCGCCGACCACGCACTCTACGTCGCCAAGAAAGAGGGCAGGGACCGCTATGCGGTCTACGACCTTTCGCCGCCGCTGGCGCCAGAACCGGAAATCATTCCGCCGCAGCCCATGCGCCGCCACGCCTAGGCGAACTTGTCGCACCGGCGCATAGTGCGTTCCATGAACAGCTTCCGTCTGGTCTTGAGCGCGATTTATGCGTTGGCGATGCCGTCTCTGGCGATCGCGCAGGGACCCTCGATCGAGGCGATCGCGCGCTCTTCCGGCACGCCGGACATTCCGGGCCTGAAGATGGTCTGGCTCGCGCCATGGGGCGATGTCGAGAAGGCGCATCCCTGGCGCAACATCATCGTGCACCAGACCGAGGGGCCGGCGGGCTCGGCGCGCGGCGGCGCGCAGGCGCAAGCGAAAAATCCGGCCCGCCGCGGCGTCATGGTGTGGGTCGAAACCGACGGCACGGTGTACTGGGCTGTCGCCGACAATCTCGTCCCTACCCATACCGACGGCGCCGACCGCAACGACAACAAGTACATCGACAACAGCAAGACCTATCACCAGGTCAACAAGGACACCTCGATCGGGGTGGAGTTCGCCGGCAATTATCCCGAAGTCACGCGGCCCGCGACCGATGCGCAAATCGCCGCGTGGCGTATCCTGGTAAAGGTGTTGCGCGCCCGCTACCGCATCCCGCTCGATCACGTTTATGCGCACAACTGGATCGACTACAAGGACGCCCGCTATTGCGAGGGCTGCGCGCTGGCAACGCTGGCGCGTGAGTGGGGCGAATAGGTAGTCCCCCGTGGCTTAACACAATGTTGGCCCACTGTTCGTGGCGTAATGGCGGAAGCAACGGAGAGGCTTTTTAGGCAGAGGAATTGCAATGTCCGCATCGAATATCCGGCCGGTCGCATCGGAACATCGACATCCATTTTGGCTCCGCGGCATCAGGGCCTTGCGATTGTTGCCGCCCGTGGCGCTGTTGCTCTCCGCTGCGGTTTCGTCAGCCGCGGAGGAGCCAAGCAAGCCGTTCCTGGAAAAGAACAGCTTTTATTTGTCGTCGGCCGGTTTTCGTATCCAGTTCGCCAACGATCCCGCTGGGCAAAAAGCGCTGCGCGCGCTGCCAGCGCACCGCTTTGTCACAAATGGGGTCGGCGACGCCGTCCGTTATCTCTATGCCGAGCCGCAGCATTGCGTCTGCATCTTCGTCGGCACCCGACAGGCCTATGAGCGCTATCGCGAGCTCCTCAACCAGCCGCTAAAGCCGACCGATAATGTGCCTGCCGACTACAAGACCCAGTCCGGCATATTGTTGAGTAACCAGCCCCTGCGGCAGAGCACGCGTGGCGATCCCACCACGCTGTCGGACTATCTCGGCACGCTGCGTTGAGGAAACCCGCGGTTCATTGACAGGGCTCGTGCCGAGCGGGCCGCGTCAAAAAAAAGCCGGCGTTGCCGCCGGCTTTCGTGTTTGTTGCGATCCGCCTTGATCGGTTGTGCGCCTTAAAGCGCGGCCTCTAACGCGGCCGCTTCCTGTCTGGCGATCGTGCCTTTGACCGCCGACTGCACCTTTTCGAAAGCGCGGACCTCGATCTGCCGCACGCGTTCGCGCGACACGCCGAATTCGGCGGCGAGGTCTTCCAGCGTCATCGGATCTTCCGCCAGGCGCCGCGCCTCGAAGATGCGGCGTTCGCGGGGATTGAGCACGCCGATCGCGCCGGTCAGCGCCGAGCGGCGATGATCGAACTCTTCATGTTCGGCCATCAAGGCTTCCTGGTTGGGCGAGTTATCGACCAGCCAGTCCTGCCATTCGCCGGCTTCGCCGTCGTCCCGGATCGGCGCGTTGAGCGACGCATCGCCGCCGAGACGGCGGTTCATGTCGACAACGTCCTGATCGGTGACGCCGAGACGCTTGGCAATCAGCTTCACCTGATCGGGGTGAAGATCACCCTCCTCGAGCGCAGAGATCTTGCTCTTCGCCTTGCGCAGGTTGAAGAACAGTTTCTTCTGGTTTGCGGTGGTGCCCATCTTCACGAGCGACCAGGAACGCAGGATGTACTCTTGTATGGAGGCTTTGATCCACCACATAGCGTAGGTAGCGAGCCGGAACCCCTTTTCGGGTTCAAACCGCTTCACCGCCTGCATCAGGCCGACGTTGCCTTCCGAGACGACCTCGGAAATCGGCAGTCCGTAGCCGCGATAGCCCATGGCTATCTTGGCCACGAGCCTGAGATGGCTGGTGACGAGTTGATGTGCCGCGTTACGATCGTCGTGTTCGCGCAGACGCTTGGCGAGCATGTATTCCTGCCCGGGTTCCAGCATCGGAAACTTGCGGATTTCGGCGAGGTAACGGGAAAGGCCGGATTCTCCATTGAGGATCGGCAGGGTAGCTGTGCGGGCCATTGAGCGCCCTCCACTTGGTTCAGGCCCCCGATAGCGGCGGGCCAGGCAGGCAACTGCTTTGTTAAAGCCAGTCGCTCCGCGATGTTCCACGTTGGATATTCAACGCAGGCGCAACATACACCAAACGAAGCCCGTTTTGGAAGTTAAACCCCCGTCACGTTACGGTGTGGCTGGTATAACTAATTGGCATATCAAGACTTTTCTAACCACCCTGCGTCATAGCGCCGCCCGGAGCGACTCCCGCAAGAGAGCCAGATCTGGCGGCAAATCCGAGTTCCACTCCAGAATCGCCCCGGTTTTGGGGTGCTCCAGGGCCAAGAGGTATGCATGTAGCGCTTGGCGGTCGAGGGCGGTCAGGGCCGCCTGGCTTTGGGGGCCGAGCCGGACAGCCTTGGTCTTGAAGTGGGGGCCATAGGTCGGGTCGCCCATCAGGGGATGCCCGCTATGGGCGAGGTGCACCCGGATCTGATGGGTGCGGCCGGTCTCCAGTTCGCATGAAAGAAGCGACGCCACCGGCTTGCCGTCGGGGCCGTTAAAGCTTTCGACGATCTCCCAATGGGTGACCGCGTGGCGGCCGCTTTCGCGTACCGCCATTTTGTCCCGCGCGTGCGGATGGCGGTCGATCGGCGCGTCGATGCTGCCGCGCTGCCGGTTCGGCACCCCCCAGACGAAGGCGAGGTAGCCGCGCCGCATCTCGCCGGTCTTGCCGTGGTCGGCGAATTGCGCCGACAGCGACTGATGCGCCGCATCGTTCTTGGCGACGACGAGCAGGCCCGATGTGTCCTTGTCCAGCCGGTGCACGATGCCCGGCCGCTTCACCCCGCCGATGCCGGAAAGGCTCTCCCCGCAATGGGCGATCAGCGCATTAACGAGGGTGCCCGTCTCATGTCCCGCGCCCGGATGCACCACGAGTCCACGGGGCTTGTCGATGACGATGAGGTCATCGTCCTCGTAGACGATATCAAGCGCGATATCTTCGCCCTGGGGTTCCGCGGCCACCGGCGCGGGCACGTCGATTGTGATCGTATCGCCCTGGCCGACATGATAAGCGGGATCGCGGACGGGCGCGTTCTTCACCGCGACCGCACCGGCGAGGATCAGCGTCTTGAGGCGGGATCGCGAGAGTTCGCTCAGGCGAGCGGCCAGCACGCGGTCGAGCCGGGGCGACCCCTCGCTGCCTTCGACGATGACTTCCAGCCGCTGATTGTTACTCAAAATTGATTCCAAAGAAGAGCTCGATGACTGACACCGTTGCGCCCGAACCGACTCCCGAGCAGGCCGTGCTGGTTGCGCGGGTGCGGCGCCTGATGCTGATCGCGGGCCTGACGACGGTGCTCGCGATTGCCGCCGTTCTGGTCGCCATCGGCTACCGTCTTTTCAGGTCCGAGGGAAGCGTCAACACGGCTGAGATCACCGCCGTCCTGCCCAGGGGTGCGAAGATCGTCTCCACGGGCGTGGCCGGGGACCGGCTGGTGGTGACACTCGACGTGGGCGGGACGACCGAAATCCGCGCCTTCGATGCGCGCACGTTCAAACCCGCGGGCCGCCTGAGGTTTGTGAACGAGCCTTGATCTTCTTTTCCCTGCCCCTTGCGGGGGAGGGATGAGGGAGAAGAAACCCGCCTTGCCGGACGCCCGTTTCAAGGGTATTCCCTTTGTCGCTAAGCTCCCATCGTCTAGCGGTTAGGACGCGGCCCTCTCAAGGCTGAAACAGGGGTTCGATTCCCCTTGGGAGCGCCAGCGTTCGGGTGCCGTTGTTTCAAGCGCCCATTTTTTTTGCCGGCAACCAGCGCAGCACGGTCAGAATCTGCGGCCGATACTGCAAGAGGGAAATCTCGAGCAGAGGCTGCCGCCGCTGATTTTTTACGCGGCCCGCACACTCCCCCAGTTGTCTGTCCGCCGGCCGGAGTGTAATTTCGACCCGATGTTCGTGGTCTCACGCAGATTGTGTTTCGCATCGGCCGTCGTCGTGGCCGTGCTTGGTCTCGGCTCGCCGGCAGCGCACGCCCAGTCCGTGCCCTATTGGACCACGTCGGCCTGGCCCACCGGCTTCGGTAACAACCTGACGTCCACAAACGCGAATGCTTTTGGCAACTTTTCCTCGCGCTACAATTTCGACAACGGCTGGTTTGTCGGCAGCGAGCACGGCAACCTCGGCTTGGGCTTGAGCAACTTCAGCCAGGCGGGCGCCTTCGGCAATCCGTCATTCACGTACGAAGGCATGCAGACCGGCTACAACTTCAAGAGCGCGCCGGTCTCGATCTATGCCGGGTTCGACACCGTGAAGTATAACGCGCCGCCGATCATCGGCAGCCCCTTCGCGGCCCTGGACTCCACGTCCGCCGACACCGCGCCCGGCTATGGCGTGCATGCGGCAGTCGAAATCCGCCCCACCTCGAATCTCAGCCTCTCGGTCGGGGTCGGCTTCTCGCAACAGCCCTCCGACCTCAATTCCGCGCTGCTGCCCGGCGCTTCGCCGTTGGCGTTCGGCCGCCGCTAAAAGCGGTATTCTCGCGGTCGAAACGGCGGTTCGGGTCCCGGAATTGAACTCGCCGTTCCTCCGCAATATTTCCCGTGCTTGGTCGTTCAATGTTGATTGCCGCGCTGGTAATCCTGGCATCGGCCACGATCGCCGCTTCACCGGCGCAGGCTGTGACATGTTCCTACGATCTCTGCGTTTCGCGCTGTTTCATGGCTGGCGGCAAATACTGCCTCCGGGACAGCGGAATAACCGATCATTAACCATATAAGCCGATGATTTCAGCCAGTTTGGGTGGGCAATCGCGTGCGAGTCGCCGCTGGACTGTCTGGATCGCCCAGGTAACGGCTCCTTCTTGTTTTGCTGATCGGCGGCGAGGAAAAAATCTTGCGAGGTTGA
The DNA here is from genome assembly GCF_049586575.1 of Bradyrhizobium sp. Classification (GTDB taxonomy): domain Bacteria; phylum Pseudomonadota; class Alphaproteobacteria; order Rhizobiales; family Xanthobacteraceae; genus Bradyrhizobium. The sequence continues at coordinate 8,023 of NZ_JBAVCF010000412.1, forward strand.
TCGTTAAGGAACGCAGGTGGCTGAAACACCGGACAAAGGTAAGCAGCCTGACGCGGCAGCACCGGAGCCTTCGAACCGGGGGCCGGCGATAGCGGTGTCGTTAGCCGCTTTGGCCGTTATCGGCGCGGCCACCGCGAACTCCCTGCCGGATCTCAATCGCTTCTCCCTGGCGGACCTTGGTCGCATCTCCTTGCCGAGTTTCGACCGCGTCGTTTTGCCGAATCTCTCTCTGCCAAATTTTTCTTTGCCGAATTTCTCTTCGTTGAATTTTTCCTGGTCGAATTTCTCTTGGCCGAATTTCGATCGCCTGGCCGCACGGTCTCGCCATGAGACGGCTTCAGTCCCGATACCGGATCCCGTCGTCAGCGCGGCGTTGAAGGATATTCAAATATCGCAGCATCAAAATGCGGTTGTGCTGGCTTCGCTGACGCAGAACTCGGCAAATCAACAGGCGGACTTGAGGAGGATATCCCGTCAGCTCTCCTCGCTGGCGGCGCAGACGGACGCGCTGCAGAAGTCGGTGTCGCCATTGACGACGTCAAGCATCCCGCATCATTTGAATTATCGCGCCCGGGTGGTCCGGCGAAAAACAATTGCCACGCTGCCCAAACCGTTCGGCCCTGTTTCGGTCGGAGGCGCCCCGCTGAGCCCTGCGCCGGCGTCGAACCCGGGCCCGGGATAGCTTTCGGTTCGGTAGCTCGACTCGGTAAACATCGGTCCAAAAGATCGGGCCAACGCGGAAGCGTAGCCGTTAGAGGCTCGGTTTGGCGTCGATTTCGCCGGCGCAACGATGGTCTGGAATCTCCGCCGTTTGCCGTGGCAATGGTCGGACGCTGTCTGGACCGGCCTGATCAGGGACAGCGGTTTGCTGTCCTCGCCGCGCAAAGCTCGAGAGCCGTTGTCAGCGAGAACAGCACACGCACGTCACGCCCGGGATTGTCGGGAACGCGATAGCTCAGCGGAATCGCCACCGAGAGATCGGCCTGCGTGTTGTTGATCAGGAAGAAGCGCACGCCGCCTCCGACCGAGACCAGCGAGATTCCGTCGGTATAGTTGAACCCGGAGTTCCAGGCGACGCCGCTGTCAACGAAGCTGTAGAGCTGATAGCCGGTCATATATATGGAGTTCAGCTTCTGATCGAAGCGCAGCTCCAGCGTGCCGGCCATGCCGTTATCGCCACTGGTCTCGGCGGCGCCGTAGCCGCGACCGAAGGCTGCTCCGCCGAGATAGAATTGCTGCGACAGATAGAGCGGCCCTGACGCGATCTGGCCGGCGCCGGAGATCTTGAGCGACCATGCATCCGTCAAGGTCTGATAGCGCGTGAACCAGGCATTGATCACCGTGAACGACGGCGACGCGCCCCAATGCGATACGAAGTCGTCCCCATCGGGGGAGGCGCCGAGGATGTTGAGGCCCTGGCGCCAGGTCGCTGTCAGGTAGTTGGTGCCGCCGAAATTGTCTTGCAGACGTGAATCCGATGTGAGGCTGAAGGTGCGGATGCGATCGCTGTAGACCGGCCCGAATACATCGCTTTCCGAAACGTTGCTGAGGTCGAACGCCGTTGTCACGGTCAGCGAGGCGCGCTGTGACTGCAACGGCACGATGCTCGCGCGAACCTGAAGTCCCTCGGTCATCGTGTTGTCGGCGTAAGCGTGACGCCAATCGCCGGGCCACACACTGCTGTAGAGGGCGGAGGCGCCGACCTTCACGCCGTCATTCCCGATCGGGGTGTCATAGGACAGCCGGCCGAAAGCAAGTTCGCGCGGATCATTGGGCGTGGTCGAAAGATTGACCGCCAGCGTATCGCCTGGCCTCCCCAGCGAGTTGTAAGCCGCGGTCGCGTAGCTTTGCCACGGGCCGACGGCGGTGGCACCGAGATTGTCGATACCGAAGGAGGTGTAGACGCGCCAGGTCTTGACGAAAACCGTCAGGCGAAAATGGCCGCTGGCGTTGCCGATCTCCTCCAGCGTGGTGTCTTCAACGCGTACGCCCGGACGCCCGTTGACCAGCAGCAATCTGCGTTCGAGCGTCGCCAGCCGCGACGGTTGTTCGGCAAGCACGGGCGAAAGCATCTGGCGTACGCCAAATTCCTGCGCGCCTTCGCCCTTCAGATCGACCGCCGTGATGCTGCCTTCGATCACCTGAATGCGGATCGTTCCATTGTGGATATCCTGCGGCGGCACGATCGCGCGGCTCAGGTGAAAACCCGCCGCTCGATAGATATCGCTGATGCCGGCCGCGATCGCGACGAGGTCGGCCTGCGACACCCTTCTGCCGACGTAGAGCTGATAGGCCGGCGCCAATTGGTCACGGGGGATCGCCGTCGCGCCGACAATCGAGATGTGACGCAGCACGAAGAGTGGCGTCGGATCTGCCGACGGCATTGCGGGGCGCGCGAGCTTCGGCATCGACAGGCGGGGTTGTCCCGCCGCGCTCCGTTCGACCTGCTTGCCACTGAAGCGCTGGTTGAATTGCGTTGGATCGTAGGCGGGTTGGCTGGTCGGCTGCGCGTGCAGGGGCGTCATCCTCACCACCATCAGGAAGGCCGCAACTCCCAGCGTTAGGCAGGCGACCCGGCGACGGGCAATCCGTTTCACGATGCTCCGGTTGTCAAAATACGTGACCGCAACCTGCCCAAATGCTCTTAGGTGCATGAATTTTCATAGAATTTTATGGTCAACGAATCGTTAACGAGCGGTCCAGGAACCCGCAGATATGCTCACGCAATCTTGATCTTTTCGACTTAGCCTCGAAACGGTGACGCTGAGGAAAAGCACCATGGATATCATCCGCCGCTACTTGAGCGTGTTCGCAACCGCGTTTGCGCTAACGGCGACATGTCCCGCGTTCGCCGCCGACGGCGGCACCTGGTCGATCAGCAAATTCTCCGGCGAGGTCCGGATCACGAACGGCGAGGTGCAGCAGGCCTCGCTCAGGCCCGAGGACAATCTGAAACCGGGTGACACCATCCGGACCGGCCGCAACGGCCGTGTGCTGCTGGTACGCGGCGAGGAAAGCATTCTGGTCGCGCCGAATTCCGTCGTCGAACTTCCTGTCGAGCCGAAGGAAGGACTGTCGACCACGATCGTCCAGAAGGCCGGCGCGATCCTGCTTGAAGTCGAGAAGCGCAACGTCAAGCACTTCGAAGTCGAGACCCCGTACCTCGCCGCCGTGGTCAAGGGCACCCAGTTCCGCGTCTCGGTGGGCGCCGCGAGCACCAGCGTCGATGTCATGCGCGGACAGGTCGAGGTCACCGATTTCAGGTCGGGCCAGATCGCCCAGGTGATGCCGGGCCAGAAGGCAACGGCATTCGAGCGCGGCAAGGCCGGCCTGTCGTTGAGCGGTTCGGGCACGTTCAATCCAATCGAGCACGGCAAGCCTCGTCCGTCGTCGGTGGATCGTGTTCCGGTTCCGAAGGGAGGCTTCCCTGCGCTTCGCAGCGTCTCCAACGCCGGCAAGCTTCATGCCCAGGCCACAACGGGCCGGCTGCGGATATCGTCGACGCTTGGCGAAGTGAAGCTCGATGTCCACAAGGTGACCCATGGGTTCGCGCACGGTTCGTCCGCGTCCAGCACGGCCGGCCGGAACAACGAAAGCAACACGGTCTGGAGTTCCACCGCGGCGAGCGGCACGGCTGCCGGTTTGTCATCGGGCAGCGCTGCCAGCAACGCGACGAGCAATGCCTCGCCTGCCGCCGCCACGGTCGCGGCCGCCGTCAACGCCGGAAGCGGCAATGCCGCCAACGGCAATGGCGTCGGCAACGGAAACGGCAATGGCGGGGTCGGCAACGGCAACGGGAAGGGCAACGCCAAGCATTAGCTGACAGCGGAGACGGACGCGAATGTCCGTAGCGGGGGATTGGGGAAGTGAAGCATATCCGGCCACATCTTCTGGTCGCGGCGGTTTTGCTCGTCGTGCTGGCCTCAGGCTGGCACAACGGGCTTCGAAACGCGCTCGCCGACCTTCGCTTCGCCTGGCTGTCACAGCCGGCCGGTAACGACATCGTCGTCATCGCCATCGACGCCCCCTCGATCGAGAAAATCGGCGTCTGGCCGTGGCCGCGCCGGCTTCATGCCGAGTTGCTGAGTCAGCTCGAGCGGGCCGGCGTCAGCGACATCGTTTTCGACGTCGATTTCAGCACGCCTTCAGACCCGGAATCCGACCGCCTGTTTCTCGATGCGCTGGAGCGCGCCGGGGGATCGGTGGTGCTGCCCTCTTTCAAGCAGCCGGGGCCCGATGGCACAACCTTCTTCAACCGCCCGCTGACCGCTTTCCGCGCGCACGCATGGTCTGCGGTCGTCAACGTCGCGATCGAGCAGGACGGTCTGGTCCGCCGCTATCCCTTCGGCCAGAAGCTCGACGGCGAATTCCTGCCATCGATGGGCGCAGTTCTCGCCGGCCAGCATGACGACAAGCGCGGCCCCTTCCTGATCGACTTTTCGATCCATCACCAGAGCTTCCCCCGAATCTCGTTCGTCGACGTGCTCGGCGGCAGCCAGGCAACGCTCGACCGGCTGAAAGACAAGAAGGTCATCATCGGCGGTACCGCGCTCGAACTCGGCGACCGCTTCAGCATTCCCAACGGCGGCATCGTCTCGGGACCGGTTCTGCAGGCGCTGGCCGCGGCCTCCATCCTGCGCGGCCGTGCATTGCACTGGACGTCGGCGACCACAACGCTGATCGGCCTGGTCGCCCTGATGGCCACGATGATCCTGCTCTGGCAAAGGCGCTCGGCCGCAACGCGCGTGGCTGTGCTGGCGGCAGTCGCGGTCGCCGTCGAAGTGTCGGCCTATCTGCTGCAGATGTGGTTTCCGCTTGTGCTGGACACTGCCCTTTTGCACGTCGCGGTCATCGTCTACATCGCCGCCATTGGTCTCGATGAGATCGGCGTTCGCGACCTGCTGGGCCGGATTGCCGAGAATCGCTTCCAGCGGATTGCGATGTCGCTCGGCGATGGCCTTGTCTGCACCGATTCGAACTACCTGATTTCGGTCTGGAATCCCGGCGCGACGACCATCTTCGGTCACGGACCGGAGGAGATGGTTGGCCGGCCATTCGACACGATCTGCGCGGCGAATGCCGAAGCAGGCCGATCTTTCTCGATCCGCGATGCCCAGGCGTTCAGGACTGGCCAGGTGATCGAATTCGACGCGCGGCGCCGCGACGGCGAGATATTCCCGGTGGAAGCCAGCTTCTCGCGCTGGCAGGGCGCGGATGGATTGCAGCACGGCGTCATCCTGCGCGATATCTCGGTGCGCAAGCGCGAGGCGGAGAAGACCCGTTATCTTGCCGAGCACGACGCGCTGACAGGTCTCGCCAACCGCTACACGCTGGAGGCGCGGCTGGCGTCGATGATCGTGGCCGCCGAAGCCAGCGGCACCGAAGTCGTGCTTCTGATCATCGGGCTCGACGGTTTCCAGCATATCAACGGTCTGCTCGGCCATTCCAACGGCGATCTGGTCTTGCGCGCGATCTCCGATCGCCTGACGAGCGAGATCGGCAACGCCGGCATGGTCGCACGGCTAAGCGGCGACGAATTCGCCATTGCGCTGTCGCGTGCCGGCACGGCGGAGAGCGTCGAGCATCTGGCCCGTCGCATCGCCAGCAGCTTCGAGACGCCGGTGATGGCGGGCAGCCGTTCGCACCGGGTCAGGGTTTCGACGGGCGCCGCCGTCTATCCCGGCGGTGGCAGCCGGGCGGACGAGTTGCTGTCCAACGGGCACATCGCCCTTTGCCGCGCCAAGGCGAGCAAGCGCGGCGGCTTCGTGCTGTTCGAAGCCGGGATTCGGCAGGAGATCGAGCGCAGGCTCACGCTGGAAACCGAGCTTGCGCTTGCCGCAGAGCGAGGCGAGTTCGAACTGTTCTACCAGCCGCAGGTTCATCTCGGCACTGGCGGATTGATCGGCGCGGAGGCGCTTATTCGCTGGAACCATCCGGTGCGCGGACTGCTCGCCCCGGGCGAATTCATGCCGGTCGTCAACACATCGTCGATTTCGGAGCCGATCGCGGCCTGGGTGCTGGAGACGGCATGCCGGCAGGCGCGCGCCTGGGAGCAGGCCGGACATCTGCTGCGGGTCGGCGTCAACCTGTCGCCGTCACAGCTCCACTCCGGCGACCTGGCCAGATCCGTTGCGGCCGTGCTCGCCGTCACCGGCCTGACGCCTTCGTTGCTCGAACTCGAAGTGACCGAGGATATCCTGTTGCTCGACGAGAAGAGCGTGCTCAAAACCTTCCAGCGAATTCAAGAGCTCGGCGTTCGCATCGTGTTCGATGATTTCGGCACCGGCTATGCGAGCCTCAGCTACCTGAAGAAATTCCCGCTCGACGGTCTCAAGATCGATCGTTCCTTTGTGTTCAATCTGCTGACCGATTCCGACGACGCGGCGATCGTGAGTTCGACGATCTCGCTGAGCAGGCAACTGGGCCTTTCGGTCATCGCCGAAGGCATCGAGACTCTCGCCACCGCCGATCTTCTCGCGAAGATGGGTTGTGAAGAGGGGCAGGGTTATGTCTTCGCCCGGCCACTGCCAGTGTCGGAGTTCGAAAGCCAATTTCGATCGCCGGCCGCTGCCCGGCGAGATAAACGTGAACTGAGCGGCACGGCATAAAGTCGTCACCCGATTGATCTGACGCATCCGCGTTAAGATGCCGGCTTATGGCCCCGAAGCCGACATCGCCGATCCAGCCGATGGATGCCGGCCAGCGATATCGGCCCTAGCTCGAGGGTATGCCTCTTCGCTGCGTGGCGGCTGTCGATCACACACTCAGCAATGCGAGAATCAATACCGCGCGGCCACCGGGCCGTAGGAACCGAACTTGTAACTCACGCCAAACGTGACCGTCTGGGTTGCAAGCCGCAGATCGTAAGCCACGCTTGAAGGAACAACACCGCCGAACACTGTAGTGCCCGAAGGTGTGGTCGTACGGTTATCGATATTGCTCATTGTCCCAAAAGAGGCATAGCGATATTCCGCTCTCGCGATCCAATTCGAGCCTAGCATAGCTTCAATACCGCCTCCGAGTGTCCAACCAAGCCTGGTTGTGGAATCCGTGATGTTAAGCGGCGTAAGCAATTGGCCGAACGGAGGCAATATGGCGCAAGGCAAGTTAGGAGTTCCGTGGCTGCATGTGGATGTAGATTCCACATGGAGCCAAGCCGGGCCGCCAGTCCCATACAGCAAGATGTCAGGCCGAACTGCATATCCCACGCGAGCCCGCAGGCTGCCGTCCCAAGTCGATTTGAAGTTGAAGGAATCGCCCCCGTTTTGAGGAGTAAAGCCACCAAGACTCGTCAAAAAATCAAGCGACGGATAAGCCATGCCTGCGAGCGTTCTTGTCCTGCCTTCGGCCCAACCCCAATCACCTTCAACTCCCAAAACCCAATTGGAGACCTGCCAGTTGTACCCTAAGTATGGACTAATTTTGAAAGAGGAGCTGTCGAAGCGCGTCGATCCAGGAGAAGAGATTGGAACTGGGAAGCCGTTGATGTTCACCGATGATACGCTTGCATCGGCACTCGTCCAACGCGAGCCGATACCTAGACCGAGATAAAATCCGCCCCATGAAGATC
>NZ_JBAVCF010000413.1:0-4893 GCF_049586575.1 Bradyrhizobium sp.
GGTAGGACTGGCCGAACGCCGCTGTGATCGATCCGCCGCGGTCGAACTGGGTGGTCGCCTGTACGCCGGCATTGGCCCGCCCGCCGCCTTCGACACGGTCATAGCCGGAGAACTTGTCGACCTCGAACAGGTTGGAAGTGTCAAACGTCATGCTCTGCGAGTCTTCGTTGGGCAATTTGCCCGCATAGCTCTCGTTGGGGCGGATAATGACCTGGGCAATCGGCTCGATGGTGGTGGAGCCCCAGGGCTGGACGTTGATGAAGGGGTAGCGATATTCGAGGCCGACCGTCGGCATCACGCGCAACGCCTGAGTATTGCCGACAGGCAGGAAGCTGGCAACGCCCGGCTGGTTGGAGATGTCGGCATTGATGGCGTCGGCGCGGACGCTGGCAAACGGCGTCCAGATTTCACCGGCCGAGTCGGTGAACGAACGCCGCCAATCGACTTCACCCGAAAACCGCGTGTAGGTTCCCGGCATGCCCCGCAGCAGACAGTTCTGCTTGGTGATGCTCTGGGCTGAATCGGCCGTGTTGTTCAGACATGAGCCGCTGGCGGCGGCCACCGGATTGATCGCGTCAAAGACTGCGCTGTCGCGTGTCAGGTTGGTGAAGTTCGACTTGTAGCTGACCTCGCCGCCCAAGACCGAGTGGTTGATGACATTGGAATAGTCAACGACCGGCCAGACCACCGGCACCTGCGACTGGCTACCGGAAAGGCTCAGGTAATAGATCGTGCGCGCATCGAAGTAGCTGCGATTGCCGACCCCGGTTAGAAAAATCTGCGACGGGGCTTCCGTCGGCAGGGTCAGGAACGAACTCAGCGCGTCGTGGTAGACCGAGAGCCTGTAGTCCGACAACAGCATGTAGTCCGACAGCGCGACGCCTTCCCAACCCCAAACCCACTTATCGTTCAGTGCGAACTCGCCCTTGGTTTCGATGCCACCGCGGAATTCCTTGTCGCCCGGCTGGCCGGCGAAGGCGCCGGGATCGAGCTGGTCGATGCCGTAGGCGCGGATTTGATAGGAGCCGTCCATCAGGCGCTGACGGAATTCCGCCTGCATCAGTACGCCTTGCTGGGTCATGAAGCGCGGGCTGAAGGTCGCATCATAGTCCGGCGCAATCGCCCAGTAATAGGGGACTTCGACGGCGTATCCGTAAGTGGTGTTGCTCGAAATGTTCGGCGTCAGGAAGCCGCTCTTGCGTTTCACCGTCGGGTCTGGCGCGGAGAAATACGGAATATAGGCCAGCGGAACACCAAAGAACTCCAGCTGCGCATTTTCGAAGTAGAGCATCTTGTCGATCTGGTCGTGGATGATGCGCATCCCCTTGACCTGCCACAGCGGCGGCTTCTTCGGATCGTCCTTGCAGGGCGCGCATGCCGTATAGACGCCATTCTCGAAGACCGTGTAGTTGCCGTTGCTGCGATCCGCGCGCGTTGCCGCCATGCGGGTGGCGTCGGCGGTATCGACATGGAGCGAATCGACGAAGCCGTCGCGATAGTCGTCGCTCAGATCCAGGATGTCGGCGTAGGTGATCTTGCCGTCAACGTCGGTCATGCGGATGTTGCCTTCGGCATGCAACCGCTTGGTCTTCTGGTCGTAGATGACCTTGTCCGCCTCGACGCTGGTGCCGTTGTAATACAACTGCACGCTGCCGACCGCCGACACCCGCGAATTGTTGTAGTCGTAGTCGACCTCATTGGCCTGCACGAGCATCTGACCGTCATTGGCCGGGCGTTGCGTGACAGGCTTTGGGGGCCGCGGATTGTAGGTGAAACTTTGCGCGAAGGCGGCCGGTGCCGCCACGAGCCCAAGCGCACCGAACAGCAGCAAGCCAGTTGCGGCCGAAAAAACAGCTTTACGGACGCGGGTCATGGCAAAGCTTTCGCGGCGCACAAACTTACGCCACCGAAACACAGACCAGCTTCCTTGGAGGGCGGCACGAACAGCCACTACCCGTCCTCCTGGTACAACAAGGCCAAAAAGCCGGTGAGGCCGCCAACACATACCGGCAGCCACGCCGAAGCGATCGGATGCATCAACTCAGCCTTGCTCAAATCCTCGGTTACTTTGGACAAAACGTAGAGCAGAAAGCCTGCGCCCACGCCACTCAAAACCATCTTCTGAACACCGCCAAAACGGAAGAAGCGCAGGCTCACGCTGGCCGCGAGCATGACCATCGCCGCCAGCAAAAAAGGCTGTGCGATCAATTTGTGATACTGCAGCCGATAGCCAGCCGTGGCGAACCCCGAGCTCTCGGATGAGCGGATGTAGCCAGGTAGTTGCCAAAAAGACACAGTTTCCGGAGTGGAGAAGCTGTTTCGGACCTGGGCGGGAGAGAGGCTGGTGGGGAGCGTGAAGCTGTCCTCATCGACCGGCGGGCTGTTGAGGGAGTATCGGCGGACCGATTTGAATAGCCAGTACCCCTCCTCGAGGGTGGCCTGCTGCGCCTCGATTCGCTCCTTGAACTGATTGTCGTTGTCGAAGCGGAATACGGTCAGCCCGGTCAGCCGGACCCCCTGTTGCTCGCTGCGGGCGGCGTTGATGATGGCCTGTCCGTCGCTGTTGACCTGGTTGATCCAGAAGCCGGCGGCGTCCTGTACCCCACCACCGGGCGCGTTGCCGAACAGTTTCGCCTCCATCTGTTTGGAGAGTTCGCGGAGGTTGGCCGACATCGGATTGTAGGCGGTCGTGGCCAGGACCCCCATCACCAGCGCGCTGGCGAGGGCGGGTGCGATGAACTGCCAGGCCGAGACGCCTGCTGCCCGCGCCACCACAAGCTCAAGCCGCCGCGACAGCGCCAGATAGCAGGTCATCGCGCCGATCAGGATGCAAAACGGCATCATCTTTTCGAGCAGCTGTGGCACCCGGAACAGCGATGTTTCCGCCACCGCAATCGCCGAAACGTCCACCAATCCCGACGTCTTGCGCACCATTTCGATGTAATCGACCAACACCAGAAGCACGAAGATGGCTGCAAAAACCCCCAGCGCCGCGATCACGAAGCGGCCGGCGAAGTAGCGCCCGAGCGTATTGGTGACCATGCTCATGCTGCGGCCGGCCGTCCGAAGAGCCGTAGAATCCGCTCGTTCGATCGATTAATCGCTTCGATCAAGCCTGCGGGCGGCTCGATCACGATGCCGCCGATGATGATCCAGAAGCTTAAGCCGATCGCAGCAACCAGCATTAGGTATTGGACGAGCGCGGCAAGCGGTGATTTCACCGTCATGACCGAGCAGGCGAAGCCGACCATCCGCAAACCGAATACCGCAAGGATCGATCCCCCAATCGAAAAGTTTCGGCTCTGGCGCGTCGTGCGCGGCGCGCCGAGAAAGGCAAAGGTGAGGGCAGCAAATGCGAACGGGTAGATCGGCGACATGAAGCGATCGTGCAACTCGGCGCGAAATTGTCCGGGCAACTGCCGATAGATCGGGTCCGAGTCTTCAGGGGACAGCAATTCCCAGAGATAGCGTTCGCGAATGCCAAGCGCGACGTCGTGCCCCTGTTTGGAGAACTTCGACATATCGAAGCCATAGCGGCCGAACGCCACCAGCGCGGGATCGCGTTTGCCAGCTTCGAAACGCTGGAGATTTCCATCCTCAAGAATCAGGAACGATCCATCGGCATTCTTCACCACGGTGCCGTGGTCGGCGACAATGCTGACGCGTTCCTTCGGGTCGCGACGGTCATCGATGAAGATCCCCTTCAGCAGGCCGCCCGGCTGCCGTTCGCGGATTCGGATGGTCAAATTCTGATCGAGTTGGGCGAAGCGGCCCGGCTGCAAGACATTGGTCAGCACGTCGGCGGTGATTTCGGCGTCCCATTGCTTGATTCGGCGCAGGCCTTCCGGAGCGAGATAGGCGGCGATGAAGGCCACCATGAGTGCGACCACGCAGGTTGCAAAAATAAACGGACGAAACAGGCGAACCGGGGAGAAGCCGGCCGCATTCATCACGATGATTTCCGAATCGGTCGCCAGCTTGTTCAACGTGTGCGAGATCGAGATCATCAATGCGATTGGGGAGATGATCAGAACCAGCGCCGGGATGACCAGGCTCGTGATGCCGAGGAAGGTCAGGATGGTCTGGCCCTGGCTCGTCATCAGGTCGATGCCTCGCAACGCCTGCGTAATCCAGATCACGCCTGTCAGGCTGACCAGGACGACCGCAAACGACGCAAGCGTCGTGCGAAAGATATACCTGTCGATCGACCCCATCGCTAACCGAATGGTCCCACCTTGGCGTGCCTTTAGAGCGGTAAACGACCCATCCCGGATGGGATCCCCTTGGCCGGTCCGCGCTATTCAGGCTGGCATTACTTTCTCACTACCATCCCTTTGATCCGTCAACAAAATGGCTGGGCCGTGGCGGCCTTAGGATATAGTTAATATTTTGAACTAGTTGCCTAGCCGCCACGGTTGGGGCGCAGGAGCTTTGACTAATGCTTGGCAGCGCGGCGAACGGCAGGCCATACTGCGCCGACCCGTTCTGATGAACGGTCTATCGCTGCCGGGAAAAAGGCTTTTCGCGGCGGGGTCAGCGGTCTTTCGCCGGGCAGGGCGGATTCGACGTTCGCATTGATGTCAACCTGTGCATTCCGGGCGAAGGTCAAATCCAAAACCGCGCTAAAATCCAGTATTTGCTAGTGTCCCGTGGTTCTGACATTCGTAAACCAGCTCGCCGCGACGGGATTCGAATGTCACGACAGCCCTGAATTCTTGGAGGATTTGCATATGACCGACGCCGTCAAGGTCGGCTTTGTTCCGTTTTCTGCTGCCCCGAGCGGCGTCCTGGTGGTTTTTTGCGACGATGGGCTCGAATTCGGTCCCGCCACGCGTAAAGTTTTGGGATCGGCCGCGGGCCTGATCAAGGAGGCGGCCGAAACCAATCAGTTCA
>NZ_JBAVCF010000414.1:0-20228 GCF_049586575.1 Bradyrhizobium sp.
GCCCCCGGCAGAGCTGCCGCAGCACCTCGGTCTGCCGCTCGGTCAGGCGCTCGCCCGCTTCGGGCATCGCGCGGCCCAATCCACCGTTCGCGGCGGGCGCAAGATCCAGCATCAGCGGCGGAACATAAATTTCGCCCGCCAGCACCAAGCGCAACGCCGAAAGGATGTTTTTCGGACTGGCTGATTTCGGCACGTAGCCGACGGCGCCCGACTTCAGGGCCAGCCGCACATCATTCGGATCTTCCGACGACGACAATACGATGACCGATAGCTGCGGGCAGCTTTTGGCGAAGGTCGGAATCGCCTGCATGCCGCCTTGATCAGGCATGTTGAGATCGAGAAAGACGACGTCGAGATCGGGATGGGCCTCTGCCAGTCGCAATCCCTCGGCCGTATCGGAGGCCTGCAGAACGTCTGCTCCCTGTTCGAATTGCTGGAGCAGGGCGACGAGCCCTTCGCGCAGGATCGCGTGATCATCGACGATGAGTAACTTCATGCGAGTATTGTTTCCCGCAAATTTCGACAAACGACAAGTCGGGAGGGAGCCGCTTTAGGTCCTAAGACCGGTCTTGCGACCAATCCTTGGACCGGCGGATCAAGCCGAGACGCAGCCGGCGTCGCAATCCGCACTGGACCGCATTTCCGCTGCGGATTTCCATGGATAACCTTATAGTCGCGCCTCGATGTTCGTCCGGTCGAGCCGGCCGCGAAAGATGGGACCATCCTGCGATGAAGACAGCCATGACCCCGCAGCGCCTTGATCAACTGCGCGCGGAGCAGGTCGCGGGCTTCTACCGTAATTCCACACCTGGGACGGTGGGCGGCATCCTCGCGGCTCTGATCCTGTCGACAATGCTGGTCTATGAAAAGGCCGTCTCCTGGCATGTGGCAACCGTCTTTGTCCTGTTGCTGGCCGCGAGCACGTTGGCGCGTCTGGTTTTGATCGATGTCTACAGAAGAGCCAAACCGCCTGCGGAAGACTGGCGCCGTTGGGCCTTTGGGGCGGTCACGACCGCGCTTGTCGGCGGCTCCTGCTGGGGATTGGGAGCGTTGTTTTTGTTGGACCCGGTCCGTCCGGAGTATCAGTTCATGGTGCTCCTGACCTGCGCCGCCATCGCCGCCGGAGCGATCACCGCGTTCGGCACTTACCTGCCGTCCTACTACTGCAATCTCTTCACCATAATGGTCCCGACCTGCATCTGGTCGGCGCTGGATGGGGATGCCCTGCATTGGACTTACGCCATCCTCGCCGTGCTCTGGATGGCCGTTGTGGCGGTTCTGGCCAATTCGTTCAGCCAGTTGCTGATTGACTCACTCGAACTGCAATTCGCCAACCTCGATCTTGCCAACGATCTCCTGCGCCAGAAAGAACTGGCTGACGCGGCCAATCGCACCAAGTCGACCTTCCTCGCATCGGCCAGCCACGATCTCCGGCAGCCGGTGCACGCGCTCGGCATGTTCGTCGGCGCACTACGCGACCGGCCATTGGACGAGGCCAGCGCCCGGCTGGTCCGGCAGATCCAGAATTCAGTCGGCGCGCTCGACAGCCTGTTTGCCGCCATCCTCGACATTTCGCGGCTGGATGCCGGCGTGATCGAGAGCCACCCGTGCGCTTTCGCCATTCAACCGCTGCTCGAGCGAATTTGTCGCGACGAAATGCCCGAGGTTGACCGCAAGGGTATCGCGCTGCGCCTCGTTCCGTGCAGCCTGACTGTGCAGACCGATCCGGTATTGCTCGAACGCGTTTTGCGTAACCTCGTTTCCAACGCCGTTCGCTACACGGATAGTGGGCGCGTGGTGGTCGGTTGCCGGCGCGGCGCTCGGCTCAGCATCGAGGTCTGGGATTCCGGCCGCGGTATCCCGGTCGATCAGCAGGATCTGATTTTCCAGGAATTTTATCAGATCGGAAATCTGGAGCGCGACCGGGCGCGCGGACTAGGGCTTGGTCTTGCGATCGTGCAGCGTCTGACGCGAATTCTGCATATTTCCATGCGGATGCAGTCACGTGTCGGCAAAGGATCTGTGTTCAAGCTGTCGGTTGCGCTGGCGACGGGAAGGGAGGCAGTCATCGAACAGCCTCGGGATATCTCGCCGGCACCTCACCGCACGCTGTTCATTCTGGTTGTCGACGACGAGGTCGCGATCCAGGAAGCGATGCATGCCTTGTTGACGGGATGGGGACATCAGGTCGTCGCGACAGGCTCTTGCGCCGAAATGCTGGACCGTGCGGCCACCTTCACCTCCACGCCAGACCTGATTGTCTCAGACTACCGGCTGCGAAACGATGAAGACGGCATCGCCGCGATCGAGCGGCTTCGCTCCGAATTCAATAGCGACATTCCCGCGATCCTGATCACGGGCGATACCGCGCCCGACCGGATTCGAGAGGCCATGACAAGCGGCTGCCTCCTGATGCACAAGCCGGTTTCGAACAACCGTTTGCGCGCGGCTATCGTCAATCTGGCGATCGAGGCATCTGTGGATACGTGAGTTCTGGATGACTTCGCTCAGGCCTGACTTTTTGGAATGTATTTGCCCAGCACACACTTGTAGCCTTGCAGCTGCCACATCCGGTAGGGGCCCTTCTGGAGCCACTCGGCGATGCCGGCTTGCCCATGAACCTGGCACTCCATCATGGAAATGCTGGACATATCGCTGTTGGTGACAACCTTTTCCAGGCAGATTTGGCCGTTGCACAGAAGTGCGACGAGAGTAACGAGCATGGATTCTCCATCGATCGAAATGATTCGGTCGATTTTACCATGCAGCGTTCGTGCCAAATGCGGACGCATCCCCCGTACGAGTACGGAGGCTCAGCCGGTCGGCAAAAGGCGGCCCCGCCTGCAAAGAAACAAGCGAGGCCTTCAGTCCGGGTCCGGGAGGAGGCTGGAGTAGAAGACCCGTCCTTATTCCCCGGCCGGCACAAATGCGGCGACCGGTTTCGTTTAAGATCAAATCTGTCGTTTCGTGCAACTCGCGCAGCCCGGTGAAGCCGCGCGAGTTTGATTTTGCTACCGGCTCACGCGGCCTTCGACTTCGCCACGTGGGTAGCGATCGCATCCATCAGCGCCGGAGACAGGCAGTCATAGGGCTCAAGGCCCAATTCCTTGAGGCGGCTTCGGATGCCCTCCATCTGCTCCGGTTTGACGCCGGACTCGATGACCGAGGAAACGAAAGCCGCAAACCCCGGCGCGGCTGATCCCGATTCCTGGAATAATTCGGGATGAATGAAGTCGAGGCCGTAGAACGGATGCCCCTTGTTCTCAATGCGGCCGTACATGTGCGTGCCGCACACCTTGCAGGCGTGCCGCTGGATGGTCTTCGAGGCATCGACGATGTGAAGCTTGTCGCCGTTCTCAAGCACGGTGACGTTTTCCCGCGGCACAACGGCCACTACCGAGAAAATCGCGCCGTCCGGTTTCCAGCACTGCGTGCAGCCGCAGGCATGGTTATGCGCGACATCTCCCTTGACGCCGACCTTGACCGGCTTGTCCCTGCATTTGCAGACGAGCACTCCGCCGGCGAAGCTGCCTGTGCCTTTCTTCACACCGTTGTCGACCGAGGGATGGATATGAACGTTCATGGGCCTATCCTCCTTGCTTTTTAAAATTCCGTCAGTAAACCACGACCGAACGGATCGATTTGCCTTCGTGCATCAGGTCGAAGCCTTTGTTGATCTCCTCGAGTTTGAGGGTGTGGGTGATCATCGGATCGATCTGAATCTTTCCGTCCATGTACCAGTCGACGATTTTCGGCACATCAGTGCGACCGCGGGCGCCGCCGAATGCCGTGCCCTTCCAGACCCGGCCGGTGACAAGCTGGAACGGTCGCGTGGCGATTTCCTTGCCGGCTTCGGCCACGCCGATCACGACGGATACGCCCCAGCCGCGGTGGCAGGCTTCAAGCGCCTGGCGCATCACGGTGGTATTGCCCGTGCAGTCGAAAGTGAAATCGGCGCCCCCGTCCGTAAGGGTGACGAGATGCTGGACGATATCGCCACTGACCTTCTTCGGGTTGACGAAGTCGGTCATGCCGAACTTGCGGCCCCATTCTTCCTTGGAGTCGTTGACGTCGACGCCGATGATCTTGTTGGCGCCGACCATCTTCGCGCCTTGGATAACATTGAGCCCAATGCCACCCAAACCGAACACGACGACATTGGCGCCCGGCGTTACCTTGGCGGTGTTGACCACGGCGCCCACGCCGGTCGTGACACCGCAGCCGATGTAACAGCTCTTGTCAAAGGGCGCGTCGTTGCGGATCTTCGCGACCGCAATTTCCGGCAGCACGGTGAAATTCGAGAAGGTCGAGCAGCCCATGTAGTGGTAGATGGTCTTGCCCTTGTAGCTGAAGCGCGAGGTACCGTCCGGCATCACACCCTTGCCCTGTGTGGCGCGGATCGCCGTGCACAGGTTGGTCTTCTGGCTAAGGCAGCTTTTGCACTGGCGGCACTCGGGCGTGTAGAGCGGAATGACGTGATCGCCAGCCTTCACCGACGTTACGCCAGGGCCGACTTCGCGCACGATGCCGGCACCCTCGTGGCCGAGGATCGACGGAAAGAGTCCTTCGCTGTCAAAGCCGTCGAGCGTGTAGGCATCGGTGTGGCAAATGCCGGTGGCCTTGATCTCAACTAGGACCTCGCCCGCTTTTGGACCTTCGAGATCGAGTTCGACGATTTCCAGCGGCTTCTTGGCTTCGAATGCAACGGCGGCGCGTGTCTTCATGGTTCGATCCTGTCTCGCTCAACTCTGGACGGTCAGTTCTTGTTGCCCATACAGGAGTCCTCAGCCTTGGTGAAGGCGGGAGGTTTGTCTTCGTGTTTTGCCGGACGCACGCGTCCCACCGCGTCGTTGGCGCGAGCCCTCAGGTAGACGTAGATATCGTCCAGGTAGCAGGTCACGTTCGGATTGTTGCCGAAGGCCGGCATCACATTTTCCTGTGCCGTGTTGACGTTCTTGCGGCCGCTCGCGACTGTCGCCAGGAATTCGCCGTAGCTCATCGTCTTCAACGAGTCTTTCAGCGCCGGCGCATAACTCGATCCCATGCCGTCAGGCCCGTGGCAGACGTGGCATTCCGAGTGGTAGCGGCGGTATCCGGAATACGTGTACCAATCGACCGTGCCGTCCTGCTGAATCTTGTAGGTCGGGTTTCCATCCTTATCGAAGTATTTACCGTTCTCGGATTTTACCGCGGCCGGATCGCCCGAGCCATCGGCGAAGGCTATTCCTCCGGCAGCGAGCATTACGGCCGCTGCGGTCAGTAGGCAGATCATACGCAAAAGTTTGTCCTCGGCTGGCGATGTCACGTCATCCGGCGCGCGGGAAGGAACCCCGCGCGCCGGAATGAGGCTCTTCAGCTTACTGCGGCAGTGCGAACACGGTGAGCGCTCCACCGAGTGCGGTGTAATTGCTCAGCGCTGCATAGCCACCGACTGCGCCGAGACCTGCGGTCGGGTCGGTCAGGCCGGCTGCGAGGCCGATACCTGCCCAACCGCCGACGCCGGACAGAACGGCAACGTATTGCCTGCCGTTATGTTCATAGGTCGTGACGTTGCCGATGATGCCGGACGGAGTCTTGAACTTGTAGAGCTCCTTGCCCGTTTTGGCATCAACCGCCTTCAGATAACCCTCCAGCGTGCCATAGAATACGACGCCGCCGGCGGTCGCGAGTGCGCCTGACCAGACCGAGAACTGCTCCTTGTTGGACCAGACGATCTTGCCCGTCTTGCCATCCCAGGCAATGAAGTTGCCCATGTTGGTTTCGCCGGGAGGCGGATACATCGACAGCGTCGCACCCACATAGGGCTGACCGGCGGTGTAGCTCACCTTGAACGGTTCATAGTCCATGCAGACGTGGTTGGTCGGGACATAGAACAACTGCGTTTCGGGCGAGTAGGCTGCCGGCTGCTCGTCCTTGGAGCCGAGCGCGGCCGGGCAGATGCCCTTGTTGTTGTGATCTTCGCCGTTTTGGTCGGTCGAATATTCCGAGACTACCTTCGGCCGGCCATAGGTCGGCGAGTTCTTGTTCATGTCGACGCCGGAAGTCCAGTTGACCTTCGGATCAAACTTCTGCGCAACCAGCAGTTCGCCGTCGGTGCGGTCCAGCGTATAGCCAAGGCCGTTGCGGTCGAAATGGGTCAGCAGCTTGCGGGGCTTCCCGTCGATCGATTGATCGGTGAGGATCATTTCGTTGACGCCGTCATAGTCCCACTCGTCGTGGGGCGTCATCTGGTACACCCACTTCGCCATCCCGTTATCAGCATTGCGGGCGAAAATGGTCATCGACCACTTGTTGTCGCCAGGCCGCTGCTTCGGGTTCCAGGTCGAAGGATTGCCCGATCCGTAATAGACGAGATTGAGCGAAGGATCGTAGGCGAGCCAGCCCCATGTGCAGCCGCCGCCGATTTTCCACTGATCGCCCTCCCAGGTCTTCAGGCTCGAATCCTTGCCGACCGGTTTGCCGAGCGAGGTGGTCTTGTCGTCGAACAGAATCTGATCATCCGGGCCTTCGGAGTAGGCTTTCCAGACCTGTTTGCCGTCCTTGATGCTGTAGGCCGTCATGCTGCACTGAACGCCGAACTCGCCACCGGACGTGCCGACCAGGACCTTGTCCTTGACGACCATCGGCGCCGAGGTACCGGTCTGTCCCTTGGTTGGATCGCCGTTGACGGCGGTCCACTCGACGTTACCGTTCCTGGCGTTGAGCGCCACGAGCTTGTCGTCGGCCTGATGCAGAAAAATCTTGCCATCCGCATAGGCGAGGCCGCGGTTAACGGTATCGCAGCACATCACCGGAATGACGTTCGGATCCTGCTTCGGCTCGTAGCTCCAGATGATCTTGTTCTCGTTGGAAAGGTCGAGAGCATAGACCTTGTTGGGGAAGGGCGTGTGAACGTACATCGTGTTGTCGACGATCAGCGGCCCACCTTCGTGACCACGCAACACGCCGGTCGAGAACGTCCAGGCGACCTGCAATTTGCCGACGTTGGACGCGTTGATTTGCTTGAGCTTGGAATAGCGCGTGTTGGCGTAGTCGCCTGTCGGCATCGCCCACTCGGCCGGATTTTGCGACATCCGGATCAGAGAGTCGTTGGCTCCGGCACTTCCTGCGGCGAGCGCCGCCAAAGCACCGAGACCGGTCGCGAATAGTACCTTTCGCATCGTAGTTCCTCCCAGTTTAGAGCCTTTGGTTTCCGCAAAACGCGGCCCAGTTCGAGGTCTCATTAACCGTTATCCCTATCTGCTTCGGAAGGTCGCGACTTGCCCGAGAGCGAATCCCGTTTGATCGTAAGCGAACCGCGATCAACTTTTTCGTCGCGCTGATATCGACGGTTAAGTTCCGGGTTTGGATACTGCGGGGCGTCAAATCCCGTCCGAGCCCCGTCCTTTGAGGTTTTTCTTGACGGGGCGGAAACTTAGACAGAGGATTGGCGGGCAGACAGCAAGCGTGACGCCCCACGGCCGCCTCAACTTGGCCTCAACTTGGATGTCCGATACCCGTGACTGGCTGCACGGTTGACCTCAAATCGACGGCGGGAAATGGCTGACACGGTTCATTCGCTCAGCACTGCAGGGTTGGGGCCGAAGAGGCAGATCCAGTATTGGTCAGATGCATTGACCGATCTCTGCGGTCAGTTCGCGGTCGATCCGCTCGATGGATCGACGCTGGAGGCGCGCATCAACTACACCAACGTTTCGAAATTGAAGCTGTGCCAGATCGAAGCCAGCCAGCACCGGATCGCGCATGCTCCTACTCCGAGCCATACCAGCGAACATCCCTACGTCAAAATCCTGTTCCAGACCTACGGGATTTCATATTTCGAGCAGAATGGCTGCCAGATCCAGATAAGGCCTGGCGATTGCCTCGCCTATGACGTTTCCTCCCCGCACACCATCATAAGCCCCGCACTGACGCGGCACGAAGTCGTCATTGTGCCGAAGGAGTTGCTGCGAGAACGCGGATTCCATTTCGGCAAGATGTCGGCGTTCAAACTGTCGGCGTTGACCGGAACGGGCCGCATTGCGCACGACTTCGTGCATGCGGCGTTCGGCCAGGCCGCCAAACTGTCGGACAACAGCGCGGCAAGCGTTGCCGAAACGCTGATCGATTTGTTGCTATTGCCACTGCGGGAGGCGGACAAAGCGTTCGATCGCGTCGGCCCGGAAGCGATGTATGTGCGGGCTCAGGCGTTCATCCGCGAGCATTTGCGCGATCCCGATTTGTGCATCGATCAGATTTCAGCATCCCTTGGATGTACCAAGCGGTATCTGCACATGCTGTTTAGCGAGAGAGGGATGACCGTCAGCGACTATATCTGGCGCACCCGATTGCAGCATTGCCGGCAAGAACTGGAGAACTACAGCGGCAAGACGATTACCGATGTCGCGTTCTCCTGGGGATTCTCCAGTTCCTCGCATTTCAGCCGGGTGTTCCGAAAGTGCTTTGGGGTTTCTCCATCAGCCGTCCAAAAGGGTCCGCACGGCGACGCGTCTGACGTCATTTGATCCTTTTCGATCAGCTGGAAGGCGTGTTCGAGCAGGCGCTGGGTCTTGCTTTGCTGCCGCGTTTTTCGATGGGAACATGGCAGTTGTCGATTCGCTGCTCGTCCGTCCATTTCCGGCCGAGCCTTTCCTTTCCGGTCAGCGCCGGCCGGTGCGTTTCCCCAGCCAGACCGTTTACCGAGTTGTGCGTTCCATCCTGAGCTTGTGCGCAACAACTGAATCCGAGGAGTATCAACGCGCTGAAACTTCCAGACCGTAGTCTCATGAGGGCCTCCTTGAACTTTCTTTCCGGCTTCCGCTAGCAAATCAGCGACGTCCGGCGCCACCCGGAACCTGAAATTCAAGAACCTCTTCAATCGATAACATCCAACAATGATTCGAGTTTCTTACACGGGAGGTCAAAGATGATATCGCGCCGATCTATCCTTTTGTTATCCGGGGCTTTTCTGGCAGGAAGCTCGTCGGTTGCCTTGGCCGCTCCGGGACATGATGCGATCAGGATGTTCGACCTCGACTCGGACGGCACGCTCGACTTGGGCGAGGTCAAGAAAGCCGCCGCTGGGTTGTTTGCACGGCTCGATCGCGACCACGAGGGCACGCTCGACAAACACGAACTGGCCGGACGCTTGAGTCAACGCGAGATTGCTGCCGCTGATCCTGATCATGACGGAACCCTCACACTGGATGAATACTTGGCGGTTGTCGAAAAACGCTTCAATGCAGCAAATCGGGACGGCGACGGAACGCTCGACGCGAAGGAGTTACGGACACCGGCAGGGCGAGCGCTCCTCCGTTTGCTCAGATAGATCGATTGCCGACACGAAGACGCTCAGGCCCTTGCGTCAAACGCTCCGCGGTTTTACGTTTGCAGCGGTGCGAGTGTTGCACCATCACCTGGGAGACCCAAATGACTTGGAAGACTCCAAAGATCGTTGAAGTGCCGGTAGGCATGGAGATCAACATGTACGCCTGCGCAGCGCGCAAGTAGCTGCAAGCGTTCTGCCCGGCTCCCAGCAGTCGCCTGTTGAGAGCTGCGGCAGGCGTTGCGGCTTTCATTCCATTCCCGGTGAAATCCGCAATAGCGGTCTGTGAGCCTGTGATAGGCTCGCGTCGGATCGATGGCCCCTGGAACGGGAATGAGCATTTCTCCAAGAACAATCTGGGTGGCGATGCCGTGGGTAGTCCTGCAGCCCGCAGGTGGCTTTGCCGAGGGTGTCGACACCGAGCACATCTATGGTTTCATGATCGGCGCCGATGTCGGCGATGCCGGTGAGCGCGAATTTCAGACGACGACCGCCGGGCGATTTTCAAAGCAGGCAGGATCTTACCAGGCCCTCGGGCAGCAGCTCGAGTTGGAAATCGTACCGATCAAGAACTTCCGGATAGAGCTCGAAACGACGCTTGCGGCTTACGATCTCAGATCCGTTCCAGGCCTGGTGGATCCGTACTCAGGCTGGCTGGCAAGGCGCAGCGCTGGATTTGCGCTACCAATTCCTCAATCGTGAAACCGCTCTCTTCGGACTGACGCTGGGCTTGGAAAGTCACGGTAAACCGCGTCGACGAGACCACGGCGTCTCGAGGCCAGAATTTCGGAAATGAGCTGACGCTCGTGCTAGTGGAGAGGATTTGACATTCGCTACCCTCTGGCCGCGCATTCGCCATGCGAATGTCAAATCCAAAACTCCACTAGAAACTCATATCTGCTAGTGGTCCTTTGATTCTGACATTTGCAAAAGTGCAGGCCACACCGGGATGCAAATGTTAGAATCGGACCACTAGAGCGAGATCTGATCCCCGGGCTTGCGGTGGCAACGCACAATTTCGGCTATCAGCCGGACTGGACCCGCCTCGCGGCCGTGCCGACTGCCGAGCGGGATTCGACGCTAGCCGTAGCATTTGGGGTCATGGCGCAGGTGCGACCCGACTTCCTGCTTAGCGGTGAGGCGCGCTATTTCCGCAAATATGAAGGGATCGGTCTGGACGAACCGGCAGGAGAGGCCTTCTTCGTCGGTCCAACCGCCTATTTCCAGCTCTCGGAGCGCGCACGTCTGACGGCGACCTGGAGCATCCAGGCCTGGGGGCGTCCCGCCGGCACCAGTGTCACGCTGGACCTCGTCAATTTCGAGCGCCAGCAGGCGCGGGTTATATTCGGGTTTAATTTCTAGTCCGGCAGGCTCATAGTTTCACTTGCCAGCGAAACAATGCGCCAGCCGGCTTCGTAATTGGTTGTGCTATCGACTATTGAAATGCATCGGAGGAGGACATCGGCATGAACACGATCGAGCTGATCATTACGGTCTGCGCCGTGCTGTCGCCGAATACCTGCGAGGAACGGCATTTGTCGTTTTCCGCCGATTTCTCCCTGCAACAATGCAGCATGAACGCGCCGCCCTATATCGCTCAGTGGATCGGAGAGCATCCGAAGTGGACAGCTGTAAAATGGCGCTGCGAATATCCCCATATGCGCGAAAAAATCTGACGAGGGGCGCCCGCCCGCTGGCTTGCCGCTGTTATTTATTGCAGTCCTTGAGATCCTTGTCTGCGATCGAAAACACGGCGTCAGCCTTGATTTCGATATCGCGGACGACGCATTGCCTTGAATCGCGATAGCTGACCTTGGCGTCGTAGCGTCCCGGTTCGACGCCCGTGATCCGCAGACGCTCATCGTGATCGACCTCCTTGTCCTTGTCGTTCAGCGTCTGGTTCGGACCCCAATCCCGCCTTCCGGCAGGCGATAGTTGAAAACCGGAGATCGTTGCCGTCGTCAGGTTCCATAACCGGATGCCTTTGCCCTGCGCCGCGGCAGAGCCCGTCAGGACCACCGAAAAAAGACAGATCGCGATCAACGCGCGCAGCATGGCCGTCTCCCAAATATTCGTCCATCGCAGCATGGCGGCATGAGCCATTTTCGCGAATGCCGGCTTTTCAGCACCACAGCGATAGCATAGGTTTTGTTCTCTGGAGAAACGTCATGGCATTTGTGGGATGGACAAGACTAATCGTCGGTGCGCTAGGGGGCCTTGCGGCAACGGCTGCGGTCGTCCGCGCCGACGAGGTCAACGATTACCCGACGTCGGCACGGGCGGAGTACGTTTTCGGCTGCATGAAGGCCAATGGCGAAACACGGCAGACGATCGATCAGTGCTCCTGCTCGATCGACATCATCGCGTCCCTGTTGCCGTATGACCGTTACGTCACCGCGGAGACGGTGCTGAGCATGTCGCAGGTTCGCGGCAATCTCGGCACGCAGTTCCGCTCGTCAGAACAGGCAAAGGCCGCTCTTGACGACCTGCGGCGTGCGCAAGCCGAGGCCGAAGTGCGATGCTTCTAGCGCCGGATAAGCATCAGCTTCCCGAGGCGTCGATCTTCCATTCTTTCTGAAAGACGTGACCCGACGTATCCTTTGCCTCGGCGCGGAAGGTCTTGGCCCCATTCGAGACGTAGGTGAAGCGGATATTGGGGTCTTCCGAGATCGAAATGCCGCCTTCCATCGACAGCACCGGGCTGTTGTCCTGCCAGAGGTGCAATTCGTCGATGAAAAAAGCCGGAACGTAGAGATGCGTGATCTGGTCCATCTGCAGGCCGGAATTATTGGGGTGGCCGATCATGATCTGCGCTTCGCGCGGTCCATTAGTCGGGCCCTGATCGCTGCGGGCGAATTGCCGATATTTCATCTGGCCGAGCCGGTTACGAGCCTCTTCCGCGTTCTTGCCGGCAGGCGCGGAACAACCGCCGGACGCCTTCACATAGGTCTTGACCACGTAAAGCTTGCCGTCGCTGAGTTCAGCCACGGCGTGAACATTGGTGTAGCTGTTGACGCGGACGCGCGTTGATATTTCCGACACCTGCGCGTCAGGTCCGATCTCGAATTTTGCCGCCATCGGCGCCGGGTTCTGATCGATGACCAGCGTGATCGCCTTCAGGCGCCGACTGTCGCCAGGCGAAAGCCTGGATCGCAGCGTCACCGGGACAATCGCTGCATCCTCGGCGCGGTAAGGCATCTCGATCGCGATGACGTCGCTGCCATCATTCATCGGGCGATTGTTGAAGATATCCTGAACGAGACCCGGCCAGGGGTCGGGCGGCTCGGCCGCGGCTGAAACGGCGACCCCAAGCGCCAGCACGACGCCGGATAACACTGATACGCAGAGCAGACGAAGATGGAGCATGGTCGCGCTCCTCCCAGGGATCGAAGCGATAACTAATTCGATATAGTCTACCGCGTGCGCTACTCCCACTCAATCTCGGAAAATGCTGCGGTTGCGTTGCGGGCGTTGTAATCATCGAACAACTCCCATCGGGACCGTTCGGTGCCAGCGGCCGTTTGGGCGGCGACGCTGATCGGCGCGCCTCGTTTGATCAACTTTCGAACATCGGCTGCGAGCGTTTCGAGATAGCGGCGCTCGCTGGCGAGCGCCGTCGGCCACTGGCTCACAGGACCGTGACCTGGAACCACGCGCTCCGCTGGTTGCTTGCTTAGATCGTCCATCATCCCCAACCAGCCCCGGATGCTGCCGTCGACAACCGGAATGTGGTCAAGGAAGACCAGATCACCCGCAAACAAGGTCTTCGTCGTCTCGTCGAGCACGGTGAGATCGCTGTCGCTATGCGCCGCCGGCCATGCCTGCAGGACAAGGGTGCGCCCGCCGAGGTCAAACCTGAGCGAGCCTTCGACCAGGAGTGTCGGCGATACGATGCGTACCTCATCGATCAGGGCGCCGCCCATGATCTTGCGGAAGGCATCGAGATAGAACGGCCCGCGTGTGGCGAGCGCCTGCGGCAAATTCTTGTGTCCGACGAAAGTAGTTCCGTCAGCGGAAAAGGCGGCATTGCCGAACACGTGATCGGGATGGCCGTGGGTATTGATGACATAGCGGATCGGTTTGTCGGTCCGGGCGCGAATGGCGGCGAGGAGTTCCAGGCCTTCGCGAACGCTGCCGCCGGTATCGATGACGGCTACCGCATCGTTGCCGACGACAAATCCGACGTTGGCGATAGCCCCCTCGTTCTCGCGCGTCATCAGCGCGACCACACCGATATGGACGAAGAGACCGGGCGCAATTTCGGTGACCGCCAGTTGCCGCTGCTGCGCGTGAGCGAGAGGCGA
This sequence comes from Bradyrhizobium sp., assembly GCF_049586575.1. Lineage (GTDB taxonomy): Bacteria > Pseudomonadota > Alphaproteobacteria > Rhizobiales > Xanthobacteraceae > Bradyrhizobium. The sequence continues at coordinate 13,609 of NZ_JBAVCF010000414.1, forward strand.
GGCGAGGAGGGCGCTAAACAGAACCACCAGTATGGGATATCGGCTCATCTGTTTGCCTGTTCGCTCCATCCGACGGCTCGACACCTGTGGTTCCGATCTGCACCGCAACAGTCTGCAAAGCATCGCGAATCTTGAACGTCGATTATCCTATTGCAGGCTCAGACAGGGCAGCATAGCATTTTGATGGGAGGATGGCGCTAGCTGAGGACAGCAATCGATGAATCACGTCTTGCTCAAACGCTGCCTGCTCATTCCGCTTTTGACGGTGGCGGCCATCCTTGTCAGTCGCGAATGCGTGCGAGCGCAATCGGACAATGAAGGTCTCGATCTTTCGATCGAGCTTGTCGATCCCAAGGTGCTGAGGGTTTGCGCCGATCCGCGCAACCTGCCGTTCTCCAACGAAAAAGGCGAGGGGTTTGAGAACAAGCTCGCAGAGCTGTTCGCAGCGAAGCTGCATAAGAAAATCGACTACATGTATTTCCCGCAAGCGACAGGGTTCGTCCGCATGACGCTGGGCGCGCATCGCTGTGATGTCATCATGGGCTTTCCGCAAGGCGATGATCTGGTTCAGGGCACCAACCCTTATTACCGCACTGCCTATGCGCTGATTTCAAAACAGAACTCCGGTCTTGAAGACGTTACAGCGTTAGAAGACGCGCGTCTCAAGGGCAAGCACATCGGCATCGTCGCCGGCACGCCGCCTGCTACCAACATGGCGCTCAATGGCCTGATGGCAAATGCAAAGCCCTATCCGCTAATGATCGATACGCGCGTGGATTCGTCGGCCGAAGCCATGGTCAACGATCTTAATAAGGGCGCGATCGATGCCGCCATTCTCTGGGGTCCGATGGCGGGCTTCTACGCCAAGAAGGCCAATCCCCCGCTTCATGTCACACCCCTCGTGAACGAGAAGACCGGACCCCAACTCGTCTATCGCATAGGTATGGGTGTCCGGCGCGCCGACCAGAACTGGAAACGGTTACTCAATCGGCTGATTCAGGAGAGTCAGCCGGAGATCAACAAGATCCTGTCCGATTACGGCGTTCCGCTGCTCGACGAGAATAATCACCCGATCATCGCGGAGACCGCGACGAAGTCGCCATGATCCGATATGCCGCCGGTTTGATGCTTGCATTGCTGACGCTGATCGGCGCCGTATGCGCGGAAGAACTCGTTCCCGAGCCTGACGGGTATCGCACCGGCGACTATCGGGCTCCAGTTCCTGACACGCTGGCTGGCGCACGCGTTCTCTCGACCGCAGAGGCGGAGGCGATCTGGCGCGCCAAGACCGGCGTCTTCATCGACGTGCTGCCGCGGCCGCCAAAGCCGGCAAATCTTCCGGCAGGTACCGTCTGGCGCGATAAGCCACGTTTCAATATTCCCGGCAGTATCTGGCTGCCGGATACCGGTTACGGTGAACTCGCGGCATCGACGGCAAATTATCTGCAGCAAGGGCTATCGCGCGCATCCGGTGGCAATCGCGCCAAGTTGATTGTCGTGTATTGCCAGGCCGATTGCTGGATGTCGTGGAACGCCGCCAAGCGAACTCTGTCCTATGGATATTCCAACGTCGCCTGGTATCCGGACGGTACAGACGGTTGGCAGCGGGCCAATCTGCCGACAGCGGAGGCGCAGCCGGAACCACGGCCTGCGGAGTAAAATCCGAGCACGAAGCAGCCGCGCCGGTTATTCGATCTCCTGCTGGATGGTGCGGCCAAGCGCAAACAGCCGTTGATCAATCGTCGTCGGTACTTCGCACACAAATTTGACGACGCGACGGCGATCTTCAAATATCCGCGTTTCCCAAACAAGCTGATTGCCGAGTTCGTCGATCTTGGGCTGATCGCGTGGCGTGGCGTCCTGTAGCGCCTGCAGCGCAATCGTGTCCGTGCGAACCTTATCTGCCGCCTCGCGCTGTTTGCGCGTGACGCGTTCCAGCCCGCTCATGACGGACGAACGCTCCGCATTCAACCGTTCGAACAGCCCCGCGAATAGCAATTTTCCAGTTGCCGCCTTGTCGGTTCCAGGCACGTCCAGAAATTCCTTGATCGCCTTCTGGGCGTCATCGAGCGGAGTCTTCCTGGCCGCCGCTTTTTCGACCAGCGCACTGACCTTGGGATCGTTCTTCCATTTCTCCTCGGCGTCGCCGAGCGGGGGACCGGCCCACACCGCGGCGAGCGAGATTTCCGACACCTTGGCCTGCGCGCAAGGCCAGTCGGGATAGCGCGGATCGGCAGCGAGGCAAAGTTGGGTCGATGCAGCAATCGCAAGCAGCGTCCCGATTCCGATGCGCGAAATCATGTCTCGCCTCCCGCGGGCCCTCGGCGCCCCAATCCACGCGATGGATCATAGGCCAGGATCGCGCCCACCATAAACACCACGGTGCATCCGCTAACCACCGCAAGCGAAATCCAGTTCACTCGACCATAAAGCGCAAAGCGGACCAGCTCGACTGCGTGAGTGAACGGATTGAGCTGGCAGACATAGTAGAGCATGGGGCTGCCCTCCTGAACCCGCCAAAGCGGATAAAGGGCAGATGAAGCAAAGAACATTGGAAAGATCACGAAGTTCATCACTCCGGCAAAATTTTCAAGCTGCTTTATCCCGGAGGAGATCAGCATGCCAAGCGCACCCAGCATCAGGCCGGACAACATCAGCGCCGGCAATACGGTGAGATAACCGATCGGCGGTGGTGTGATATCCCAGAACCAGGCGATCAACAGGAAAGCATAGACCTGCAGCAATGAGACCGCCGTGCCGGCGAGCAGCTTGCACGACAGCAAATACCAGCGCGGCAACGGACTGACCAGCAGCGTGCGCATATTTCCCATCTCGCGATCGTAAACCATCGAAAGCGACGATTGCATGCCGTTGAAAAGCTGGATCATCGCCATCAACCCGGGTGCGATGTAGACCTCGTAAAGGATGTAGGTCTCGTAAGGAGGAATGATGGAGATGCCGAGGACCTGACGGAACCCCGCGGCAAAGATGAAGAGCCAGACCAATGGTCTCACAAGTGCCGATATGAACCGTTCGCGTTGATGCAGAAAACGCAAAGCTTCGCGCCACACGATGCCTTTGAGGCAAGTAGCGTATTCCGCGACAGAGAAGCCGCGCCGTGCCTGATCGAGGGTTACAGAGCTCATGAGCCGAGGCTCCCTGATTGGGTGCCAGTCAACCGCATAAAAGCCGAGTTGATGTCGTGCGCACCGGATTCTTCGAGAACCCGTGCGACCTCGCCACGCGCCAGGACGCGGCCCTGATGCAGAATGACGAGATTGTCGCTCGGGATAATTTCATCGAACAGATGGGTAGCCCACAACACGCCGATACCCTGCTCGGTGACGAGTTGGCGGACATGGCCGAGCATGTCGGCGCGCGCCTTGACGTCGAGCCCGACGGTTGCTTCGTCAAGCAAAAGCAGCCGCGGCCGATGCAGCAGCGCGCGGGCAATTTCCAGCCGGCGCATCTGGCCGCCCGAAAGATCGCGCACCTTGCTGCCCGCGCGGTCGGCCAATCCGATGCGAGAGAGCACCTCCTCACTCCGCAAGCGGGCATTGCGCCGGCCGATACCATGAAGGGCAGCGTGATAGAGCAGGTTCTGCATCACCGAGAGGTCGAGATCGAGCGTGCGGGGCTGAAATACCACGCCCATGAGCCGCAGGGCTTCGCTGGGCGATTGCCCGATATCGTGGCCGAAAATCCGGATGTCACCGGCCTGGATTCCAAACAAGCGCGTAACAAGCGAGAACAAGGTGCTTTTTCCCGCGCCGTTGAGGCCGAGCAAGGCGGTAAAACTTGCAGGCGCTACGGAGAAATCGACATCGATCAAGGCGCGCCTCGTGCCATAGGAATGGCTGACCGCCGAGATCGAAAGCGCCGGGAGCGAAGCTGTATCGTGTCCGACAGGCTTGTCCGGGACAGTAGCAACGACGGTCGATGCGTCGGACGTTGTCATGGTAACTTTTTCATAGCGAAGTTTTCATGGCGATATCGTTACGCCCCACGGAAGCTCGCCGACCTGAATCGTTTTGACAACCTTCTGCGAGGCAACATCGATCACCGAGACGTCGTTGGAAACGCCATTGGTGGCCAGCAGATATTTCTCGTCCGGCGTGAACGCCATGTGCCAGACCCGCTGCCCAACCAGAAGATATTTGGTCACGGCATGACTTGCGGCGTCAACCACCGCGACGCGATTGGCCGGACCGAGTGCGACAAAGGCGGTCTTGTCGTCCTTGGTGATGCCGATCCCGACCGGCTGGATCGCCTCGCTCCGCAACCCCGGAATGTTGAAAGTCACCTTGCCGGTGACGACGTGTTTGACAGGATCAATGATCGAGACGGTGCCGCCAATCTCGGAGGAGACCCACAACTCGGAACCGTCGTGCTTGAACTCGGCGAAGCGCGGCCGCGAGCCGACCAACACGCTGGCGACGACCTGGCGGGTTGCAGTGTCGATGAAATGCGCCATGTTGGTAGTTTCCGACGTATTGATCAGGATCTTGCCATCCGGGCTGACAGTCATTCCTTCCGGTTCGACGCCAACCTGAATGCTGCCAAGCCGTGTCCGTTTCTCGATATCGATGACGGTAACGGTGTTGTCGTTTTCGTTGGCGACATAGAGAATCTTGCCAGAGGCATCCTGCGTAAACAGCTCCGGGTCGGGGCCGGAGGGCAGCGTGTCCACCACTTGCAGCGTCTTTGTGTCAATCATCTGAATGGTGTCGTCGTCACCGACGGCAACCATCACGAACTTGCCGTCGCGCGTAAACTCGATGCCTCTCGGCCGCTGACCGACCTTGATCGTGTTCGTGACAGCCCATTTGTCGGTATCGATGACCGAGACGGTATTGCCCTTTTCATTAGAAACGTAGGCGGTGTACGCCCACACCGGGCTCGCGGCCGACAACCACAGCGTCGCTAGGGTAGGCAGGTAACCGCGCATGCGCGACCTCTCCGCTATCATTGCAGTTTGCACTTGGTCTCAGGCCTGTCGACGCCGAGCGTATCAAGTTCGGAATATTGGTGCAGAAAACCCTCTTGCGGCGACACCGACACAACCATGCGGCCGTCGGCGAGCAGGATCGGCTGCCGAAGCTGCAAGTTCCAATCCCTCAAGGTAAGGCGCTGGCCCTTGAAGGCGGCGATGGAAAAGTCCTTTCCCTTGATGAAGCTGAACACGGTCTTGGGATCGCCGGAATTGGTGCGCGATGTTGCCTCGCCGACCATGCGCGCGGCGGTCCACGCCTGCATGTCCATTGCGGTCATGCGCCGCGAATTCAGTTTGACGAACCGGTTCTGGATCTGGATGGCGCCCCATTGGTCGTGCGAGGCGTCCCAGCTCGTGGGCACCAAGCCTGCCGATCCCGCCACCGGACGCGGATCCCAGGTCCGATAAGGCAGATACGATGCGAAGACTTCGCTTTCGTCGGCGGCGACGAGAACGTCATAGGCGGGCGCCTCCTGGGTAAACACCGGCATTTGATGCTGGATCAGCGTCACGCCGCTATCGGTGCGGCGGGCGCCGCCGGTGTCTTCGAAGGTCCGCTCTTGTACGATCTTTGCGCCGAACCGGGCGGCGGCGCGGCGCAGGGCATCGGCATAAAGCTTGTCCTTGTCATGCGAACCGACGACCAACAGCCAGCGCTTCCACTGCTTCCAGACCAGGTATTGGGCGAGGCCATCCGCGAGCATCGAGCGGGTAGGCGCCACATGGATGACATTGGGGCGACAATCCTGCTCGCGCAGGCGATCGTCGACGGAGCCAGCGTCGAACAAGACGGTGCCCCGATCGCGCAACGTATCGGCAACCTTCAGCAATTCGTCGGCCGGCAGGTCCGCGATGATAAATCCGTCACGCTCGGAGAGCGAATTGGCCGCCGCAGCGACATCGTCGTTCTCCTTCAGCTTCACGTCGGTCAACGTGAAATGCTGGTTGAGGAACTTGCCGGTGGTGTTGTTGTCCTCGATCGCCAGGAGCGCACCGGCCACGCCATCATTTTCGGCTGGTTGCTCGACCAGCGACAGTGTCGCTTTGATTCCGGCATGGCGAAGATAGCCGATGCCGATCTCGAGTGGGTCAGCCGCGAGCGCGTGAGTAGCCACGACACTCAAGCCGATCGCGCCAATCAATCGTCGGAGCATGGCGTTTTCCCTGTGGTCCTCCTCGAATGGAGGACTCTTGCCTTGAACCAAGACCAGATTGTCTTAGCTTGCAAGCCTACTTTTTGTTGTTGCACGGACGCAGAATTTACTGGTCACGATGATGAGATCGCTTCGGGTTTTCGCACTGCCAATGTTGGCGATGGCGGTGCAGGCGCCCGCGGCCGAGCCACCCCGTCTTGCGGTGTTCGAGTCAAGCCTTCAGCCGTTGCGCATGCCAGCGCAGATGATCACTCATGAAGGTGGAGATGAAATAATAGCTGTGATCATAGCCACTCTGTGAGCGCAAGGTGAGGGGAATGCCGGCCTTGTCGCAGGCAGCCTTGAGCAACTCGGGACGAAGCTGCTCGGTCAAAAACTGATCGGCATCGCCGTAATCGACCAGGAATTCGCGGAACCTCGCGCCATCCTCGATCAAGGCGATCGTATCATGCTTGCGCCACGCGGCCTTGTCG
>NZ_JBAVCF010000415.1:0-1922 GCF_049586575.1 Bradyrhizobium sp.
CAAGCGCCCAGGACAAGACCGTCAAGATCGGCTCGTTATCCGACCAATCCGGCCTCTATGCCGATCTCGGCGGCCCCGGCTCGACTTTGGCGGCCCAGATGGCGGTTGAGGATTCCGGCCTCACCGCGAAGGGTTGGAAGATCGACATCATCTCCGGCGATCACCAGAACAAGCCGGATGTAGGCGTCAACATCGCGCGCCAGTGGTTCGATGTCGACAAGGTCGACGTCATTGTCGACGTGCCCAATTCCGGTGTTGCTCTCGCTGTCTCGAACCTCGTCAAGGAGAAGAACGGCGTCCTGCTCGATTCCGGAGCCGGTTCATCCGATCTGACTAACAAGCAGTGCACACCGAATACCATTCACTGGAGTTACGACACCTACACGCTCGCGCACGGTACCGGCACGGCGCTGACCAAGAGCGGTGGCAACACGTGGTTTTTCGTGACCGCGGACTACGCCTTCGGCGCGGCGCTGGAACGCGACACAACTGCGGCGGTCGAGGCCGTCGGCGGCAAAGTGCTCGGCGGCGTCAAGGCTCCAATCAGCACGGCCGATTTCTCCTCCTTCCTGCTGCAGGCACAGGCCTCCAAGGCCAAGGTCATCGGCCTTGCCAATGCCGGCGCCGACACCACCAACTCGATCAAGCAGGCCGCCGAATTTGGCATCACCGGCAGCGGACAGAAACTCGCGGCATTGCTTCTGTTCATCACCGACGTCCACGCGCTCGGTTTGAAGGCGGCGCAGGGGCTGAACTTCACCGAGACATTCTACTGGGACATGAATGACGGCACGCGGGCCTTTGCCAAGCGCTTCCAGGATCGCATGAAGAACCACATCATGCCGACAATGGTCCACGCCGGGGTGTATTCAAGCCTGTTGCATTATTTCAAGGCACTGGAAGCCCTCGGCGGCAACCCGCATGACGGCGCCAAGGTTGTCGCGAAGATGAAGGAAATTCCGACCGACGATCCGCTGTTCGGCAAGGGCAGCATCGAACCGAACGGCCGCACGATTCATCCGGCCTATCTTTTCGAGGTCAAGACGCCGGCAGAGTCCAAGGGGCCCTGGGACTACTACAAGCTCGTGGCGACAATTCCCGCGAAAGACGCCTTTACACCGCTGGACAAGAGCACCTGCCCCTTGCTGAAGAAATGATCTGGTTTGACGTCTCGGGCGGCCGCGATCGCCGCCCGAGAATCAAGAATTGAAACGAGGCGCCGAGAGAACCGATGCAAGCGCTTTACGCACAGCTACTGGTGGGACTGATCAACGGCTCGTTCTACGCGCTGCTCAGCCTCGGGCTTGCCGTGATCTTCGGCATGCTCAACATCATCAATTTTGCGCATGGCGCGCTTTATATGATGGGAGCGTTCTGCGCCTATTTCCTGCTCAACCTGACGGGTCTCGGGTACTGGTGGGCGCTGCTCATCGCGCCGATCGTCGTCGGCATTTTCGGCATGGTTCTGGAGCGAACGATGCTGCAATGGCTGTCCGGCCTCGATCACCTGTACGGCCTGCTGTTGACCTTCGGAATTGCGCTCATCATTCAGGGCGTCTTCCAGAACTATTTCGGTTCGTCGGGCTTGCCCTATGCGATCCCGGATTATCCGAAAATCGGGAATTTCAACGGGCTGCAAGGCGGAATGAATCTCGGCTTCATGTTCCTGCCGGTCTATCGCGGATGGGTGGTGATCTTCTCGCTCGTCGTATGTCTTTCGACCTGGTACCTGATCGAGCGCACCCGGCTTGGCGCCTATCTGCGCGCAGCCACCGAAAATCCGACGCTGGTGCGTGCCTTCGGCATCAACGTGCCGCGAATGATCACACTGACCTATGGCCTTGGCGTCGGTCTCGCCGCGCTCGCCGGCGTGTTGTCGGCGCCGATCAATCAGGTCCGGCCTTTGATGGGCGAGAACATCA
>NZ_JBAVCF010000416.1:0-2224 GCF_049586575.1 Bradyrhizobium sp.
GCGCGATAGAGCCCCACGACCCTCGCGGCGAATCGAGCTCGCGCTCAAACACCATCGTCCGCCCTCAGAGCGCTGGCGGCCGGTCTGGTCGCAATGTGCGGAGAAACGCCTGGCGAGCGCTAACCAATTCCCGCAGCGAAGGCCCTAGTGGTCCGATTCTGACATTCGCATCCCTGCTCAGCGGGCACTTTTCCGAATGTTAGAATCAAAAGGACCAAACTCCACTAGCTGCGTCCCTTGCCTGGGGGAGAGCCGAACAAGGCCTTCTTCAGGTCCTTGATGCCTTCGGAAAGCCGCGGCCATTCGCATGAAAAGGAATGCGGCGCGCAGCCGGCGGGCTTGACGCGCCTGAGGTCGCTGGCCGCCGGCTGTGGCTTGCCGATGTTGCGGGTGGTCAGTGGCGGCTTTTCAGTTTCGCTCTTCAGCGATGCTTGGTTCAGCGAGGCTTGGTTCAGCGAGGCTTGCCGCAACTGCTGCCGCTTGGCGGCAAAGGCCGCCGCGATGCTGCTGCGCCGCTGATTTTCGAGATAGGCGGTGTACTGCTCGTCGATCCGCTTCTGCTCCTCCGGCGTGGGGTTGGGGCCCGCGATGTCGAAGTTGCGGTTTTGCATGAAATCGAAATAGGAGTAGCCGCCGCCGGGTTTGCGGCGGCCGGCAAACTTTGCATTGCATTGGGAAAGGGCCGCGGTCCGCGCTTCCTTGCCGGTGACCTTCTCGGCAACATCGGCGCATTCCTCGAAATCGGCCGGCCCGCGCGACCACCACTGCGCCCGCGCCTGCGGTGACGAAAGCACGGCGCAGCCGATCGCCATGGCCGCGAGCAGGATCTGGTTACGGGGTGCAGTCAACGGTGGCGCCTTGCGATCAGTGCGAAAGACGAAAAACACCGCAGATTGTCGTCATTATTCGCCGCCTTGTCGACCCCGAAACGAGGGCCTATGCAGCCCGGACCGGACGTTCGCCGCCAAAGGGAATATCAGTTCCCGAAGACGTTTCCGCTTTGCACCGCGCAGCTTTCGTTACTGGTCTTGACCGAGAAGAAATCATAAGTCCGTCCGGTCACCATGCTGTGGATGTGGGTAGAGGCCGCGCCACGGCGTGGGCGGCGCCGGAACCGAAGCCCGCCGCCAGTCCGGTCTGCCTGTACGAAAGCAAGGCTTATAGCGAAGGCGCTTTCGTTTGCGTGCAGAAATCCTTGATGCTGACGTGCACGGCCGACGGCGCCCGGGTGTCGTGGAAGCCGGTCGCCGACAAGGATATCAACGACCGCTGCACGGCGCCGACGGTGCAACACGCTCGCCCGGAGCAGCGCCACCGTTTCCATCGGCGGCATTTCGTCGTGCGCCGGGCGTTTCCCTTTGTGGAAAATCCGGCGAAGTGTTTTCTGTTCAACGCCAGGGAATATTGCGAGTAACTGTCGTCCTAATGCGTGATGCGCCAGATCGTGCCGTTGCCGTCCTCCGAGACGAGCAGGGCGCCGTCGCGCGCGACTGTTACACCGACCGGGCGTCCCCACACATCGGAATCGCTGGAGACAAAGCCGGTCATGAAGTCTTCGTATTCTCCGGTGGGAACGCCGTCCTTCATGCGAATGCGGATCACCTTGTAGCCGGTGCGCGTGGCTCTGTTCCATGAGCCATGCTCGGCGGCAAAGCCGTCGCCGCGGTATTCCGCCGGGAACGCGTGGCCGTCGTAGAATGTCAGTCCAAGAGAGGCCGAGTGCGCCTGGATCAGGACGTCGGGAACGGTGACCTTGTCCTTCAGGTCCGGCCGCTCGCCCGCATGGTGCGGATCTTCGTGGTTGCCGATGTAGAACCACGGCCAGCCATAAAATGCGCCCTCGCGCACGCGGGTGACGTAGTCGGGGACGAGATTGTCGCCAAAGCCGTCGCGCTCGTTGGTCGAGCAATAGACGTCGCCGGTGGCCGGATGAATCGCAAGCCCGACGCAATTGCGGATGCCGGTGGCAAAGATTTTCGGGCCGGTTCCATCCGGATTGAAAGAGAGCACGTCGGCGCGGCGGGCCTCATAGCCTGAACTTGCGCCGAGCGCGAGTTTTGAAGCATCTGAAGCGCTGCCTCGGCTTCCTTCCGCGTCGTTGCTCGTCGAGCCGACCGACACCAGCATCCGCCTGCCGTCTTTGGTGAACACGATATCGCGGGTTGAATGCCCGCCCGCGCTCGGTAACTCCGCGACGGGTTCCGGCTTACCGGCGGCTTTCAGA
>NZ_JBAVCF010000417.1:0-54806 GCF_049586575.1 Bradyrhizobium sp.
GCCTCCAAGAGGTCGATAAGCGCGAGCTTTTCGTCTCCGCTCAGTGTCTCATGATCGGCGATATCGTCGGCGGTTCTGACAAAATTATAAAACGCGAGGATCAGCGCCCGATGACGCGGATGGATGATCCACGACGCGACCGGAAAATTCTCGTCGCGGTGGCCCTTGCCGGATCGCCATTCGCTAGCATTGGTCATCTTGAAGGCTGGCTACGCTGTTTTGGAGTTCTGGATGCCCGAAATATTCCGGCACGCGCGCGGAACTTAGGCCCCATATAGGCGAATACGCTACCAAAACCAATGCCATCCGCACATGCCGGCGAACCCTGACCGCGCCCCGAAGACGGGGGCGGCAGGCGTTCGCTGGGCGGCTTTTGAGGCCTTACTGGCCGTGATCGGTTAGAACGTGATCGCAGGATTTGGTGAGCTTGGCGCGATTTTGCTGCAAGCAGTTCAGAACGGTGATGTCGCTGTCATTCATCACCATACGGCAGAATTTCTGAACGTCGTGAGCGCAGGCTTTCTGCTCTTCCGGCGTTCCGCTGTGTTGTTGTTGCTGGGCCATGGCCCCGCCGGAAACCGACAGCGACAGCAGAGCAGCAACCAAGAAAGATTTACGCATTGTGTTCCTTTGTTCTTACGGCGGGGATTCCAACCCGAATAGCACAGGCATCAGCGGGGCGGGGTATTCAGATTGCAAAGGCCGCTGCTTGCAATAAGCAGAAACGCTGGCAAATGCGGCCAAATTTGCGGCGACCGTCTCCCTAAATTGCGGCCCTCGAGGGCAGATTCCGAGGAGCACGTAACCGACTGGTATCACAGAACATTTTTCTGGATATTGGCGCGAACGATTGTCGCACGGCGAGAACGTCATAATATCCGAACCCGCGGGAGATTCCTGAGCAAAAAATGCGATTGCCGCTATTTTGTTTCAGGCATGAATCAAGTTCCGCCGCGGACGGCAAGTTCGAATGTCCGTTTGAACCAAACCCTCTGCTGGAGCACCAACCCACATGCGCGGAAGATATGCTGTGCGCGGAAACGTCACATTCGAAGGGGATTTCAGCATGAAATACTTGGGCTCAAGCTTGATCGGTCAAGCGGCAAAGGCGGGCGCCGTTGTTGCCGCGCTGATGTTGTCGACATCAGCCGGGCACGCGCAGTCACGCCCGTTTGCAGGCTTCGACGGAGCCTGGTCCGGCACCGGAACGGTTTCGCTCTCGGACGGCTCGACCGAGCGGCTGCGCTGCCGGGCGGTCTACCAGATCGACAACACCGGGCTCCTGTTGAAGCAAACCCTCCGCTGTGCCAGCGACAGCTATAAGTTCGATCTTGCCAGCGACGTCACCAGCCACGGCGATCATATTACCGGCAACTGGTCGGAGACGAACCGCAATATTTCTGGCAGCCTGCTAGGAACCGCCGGCAGCGGCAAGATCGACGTCACGGTCGAATCCTCCGCCTTTACGGCAAGCCTGACGTTGCGGACGAGCGGCAACAAGCAAACCGTTCAGATCAGCTCCAAGGGCGACATCAGGGGCGTATCGATCACGATGGTGAAGGGCTAGGGCCTATCCGGTTCTGATGGAATCAGAACCGGGCTCTACTTTTTTGTTTTGACGCGTTTTCTACCGCGGATAAGTCTACCCAATCTGCGTAAACTTGATTGCTATGCGAACCGGTTCCCGCTTCGCCAGAACACGCTATTACCCGTTCTTGCCTGATTGCGGCGCTGGTCCCGCGGGATGCATCATTCCGCGGATCCGCTGCGACAGGGTAATCAAAAACATTGACGTCGGGCGCAGGATGAAGAGGTCCGCCACCAGCGCCGAGACCATCGAAAATGCACTGAGCCAACCGAACAGGCGCAGAGACGGCAGCGCGGAGAACACCGTCACCACCAGGCCGCAGGCGAGCACTACGGTTGTCAGGATCAATGCGGGGCCCATCAGCACCGTCGCCCGCTCGACCGCAATATCCGGCGTCACGCCGGGCTTGGACTCGAGCCTCAAGCGGTTGAGGAAGTGAATCGTGGCGCTGAGCCCCAGCCCGAACGACACCGTGAGCGCGACAACGCTGGCGAATTGCAACCCCTCCCCGAGCAGCCAAAGCACCGTGCCGGACATCACCACCGGGAAAATTCCAGGCAGAATGCAGGAGAACATCACGACCACCGAGCGGAAGGCGAGCCCGATGAAAACCGCAACGAGCGCGAACTCGATGGTCAGGCCGCGGTTGAGTTTTTCGATCATGTTGGCGGAATTGCGCGCGGCAATCGCCGAAAGGCCGGTGACCGCGATCTCGTAGCCTGGATGTGCCTTGCGCACGGCGTCGAGCGATTGATCGAGCTTCTCGACCACGGGAAGGATCTGGCTTGAATCGAGGTCGGGCACCCTGCCCGACACCACCACCGCGTCCTGGTTGGCGTCGATAAAGCGCTGCACCAGATATTTGGGAATGACGCTGACATATTCCTTGAGCGTCGCGACGTCGGAGCTACCCGCCTTCTCCGCGAGCCACCGTCGCAACGTCTCCAGCGACCAGACGTTGCCGACACCGGCCTGCTTCTCTACCTGCGAATGCACTTCCGCAATGGTCTGCAAGGTATCGGGCGAATAGAGCGATGCCCCCTTCGGGAATTCGATCAGCACATCGATCGCATTGGCGCCGGTCAGCTTGGCGTCGAGCCGGCTGCTTGCGGCAACCGCCTGCTGCCTGTCAGGCACCTGATCGGCGAGCCGGTAACGGGGCTGCAGATTGGCGTAGACCACGCCAAGACTGCCGACGAACAGCACTGCAATGAGGCTGTACAGGCCGGGACGGCTGACCATGCGTACCGCGATCCAGTAGCAGAAATTTCGCAACATCTGCACACCGACATCGGCACTGCGAAACTTGACCGCGAAGGTATGTTCGTTGCGCACAAGCAGGACGCCGAACACCGGCACCAGCGACAGCACCGCGATAAGCGCGATAATGGTCGCGGCCAGCCCGGCCTCGCCGAACTTGCGGATCAGGTCGGAGTCCGAGAATTGCAGGGCGATGAAGGAAATCCCGGCCGTACCATGCGTCAGGACGCAAGCCGGCCCCACGACCAGTACGGCGTTCCGAAACGCCGTGTACTTATCCTGTCCCGCGATCAGGCGGTCGCGCGCGGCGAAGGTGAGCTGCATCGAGTCGGAGAAGCTGATCACCATGATCAGCGGCGTCATCACGTTCAGGAACATGTTGAGATTGAAGTTCGCCCAACCGAGGCCGCCGAGCGCGAGCAGAATGGCGATGATCGGCGGAAACGCCGCAATGACCATGAACGATATCTTGCGGAAGAAGATGATGGCAATGATACAGCCAGCCAGGATGCCGAGGATGTTGTAGGTGAGGCCATCGCGCTCGACCGCATTGCGGATCTCGAGCTGCATCACCGGTACGCCGGACAATTCCACGTTCAGCCCGGTGCCGCCAAGGTCTTCCTTCATCAGCTTGCGGATATCGCCAACGGTCTTGCTGAGCTTGTTGGAGGCGACAACGTCCGGCTCGAGCGACAGCACGATCAGTGCAAGCGTTCCGTCTTCCGACAGCAGCTTGCCGCGAATGAGTTCGTTCGATTTCACCGTCTCGATGAACTTGTCGTAGTCGGCGCCTTGCGGCAATTCGGACGGGAATAGCGCAGCAGGGAATTTGCCCGGCGCCGGAGCCTGCCGCGCCGAGAACAGCGAAATCAGCCCGCGGGTGCCCTCCACCAATTGCAGATCGGTGACGAAGTCGCGGAGCTTTTCGAGATTATCGCGCGAAAGCAGCTTCTTGCCTTCGACCACGACGAGCACGTCGAATTCCGTCGCCGGGAAGCGCTTGATTTCCGATTCATATTGCCGGTATTCGCGGGAATTGGAACGGAAAAGCTGACTTAGGGAATCGTCGATCTTGATGCGTTGAATTCCGAAAATCGCACCGATGACGAGCGCAACCAGAATAAGGCAGGACAGGATCGGCGCCTGGACCGCAATGAGCCCGATCCGCTCGAGCCCGAAGGCGATACTCGCCGTCGGCCGCTGCTCGACTTTCTCGACATGGACTTCATTGTCGCTGTTCTTTTCGAGCATTGCCCTGTCCAATTCTCATAACGGCTCAAATAGCTGCAGAAAGTGACAAAAAACAAATCGTACCTGGAAAACTTCCGCTGATGGGCGCCGCGCGGCAATAGCCCTTGAAAACACGCGATATTTTGCGGATGAGGTGTAGCAGGTCCAACCTGCTTCTCGCAAGCTGCGGACCAAATGGCGCACTGCGACGGTGCCACAATCCCACGGAATTTTGACGTTAGCTTGAATTGGCGGCGATAGCTTGGCCCATCCGGACGCCGCTTTCGTCCTTGAGCCCCACGCCGGTCGATTTCCGCGTCAGACCTTCGCGAATCAACCAGCCGATCCTTGCCGCGGCATCGTCGTAGCCGAGCCCGCCGCCATGAATATTGGAAACGCAGTTGCGCTTCTCATCGGTCGTTCCGACGACCGGCGCGAAGGTCAGATAGACCCCGAGACTGTCTGCGGCTGAAAGACCCGGCCGCTCGCCGATCAGCATGACGGTCATCCGCGCACCGAGGACATCACCGATCTCGTCGCCCAATGCCACGCGTGCGCCTGTCGCAACGGCGGCGAGGCCGATACCGACGCTGTCTGCCGCCAGTAACGGAAGCAGCCTTCGCAGGAGAGCGATCGCATGCGCGTTGACAGCCATCGGGGAAAGCCCGTCGCCGATGACGATCGCGAGAGGACTTATCTCGCCACCACGATCCGCGAGCCTGGCCCGTGAATCTTCGTCGAGCTTGCGCCCGAGATCCGGGCGGGCAAGGTAGTCCTTGCGGTTAGGCGCGCGGCTCGAAACGCGTATCGCTACGAGACCAAGATCGGCGAGACCTTGCAACAGACGTTCGGTGTCGAAGGCTGCGTGAACAGCGTCACGCGCCCGCGCATGATCGAGGGTGAATTCAAGCAGTGCCTTGGTCGGCAGACTCGCGCCCGTGACACCCAGCGCCACGCGCGCGGGCGTCAGCTCCCGCAGGCGCTCAAGCGATGTCGCCGGCGAAACCTCGGTCTTCATGAGAGTTGACTCGGCAGGCACGGAGACCTCACGCAACCGCATGGAGTAGTTCGACGCTTTTTGCCGGCCACGGGATGCTGCGCGTGCGAACATGATGAGGTGGTGTCCGACCATCATCGACTCGATGAGATGCTCGATCTCTCCGCGGGCCAGACGCCGCACGGCAAATTTCCAGAACTCGAGCTTGTAGTCGCCGAGGATGCCGACCTTCCAGAAGATGTTTCGCAGCATGACCAGGCCGAGCCTGACGTTTGGCCACGTCAATCGCTTGTCCGAGGGCGGCTTGATTCGGTTCGTGTAAGTTTGACGGATCTGATAATCATAGCGCTGCAACAGCTTTGCAGGTTCATAGGCAGAGCCCATGCATCTGCGCCAGGAATCGACGACCTCGTCATACGGCCGGCGAAAATCGACATTGGACTCCCGCCCCTCGTCTTCGATCAACCGGTTTTCCTTGAGCAGGCGATCCCAGAGCGGTGTCTTCGGCAGCGCCTGAAGCAGATTGATGGTCAAGAGCGGAATTTGGGATGTCTCGATGAACTGCATCAAATGCTGTTCGGTTTCCGGCTTGTCGGTATCCAGCCCGAGAATGATCCCCGAGACCACTTCCATGCCGTAGCTATTGATGGTCCGGATGCCTTCCATGATGGGGACCATCATGTTGTGATCCTTGTGCATCGCCTTCAGCGCCACCGGATCCGGCGTTTCGATGCCGCAGAAAATCGTGCAGAAATAGGCCTCGCGCATCCCCGCCAGGATTTCCGGACGCTTGGCGATGTTCAACGTGGCCTCGCAGGAAAAGCGCAGGACGAAACCCGTCTTCTTCTGCCACTCGACCAGATGTGGCAGCAGGTCGAGTGCCGCCTTGCGGTTGCCGATGAAATTATCGTCGACGAAATAGACCGAGCCGCGGATGCCGCATTCGAGCAGCTTGTCGAGCTCGGCGGTGATCTGTTGCGGCGTCTTCAGGCGCGGATTACGGCCATAAAGCCCCGGTATGTCGCAAAATTCGCACTGGTAGGGACATCCGCTCGAATATTGAATGCTGCCGAGCAAATAACGCTTGAGCTCGGCCAGCTCATAGGCGGGAAGCGGGAAGCTTGTCATGTCGAGACGCTCGACCGTCTTGAACACGACTTGTTGCAGCGGGCGCGACGGTTCGCGGGCGAGACGCGCAATCAATTCGTCGGTCGCATCGCCGAGTTCACCGACATGCAGGTAGTCGAACGACGGATAGTAATCGGGGCACGCGCTGACGGACGGCCCCCCAATCGCAACCGGCAGATCGAACACGTGGGCACGGCGGCAAATGTCGTTCATCTGATGCCGCTGAATATGCATGCCGCTGACAAAAACGGCTTCCGCCCACTCGAAATCCTCCTTCGTCGCGGGGCGCATGTTTTCGTCGATGAAGCGGACCGGCCAGTTTTCGGGCAGGTAAGCCGCGATCAGCAACAGCCCTTGCGGGGGCATGAAGGCCTGAACGCCATCGGTCAACGGATAGGAATGCTCAAACGTGCCGAACGACGGCGTATAACGCGGAAAGACGCACAAAATGCGGCGTACAATCCCTACGCTTTCAGCTCTCATCGCGACCTCGGCGCCTTCCACTTCACAAGTTAATCACGGAGCCCGCAGGCTGTGCCACAAATTTTTCTGGATTATGGCCACGATCTAACTCACCAATGACCGGAGAGTTGCAAACGCGGGAGGCAAATAGGTCTCAAGTGGCTGTCAGGCAATCATCTGACGCGCAAAATCCGGCAACAAATCCCTGTTACCAGCAAGATGGAAGTTTGCATCCGCCAGGCCCGCGCGGAACAGCCAGTCATCGAACTCCGGCGCACGCTTCAGGTTGAACAAGTCTCGAACGTAAAGCGCATCGTGAAATGACGTCGATTGATAATTCAACATCACGTCATCGGCGCCCGGCACGCCCATGATGAAATTAACACCGGCTGCCGCAAGCAGTGTCAGCAGGTTGTCCATGTCGTCCTGGTCGGCCTCGGCATGGTTGGTGTAGCAAACGTCGACCCCGAGCGGCAGGCCGAGCAGTTTGCCGCAAAAATGATCCTCCAGCCCGGCGCGAATGATCTGCTTGCCGTCGTAGAGGTATTCAGGGCCGATGAACCCGACCACGCTGTTGACCAGTAATGGGTCGAAAGCACGGGCGACGGCATAAGCGCGCGCCTCGCAGGTCTGCTGATCGACCCCATGATGAGCATTGGCGGAGAGCGCCGAGCCCTGCCCGGTTTCGAAATACATGACGTTCTTGCCGACGGTGCCGCGCTGGAGCGATCGGCCGGCGTGATCGGCTTCCCGCAACAAGGCAAGGTCGACGCCGAAACTCCGGTTGGCGGCTTGCGTGCCGGCGATCGACTGGAACACCAGATCGACGGGCACGCGCTCGGCGATCAATCGAAGCGTCGTCGTGACATGCGACAATACGCAGGCCTGGGTCGGAATTTGCAGCCGGCCAATGATCTCGTCGAGCAGATGCAAGAGCCTTCCGACCACGGCGGGGTCGTCACTCGCCGGGTTGATGCCGATGCAGGCGTCGCCGGCGCCGAGCAGGACGCCATCCAGTATCGATGCGGTAATGCCCTTCGAATCATCGAAGGGATGGTTCGGCTGCAACCGCACGCTCATGCGTCCGTTCAAGCCGATCGTATTGCGAAACGCGGTCACGACTTCGCATTTTTTTGCCGCCAGGATCAGATCCTGGTTACGCATCAATTTTGACACCGCCGCCGCCATCTCCGGGGTGATCCCTCGCGAGATCGTCTTGAGAACGGCCGAACTGGCCTTTGCGGAGAGTAGCCAGTCGCGGAACGATCCGACCGTAAGCGAAGATACGATGGCAAAGGCTCCGGAATCGTGGCCATCGACGATCAGGCGAGTGACCTCGTCGGTCTCGTAGGGAATAACCGTCTCGTTGAGGAATTGCTTGAGCGGCACCTCGGCCAGCGCGATCCGCGCGGCAACCATCTGCTCGGCGCTTTCCGCGGCAATACCGGCAAGGCAATCACCTGAGCGCCGGGGACTTGCCTTGGCAAGGAGATCGCGAAGATCGTCAAAAACATAGACGGTATTACCGATGACGTGCCGATAGGCCATCTCTGCTCCGGTCGGTCAACGTCCGTCAAAATCCGGCGTTGAGCCTAACATCTCGCAGTGCATCATGCGACACATCGGCACCCCCCAGCCTGATAACATATTGGTACAACTCGCCGCTATAAACTCAGTTTACTGGTATACCAAACGCCAGAATAGTGGTTGAAACACTACCCAAATGCCTAAGACTTGGTCGAAATTTACATTTTCTACATGAAGATTTCACATAGTTTCTGGTGACGGTCGTCGCCAGGGATACCAGATACCATGAACTCTGTTGTGCAGTCGGGCTTCAAGAAGGGCTCAAGCTTTTCCCTTGCCTTTAAGCTGTATTCGATTTTTGCCCTGTTTGCGGTTCTGATCGCAGCCATCACGGTGTTGTCCGACTACAACACACGCCGTAACGCCGAACTCATCGAGTCCATCGAAACCGCGAACCAGGCTGCGCTCAATGTCGAGCGTGTCAACTCGCTGGTCTATGCGGTGGTGATGGAATCCCGCGGCATCTACATGTCGCCCGAGCTGCCGTTGATTAAAAAGTACGGCGACGGCTTGCATAAATTCAGCGACCAGCTGGTGGGCGTCGTCCACAACTGGGAATCCATTGTCCAGGCTGACGACGCCGAACAATTTGCCGCCTTCAAGAAGCGAATTGATCAATTCGTCGAATTCCGCAAGGAACTTGTTCGCCGCGCGATCGAAATCAGTCACGACGCCGGCCGGGAATGGGGCGACAACTCAGCCAACCGCGACGTGCGCATTGCCCTCAACAAAGATCTGGCGGCGCTTTCCAAAGTCTACGCGGAGCGCGGCAGGAAAATAGTCCAGGAGTCCACGCTCAACCATCAACTCTCCTTTCTCCTGACTTGCCTCGGCGTACTGGCGCTGGTGTTGGTAGGCGTCGGCGTCTTCATCATTGCACGCCTGGTGGCGCGTCCGCTTTCGGTGATCACGAGCGCCATCAAGCAAGTCGCGGAAGGTGCGGAGGGCGTCGAGGTTCCGCATATTCACCGGCAAGACGAAATCGGCGCGCTTGCCCGCGCGATCCAGATCTTCCAGGAATCGATGGATCGCAACCGTGACCTCAATTCGCAGGCGCTCCTGGATTCCAAGGCGCGCGAAGAGCGCACCCGGCAAATTGAGATTTCAGTAGAAGCGTTCCGTGGCGCGATCGGAAGCGTGCTGGGCGCGGTAAACGATAATGCTTCCGCCATGCGCGATACCGCGCAGTCGATTTCCGGCGTGGCAGCCGACGCCAGCGGGCGGGCGAACGCCGCGGCGCGGGCGACCGAACAGGCCTCCAGCAACGTTTTCGCGGTAGCAAGCGCCGCAGAAGAGCTCTCTACCTCGATCGAGGAGATCGGCCGGCAGGTTCGTCAATCGGCGGAAGTCGTCGAGCAGGCCGGGCAGCGCACCGAAAAATCGGTCGCCGAAATCGAAAGCCTCGCCGCAGCAACTCAACGCATTGACGGCGTGCTTAACCTCATTCAGGCAATAGCCCAACAAACCAACCTTCTGGCTCTGAACGCCACGATCGAAGCCGCGCGCGCGGGCGAAGCCGGCCGCGGTTTTGCCGTGGTGGCCCATGAAGTCAAGGCACTCGCCGGCCAGACCGCCAAGGCGACTTCCGAAATCGGCCAGAACGTCAGCTTGATTCAGGCCTCGACGCGAAACGCGGTCGAAGCCGTGCGCGAAATCGGCACCGCCGTCCGCGAGATCAACGAGGTTACCAGCAACATCGCGGGCGCGGTCGGACAGCAGGATGCGGCCACACGCGAGATTTCGCAAAACGCGCAGCTCGCCGCTGACGGCAACTCGACCCTCGTCGCCAATATCGGATCGCTGAGCGAAGCCATCGAGAACACCAACAAGGGCGCCTCGTCGGTCCTCACGACGTCGCGCGAACTCGCCTCGACGGCAGAACTGCTATCGCGCGAAGTCGAAAAATTCTTCGGTGATCTGCGCGCCGCAAGCGAGAACTCTCCGCGAACCGGCACGAATAACTAGGGTTCCGCAAGGCGAAAGACGCGCTATCGCGACCTGACCATGCGCTGGACGCATCCGTCCAGCGCATGGATTGGTTTGACGAACGCGACGCGAACGTCTCAGAACCAGGGATAGATGAACTGAACGCCGCCCACGATGACAAATGCCATCGACATCGCAAGCCCGCTGACGCTGAACATCGCGATCTGATTGAAGAGGTTGGTTTCTTTCGCAGTGAACGCGTTGCGCGCGATTGACATTGTTTGCATTTTAGCCCCCTGAAATTTGTTGCATTGCTTCTGCTTTTCGCAAGAACAAACTTACCGGGTCAGGATGAAAGGGAGCTTACGAACGCTGGTTGAACGCGGCCTGGGAAGAGCAATTGTGAAGACTAGGTTAAAGAATGACTATCTCAGCTGATCGAAGGCGCAAATTCAGCGTTGCCAAAATCGAAGCTTTCGCGCTTGCGCCGCGGGTATGATGAAGCCGACAATCTTCGAGTGGCGACGACATGGCCCGCATTGGTGAGTGACAACAAGGCCATTGCATCGGAAGCGGCGTCAATCCGCATGCAAGGCGGGCGGTTGAAGGGAGCTAAAGCATGATCCGGAAAGGTGCTAGCGGTTTTCCGAAAGAAATCACGCGCAATCAAAAAATTAAGGCGCGATGACGATTCATCCAAACCTCGTCGCGCTTTAGGCGGCCCGGACGGTAGCGAGGAATTTCACTACTTCAGCCTTCAGGCGCTTGTTTTCCTCAGAAAGCAATTGAGCCGACGAAAGCACCTGGGCAGACGCGGAGCCAGTATCGCCCGCGCGGCGGTCGACGTCCGCGATACTGCTGGCTACCTGCGAGGAGCCAACGGCCGCCTGCTGCACGCTGCGGGCGATTTCATGGGTCGCTGCGCCCTGCTCCTCGATGGCGGCCGCAATCGCGGCGGCGATTTCGGATACTCGCCCAATCGTGCCGCTGATCTCCTTGATCGCCAGCACCGAATCTTGAGTTGCCGTCTGCATTCCGGCGATCTGCGTACTGATCTCGCTGGTGGCCTTGGCGGTCTGAGCGGCGAGCGCCTTGACCTCTTGGGCTACCACCGCAAAGCCCCGGCCAGCTTCGCCGGCCCGGGCCGCTTCGATGGTTGCGTTGAGGGCCAGCAGGTTGGTTTGCTCGGCAATCGTGGTAATCAATTGAGTAACATCACCGATACGGCCTGCCGCGAGAGACAGTTCAGCAATACGCGCGTCGGCTTTTTCGGCCTGGTTGACCGCTTCTTTCGCGATCCTGTTGGATTCCGTGACCTGGCGTCCAATTTCACCGACGGAACTGGACATTTCTTCCGTTGCCGCCGCAACCGACTGCACGTTGCTGGAGGTTTCCTCGGAGGCGCCCGCCACAACCGTGCTGAGTTCTTGTGTCGCCGAGCTGCTCTTGGTCAGGATGACGGCCGAGTTCTCCAGCTCGCCCGACGCAGTGCCCACCTTCTCAATGATATTGCCGACAGCGGTCTCGAAAATCTCCGCCAGATTGTGAAGCTCGGAGCGTCGGGTCAGCGCCAGTTCGCGATTCTTTTCTTCACGTTCCGAGGTCTCCCGCTCAGCCTTGGCAATAGCCTGTGCCTTGAAATCCTGGATCGCACGAGCCATCTGTCCAACTTCATCCCCGCGAGTCAGCCCCGGCAGGTCAACGTCAAAATTCCCGACCGCCAGTTCGTGCAACGCCTTTGACATCGCGACCACCGGGCGAGAAATGCTCCTGCCGATCAAAAACGAAGCGACGATGCCTGAAAATGCCACGATCAGCAGGACCAATGTCAGCATCAACTGCTGCCGATCAAGCTTCATCCCGGCACGGGCAATCTCGCGATCCTTACTATCGGAGCTGCGTGTGATCAGATCGTCGGTCAGCTTCGCTATTTCGATGAAATTTCGCTCGGCGCCCTTGATGAACAAGAGCGCCGATCCGGCGTCGCCGTCGGCCATTTCGATCGCGTTCTTCGCCTGCTTGAGATAGCCCGAAACGGCGGCGTTGAGCTGTTCCAGTTTCGCCGGCTTGGATTCGCCTTGAACGGCTTCGACGGCCTTCAGGGCGTCGGAGATCTTTGCGGCGGAGGTCGACGCCTCCTTGGCGAAAGCCGCAATCTTCTTTTCGTCCTGTTCACTCGACGCAGTTGCCGCCAGACGATACAGCTTGGCATACGAAATCCAGGCCGCGGCAGTGAGATCGTTCGCAAGTTCCGATTGACGCACGGGCCCCGAGAAAAGCGCGTCGACGGCCGCCTGATTGGATCGCAGCGCCATCAAGGCATAGACGCCAACGCCGATCAAAACAAGCACCAACAGGGCGGGCGCGAACTGAACTTTCCAGGACAGTCCGACGTTTCTGATCCAGCCGAACATGTGAACCCTTCAAATACAACGATCGCGAACAGAATGACTATCGAGCGTCAGGACTTGTAGATGCCTGCACACACCGCGGTATTGTCCAGCTTTTCGCAGTACATTTCCTTGGGCTCGACCTTTTTGGTCACCGGATTGACGAACTTGTAGTCTTGCCAGAACGATGCTTGCTTGCCAGCGAGTTCGACGCGCTCCTTGACGTAGAGCTTGCCGTCGACGTCCTGTGCATCGCTCATGTCCTTGCCGATAAATTTCTGGTTCGATCCGTGCGCCAGCACTTTGCCGTCGAGCTGATAGACCACGACATACAAATCGCGATCGTGGAACTGGCTGGCCTTATCGTCGATCACGGGGTAAGCCTTATCGGGACCCTGTTCTTTGATGAACGCGACGGCTTTCTTGACCATAGCGACGGCGTCATCCTTGGTTTCGCCGCTACCGGCCGCAAAGGCTCCGGTAAAGGTCAACGTGGTGAAAAGGGCGACAATCAGTGGCTTTCCTCGGCGCATGTTCAATTTCCGCTCCATTGATGGTATGACTCTACGGTCACCAACAAGGAGTGTCACAAAAGAGTGAACGGCTCGTTAAGCTTTTCCAAAGGGAGTGAAAACCTTGGTATCGTAATACGATATAAACTTGGTCACGCAAGCAGCAGGAAGGGCGAAGCGAAGCCAGGACGTTAGCGCAAGGTTTGGCAGGGAAGTCGGGCGGGTTCGGCCGCGTAGTCCGCACTGTGCGGCCGAACCGGTCATCAACTCACCGGTCTTTTCGGAAAAGACCGAAGCCTGCAAGCCGACTCCACTTCCGCATCCTATTCGGTAAATCTGGCCGGGAGGACGGGACGTCGCTACATCGTCGCGCCAAGCACCCAGGGCGCGAATTCGGCGCCTCCAAAATCAAAGCTCTCGCTCTTGGTCGGCTGGCCCGAGGCGGTCCTCAACATCAGGTCGAAAATCCGCTGGCCGCATTGCTGCACCGTCTCCTCGCCGTCGAGGATGGTGCCGCAGTTGACATCCATGTCGTCTTCCATGCGCTTGTACATGGACGTGTTGGTCGCGATCTTGATCGAGGGCGCGGGCTTGCAGCCGAATACGCTGCCGCGGCCGGTGGTGAAGCAAACGAGATTGGCGCCTCCCGCCACCTGACCGGTGGCTGCGACCGGGTCGTAGCCGGGCGTGTCCATAAAGACGAAACCCTTCTTGGTCACCGCTTCTGCATAATTGACGACGTCGACGAGATCAGTGCTGCCAGCCTTCGCCATCGCTCCCAACGACTTCTCCAGGATGGTGGTCAGCCCGCCGGCCTTGTTGCCCGGACTGGGATTGGCATCCATTTCGGCGCCTTCGCGCGCGGTGTATTCCTTCCACCAGCGCATCAGCGCCACCAGTTTCTCGCCGACCTCGCGGCTGACCGCGCGCCGGGTCAGCAGATGTTCGGCGCCATAGGTTTCCGGCGTCTCCGAAAGAATGACCGTCCCGCCGTGCCGAACGAGAAGATCGCTCGCAGCGCCGAGCGCGGGGTTCGCCGAGATGCCGGAATAGCCGTCCGAACCACCACATTGCAACGCTACCGTCAACTCGCTCGCCGGCACCGGCTCGCGCTTGACCTTGTTGGCATCGGTCAACGCCTCGCGCACAAAGGCAACGCCGGCCTCAACCGTCTTGCGGGTGCCGCCAATTTCCTGAATTTCGAGTTCGCGCAGGCGTCCGGCGAGTTTCTGCTCCTGCATCAACCCCCCGATCTGATTGACTTCGCAGCCCAAGCCCAACACGACGACGGCGGAAAAATTGACGTGCCGCGCGTAGCCGCCAAGCGTCCGGCGCAACAAAGTCAGCGGCTCGTTTTGCGTCATGCCGCAGCCGGTCTTGTGCGTGAGCGCCACCACGCCGTCGACGTTAGGAAAATCGGCGAGCGGATTGTCGCCGGTGAATGGATTTTTCTTGAAGACATCCGCCACCATGCCGGCCACATGCGCGCTGCAATTCACTGATGTGAGGATGCCGATATAGTTGCGGGTGGCGACCCGCCCGTCAGGACGGCGAATGCCCGCGAACGTCGCAGGCAAATCGAAGTTGGGCACCGGCTTCACATCGACGCCGAACGCATAGTCTTTAGCGAAATCGCCCATGCCGCAATTCTGGGTGTGAACGTGCTGACCCGGCGAAATCGGCTGCGTCGCAAACCCGATGATCTGGCCGTAGCGGCGGATCGGCTCGCCGACGCCGATCGCGCGTATAGCCACCTTGTGGCCGGCCGGAATGCGTTCGACCGTGGTGACGCCGTCGGCAACCACCAGGCCCGCCGGCAAGCTTGATCGCGCGATCAGCACGCCATCGTCGGGATGCAGGCGAATGACGGGAGCTGGGGACATCGGCGTCTCCTATAAGATGAGCGAATAGTGAGTGGCGAGCAGCGAATGGACTTGCCCATTCGCTACCCGCTATTCGCCTTCAGGCCTTGCCGCCCGACTCCTTGCGGGTCTGCGCGATCTGCATCCGCGCATAAGTGGCCATCAATCCCACTTCGTTGAACAGCGTCACCAACTTGAATCCCATGTTGATCGCGCGCAGCGCGCCATCGGCGCCGGAGCAGTGAATGCCGGGATGAAGCCCGCGCTTATCGCATTCCTTGACGATTTTCTCGTAGATCTTGAGGATCTCCGGCTCGTCGCGATCGAGCTTCGGCACCAGCCCGTAGGAGAAGCCGAGATCGGACGGCCCGATATAGACACCATTGATGCCTTCGACGTCGAGGATCGCGTCCATGTTGCCGATCGCCGTCCTGGTCTCCATCATCGGCAACAGCACGATCTCATCATTGGCAGTCTTCTGATAGCTGCCGGCCGTGCCATACAGGCCAGCGCGGATCGGGCCGTTCGAGCGCGTGCCAACAGGCGGATATTTGCTGTAGGCCACCAGGTTCTTGGCCTCTTGCGGCGTGTTGATCATCGGGCAAATGACACCGTAGGCGCCGCCATCGAGCACCTTGCCGATGATGCCCGGCTCGTTCCAAGGCACCCGGACCATCGGCGTCACCGGATGGGCGTGCATGGCCTGGAAACATTGCACCATCGAAAGATAATCCTGCACGCCGTGCTGCATGTCGACGGTGACGCTGTCGAAGCCGCATTGCGCGATCACCTCGGCCGAGAAGCCGGACGGGATCGCAAGCCAGGCGTTCACGACCACCTTACCCGATGCCCATATTTCCTTGATCTTGTTTGCCATCATTCCTTCCTTTGCAAATCGTTTCGTCAAATGCCGCTTGGCCGCGAGGCCTTTCAGCAAACCTCATGCCCGCTTGTAGCCCCGAATGACGGCCTTGGCTCGCGAAGATCGCGCATTACTGGTGCGGCGAATTTGAAGTTCCTGTCAGGATGGCGGTAGGTTCGTAATAGGGACTTCAAATTCAAAGCCGCACAAACATATTGCAGAGCTGCTTTGATTCCGGAGTTCGCATCAGAGGTCGCCGCAATCATTTGCGAACTTCGGAATAGGAGCTCTGGGCTGCCCTCTGGATGCTTGCCTCGCCGACCCCGACCTCGCGGGCGGTGTTGACGATCGCGGCCCAGGTATCGTCCGGCAGCGGAATGCCGTTTTTGGTGCGCTCGGCGCGCGTCTTGCGCTCGGCATCGCCGGGGATCATGACCGGCCCGCCGCCGGCCACCGGCTTGGTCTCGCGGATGAAGTCGACGTAACGGGAAATCTCGCCATCGAAGAAATGCGCGGGATCGACCACCTTGGGGTCGATATAGAAGGCGAGCATGCCGTTGGCGAAGCGCCGGTTGGGCGCGGTCGCCCCTGTCCCGGTCAGCGCGCCGCCGAGCAGTTCGCAGATGAACGCCAACCCCGAACCCTTGTGCTCGCCGAAAGCGCGGATCGCGCCGGTACCCTTGGTGTGATCGCGCGGACCATCTGACGTGTAAGGACCGTAGAGCACGTGCGGGTCCTCGCTCAACGTGCCGTCGGCATCGATCAGCGCGCCCTTGGGCAGTTTCTTGCCGCCGCGGCTTGCGACCAGGCATTTGCCTTCGGCGACGATCGAGGTGGCAAAATCGAGCACGATCGGATCCTGACCCTCACGCGGAACGCCAACGCAATAAGGCGCGGTCGACAACCGCTTCTCGACGCCGCCATAAGGCGCGACCAGAAGCGAGCCGGCCGCATTGACGAAATGCACGGAGACCAGGCCTTCGGCGGCCGCCATCTCGGCCCAGTCGCCGACTCGGCCGATATGTCCGGCGTTACGCAAAGCGACCGCGGCAAGCCCCGCCTTCTTGCATTTTTCGATCCCGATCCGCACCGCCTCCGGCGCCACGGTCTGTCCGTAGCCGAATTTGCCATCCACCACCGCCAATGACGGCGTATCGACCACAAGCTCCGCAGTCTGGTTCGGGATGACCGAACCCATCTTCTTCCACCTGATGTAGACGGGCACGCGGATCACGCCATGGCTGTCATGCCCGGTGAGGTTCGCGGTCGTCAGATAGGTCGCGATTCGCCGCGCTTCCTCTGAGGCCGATTCAGCGTGATTAAAAACATCCGCAACAAAATCGATGAGATGTGGAACCTGTATCGTGACCATTTCAACTGTCGCTCTTCCTGGTTTGGCGTTTGTCTTGTCGTGACGCGCTACGCATTCACCTTGGCATGACCGCCGAGATAGGCGGCGCGGATGGCTTCATTGCCCCAGGATGTTCATTCGACCGACGCGTTTGGAACAGCGGGCGGCAAGGCTTTGTCAGCGGCTCTGGAAAAATTGGGCACACCGGCCGTGCTCGACCAGGGTTATGCCAATCAGAGTCAGGACTATGCCGATTTTGATCGTGGAAGCCCGCGCGTTGGCGGCGGTGATGACATAGGGCGCAGCGATGCCCGCAGCCAAACCGGCCGCAAATTCGCGTCTTGTCAGTCTCATTCAATCCTCCCTGGAACCGTGCTTTTTCGCCGGTTCTTATTGGTTTTTCGCGTTATGCCCGCAAAACCTGCGGCGCGATCCGTGTACTTACGAACTCTTGTATCCTAGTAAATTGATATTGCCGCGATTTGGGGCGGCGGCTCAAGCTCCGTATCTCATCCCTGCAATGCGGTAATGAACGATGCCTAAATGCTCGGCAGATAGGGATTTGCGTTTGCTATTCGTCTTCCGAGGACGCGCCATTCTTTACCGCGAGCGCCGCCAGGCTATCTTCCAATAGGACCAGCATGTCCTGAAGTTCGGCGAGCTTTTGCGCGCCGCAGTGCTGCGTAATCGCGGCATAGATGGCTTCAGAGGTCGGCGCGACAAGTTCGATCAGCTTCACCCCTTTTTGGGAAATCGAGACGACGCTACGCCGCAGATCGGCCTTCGCCGTTCGGCGCTCGATGAGCTGGCGCGCCTCGAGATCGCGCAAGATCCGCGACAGGCTTGGACCGAGCAGAAAGGCGACACGTGCCAATTCGGTCACTTCGATCGTATCGACCGCCGCCAGCGCCCGCAGAATCCGCCACTGTTGTTCGGTCAACCCGTGACGGCGCAGCGACGGGCGGAATTGCTTCATCACCGCTTCCCGCGCGCGCAAGAGCGACATCGGCAGCGATTTGGAAAAGTCCCGCATCGGAATGCGGCGCTCGACCGGGTGCGCGCCTTCACTCCCGGCCGGTTTTTTTTGCGTCATCGTCGTGTCCTTGGCCCGAACAAT
This sequence comes from Bradyrhizobium sp., assembly GCF_049586575.1. GTDB lineage: Bacteria > Pseudomonadota > Alphaproteobacteria > Rhizobiales > Xanthobacteraceae > Bradyrhizobium. The sequence goes on from NZ_JBAVCF010000417.1 coordinate 18,273, forward strand.
ATCGATCCCACGCAATCGGGAGGTTGCACCGCACAAACTCCAATTTGATTTGCCCGGCACAATTTAACATGTTAATCATATTCCGGCATCCAGATTTTTACGTTCCTCACCAAGGGCGACACAATCCATGTCGATGATGGCGTCTCCCGCCCCGTGAGCCGCTATTCGCCTCATCGAAAGCGTCAAGTGGAGTAGCCTCGCCATGCCGCATTTTTCGATCGAATACTCCGCCAATCTCGATACACGCGTCGATATGGCAAAGGTAGTGGAAGTCGTCCGCAAGGCAGCGGTCGAGACCGGCACCTTTCCCCTCGGCGGCATCCGTGTCCGTGCAGTGCGATGCGAGCATTCCGCGATCGGCGACGGCAATCCGGAATTTGGCTTCCTCGACATGGTGCTGCGGCTCGGCGAAGGCCGTGATCTTCAAACCCGCAAAAAAGCAGGCGAGCATGTTTTCCGCGCGCTGTCGGCCTGCCTCGATCCGGTTTTTGCCCAAAGCAAGTTCGCATTGTCATTCGACATGCAGATCAATGACAAGGAAACCAGCTGGAAGCGCAACAACATTCACGAGGCTTTGAAAGCCGAGGCCGCACATGGATAAACCGACGCCGAAATCCGACCAGTTTCAAGCCAACCTCGAGCGTTCAGCGCCGCTGCTTGCGAAACTCAAAGCCGACGGCATCTCGCACATGATCGGCGGCAAGAGCGTGCCGTCGATTTCCGGCGCCAGCTTCGAGACCCGATCGCCGATCGACAGCGCCGTGCTTGCAAACGTGGCGCGCGGCAACGCTGAAGACATTGACCGCGCCGCAACTGCCGCCAGCCTCGCTTTCAAGGCCTGGCGCGATATTGGCGCCGCGATGCGGCGGAAGCTGTTGCGTCGCGTGGCCGACGCCATCGAAGATCATGCCGACGACATCGCCGTGCTCGAATGCATCGATACCGGTCAGGCTTATCGCTTCATGGCGAAAGCGGCGATCAGGGCGGCGGAGAACTTCCGCTTCTTCGCCGACAAATGCGCGGACGCCCGCGACGGGCTCAATATGCCCAGCGAAGAACACTGGAATGTTTCGACGCGCGTGCCGATCGGCCCCGTCGGCGTCATCACGCCATGGAATACGCCGTTCATGCTCTCGACCTGGAAGATTGCGCCGGCGCTCGCCGCCGGTTGCACGGTCGTGCACAAGCCCGCCGAATGGTCGCCGGTCACCGCTGACCTGCTGGCCAAGCTCGTCAAGCAGGCGGGCCTGCCGGACGGCGTCCTCAATACGGTTCACGGCCTGGGCGAGGAGGCCGGCAAGGCGCTGACCGAACATCCGGCGATCAAGGCGATTGGATTTGTCGGCGAAAGCGCGACCGGTTCGGCGATCATGGCGCAGGGCGCGCCGACCTTGAAGCGGGTGCATTTCGAGCTCGGCGGCAAGAATCCGGTGATCGTGTTCGACGACGCCAATCTCGATCGCGCGCTGGATGCGGTCGTCTTCATGATCTACTCGCTGAATGGCGAGCGTTGCACATCCTCCAGCCGGCTCCTTGTCCAGCAGAGCATTGCAGACAAATTCATCGAGAAGCTCGCCGCCCGCGTAAAGGCGCTCAAGGTCGGTCATCCGCTCGATCCCGCAACAGAAATTGGGCCGCTGATCCACGAGCGGCACCTGGCAAAGGTCTGCCGCTATTTCGACGTGGCGCAGAAAGATGGCGCGGTCATCGCCGTCGGCGGAGCGCCGCATGACGGTCCCGGCGGCGGACATTATGTGCAACCGACGCTCGTCACCGGCGCGAGCCGCGGCATGCGTGTGGCGCAGGAAGAGGTGTTCGGACCATTCCTGACCGTCATCCCGTTCCGCGATGAGGCCGATGCCGTCGACATCGCCAACGACGTGAAATACGGACTCACCGGCTACGTCTGGACATCAGATATGGGCCGGGCGTTGCGCGTCGCGGATGCGCTGGAAGCCGGCATGATCTGGCTGAATTCGGAAAACGTCCGTCATTTGCCGACACCGTTTGGGGGCATGAAGGCGTCCGGCATCGGCCGCGATGGCGGCGACTATTCCTTCGATTTCTACATGGAAACAAAGCATGTCTCGCTGGCGCGCGGCACGCACAAGATCCAGAAACTGGGGATTTAGCCGCGATGCCCGTTCCGCAACATGTCTTCGATCCCCCCTTCAACATCGTCAGAAGCAGCCACGCAATCCTTGACGTGGTGGATCTGAATGCAAGCTGCCAATTCTACGAAAACGCCGTCGGCTTGCATGTCGAGGACCGCGGCAACACGGCGATCTATCTGCGCGGCAGCGAGGAACACCAGCATCACTCGCTGGTGCTGCGCAAAGCACCGCACGCCGCCTGCCATCGTCTGGGCTTCAAGGTCGGCACGGAAGAAGACCTCGACAAGGCGGCAGCGTTCTTTTCGCAGAACGGCGTCGCTTACGCTTTTGTCGAACAACCGTTCCAGGGCCGCACCCTGCAATTCTCAGATCCCTTCGGTTTCCGCATCGAACTCTATGCCGTCATGGACAAGCGTCCGCATCTGCTGCGCCGCTACGATCTCTACAAAGGCTGCCACCCGCAGCGGCTCGATCACTTCAACGTCTTTGCCGCCGAGGTGCAGGATACGGTCGATTTCGACGCGCGGCTCGGCTTTCGATTGACCGAGTACGCCGAGGAAGACGGGCCGGAGCGGCGGATCGCGGCCGCATGGCTGCATCGCAAGGGCAATGTACACGATTTCGCGATCACCAACGGCAAGGGCCCTCGCCTGCACCATTTCGCCTACTGGGTGCCCACCGCCATGAACATTCTGCATCTGTGCGATGTGATGGCATCGAGCGGATACCTCAAGAATATCGAGCGCGGGCCCGGCCGGCATGGTATCTCGAACGCGTTCTTCCTTTACGTCCGCGACCCCGATGGTCACCGCCTTGAACTCTACACCAGCGACTACTTCACCGGCGATCACGACCATACCCCGATGCGCTGGTCATTGAACGATCCGCGCAGGCAGACGCTGTGGGGCGCACCGGCCCCGCGCTCGTGGTTCGAACAGGGATCGCCGTTTCCGGACCAGGCTGTGCGCGAACCGCAGTTCGTCGCCGACGTGACAGTGGCTGATTAGAATACGGAGACCTTATGAAGATGTCGTTGATTGTCGCAGCCGCCTCAATGCTCGGACTGACGACAGCCCTGTCACCGATGAGCGGCGCGCATGCCGCCGAGTTGAGAGTGCTGGCGGGCGGCTCGCTGCGAAGCTTGTTGACCGACCTGGGCCCGAAGTTCGAGCAAGCCTCCGGCCACAAGCTCGTCATCCACTTCGACACCACGCCCAATCTGATCAAGGCAGCGTCTAGCGGCGAACCCTTCGACGTCGGCGTCGTGCCGATCGACGTTTTCTATGACGCTGACGCAAAGAGCCATTTTACGCCGCCGGTCGAATTTGCCCGCGTCGGCTATGGCGTCGCGGTCCGCTCGGGAGCGCCAAAGCCGGATATCAGCACGCCAGCGGCCTTCAAGAAGACGCTGCTCGACGCAAAATCGATCACGTTTCTGCCGGCAAGCGCGGCTGGCTCGTATATTTTGAGGCTTTTCGAGCGGCTTGGCATCGAAGACCAGATGCGGGCCAAGACCATTGCCCAGGACCAACCGACCGGAATTGTCCCGGCCGTCGTCAATGGCGATGCGGAACTGGTGGTGTTCGTGAATAACGTCCTGACCGCCCCGGGCATCGACATCGTCGGCCCCTTCCCCGCCAAATACCAGCAGGAGCTGGTATTCCCGGCTGCTCTTGCGGTCGATACCAAGCAAAAAGATGCCGCCAAGGCTTTCATCGACTTCATCATGTCGCCGGCGGCCGCCGTCATCGTCAAGGCCAAGGGCATGACCCCCGGCCAAGGCTAAAGGTCCGCACATCGGCTTGAGACATTCATGATTCCTTCCCGCATCGCCACCTTTGCCGTCAACGGCTCCACAAAATACGGCGCCGTGACCGATCGCGGGATCGTCGATCTCTCCGCGCGTTGGGTTACGGACTTCCCGACCTTGCGCGAGGTCGTCGCGGGCGGCGCGCTGACAAGACTCGCGGAGGACGCCGCGCGTCTTCCGGCTGATTATGCGATCGATGACATCACATGGCTGCCGCCGATACCGGCGCCGGAAAAGATCATTTGTATCGGCGTCAACTACCCCGATCGCAACGCCGAGTATAAAGACGGCTCGGACGCACCGAAATATCCGAGCATGTTCCTGCGGACCCCACGTTCGTTTGTCGGTCACAACACACCACTTGTGCGGCCGAAGACATCCGCTCAACTCGACTATGAGGGCGAACTGGTGCTCGTGATCGGCAAGGCCGGCCGGCATATCGCGGAGATCGACGCGCTCGATCACATCGCTGCAATCACCCTCTGCAACGAGGGCACCATCCGCGATTGGGTCCGTCACGCCAAATTCAACGTCACCCAGGGCAAGAATTTCGATTCTACCGGAAGCCTTGGCCCGTGGCTTGTTCCCTATATCAACGAATCGCAGATTGCCGATGTGAGGCTGACGACCCGGGTCAATGGCGAGACGCGGCAGGATGATCGCACCTCACGGCTGATCTTCGGCTTTCGCTATCTGATCCATTATATTTCGACGTTCACCACGCTCGTGCCGGGCGATATCATCGTCACGGGCACGCCAACCGGCGCCGGCGCGCGGTTCGATCCGCCGCGTTACCTGAAGCCCGGCGACGTCATCGAAGTTGAAGCCGAAGATATCGGCGTGTTGCGCAACAGCGTGATCGACGAAACTGCGTGATCGCTACGGATTGGATAGTTCAATGCCCCTGAGCTCCGGTGGAGAAGCCATTGTCGACGGCCTGATTGCGCACAGCGTCGACACCGTGTTTGGCCTTCCCGGCGCACAAATTTACGGACTGTTTGATGCCTTCCAGCAAGCCCAGCTGAAGGTGATCGGCGCGCGGCACGAGCAGGCCTGCGGCTACATGGCCTTCGGCTATGCGCGTTCAAGCGGCAAGCCGGGCGTCTTTAGCGTGGTTCCGGGCCCCGGCGTACTCAACGCAAGCGCGGCGTTGTTGACGGCCTTTGGGTCGAACGAACCCGTGCTCTGCCTGACGGGCCAAGTGCCCACCGCCTATCTCGGCAAGGGCCGCGGCCATTTGCATGAAATGCCGGACCAGCTTGCGACGCTGCGCACCTTCGTGAAATGGGCCGACCGCATCGAATATCCAGCCCATGCGCCCGCGCTGGTCGCGCGCGCATTCCAGGAGATGCTGTCGGGGCGCCGCGGCCCGGTTTCACTGGAGATGCCGTGGGACGTGTTCACGCAAAAGGCCGAGGTCGGCGCTCCCGAGGTGTTCGCTCCATTCCGCGCGCCCCCGCCTGATTTGGACCGGATCAAATCCGCGGCGAGCCTGATCGCGGCGAGCAAAGCGCCGATGATCTTCGTTGGCTCCGGTGCGATCGCGGCCGGCCCTGAAATTCTGGAACTGGCCGAGCTGATCGATGCCCCGGTGGTGGCGTTCCGCAGCGGGCGCGGCATCGTTTCCAATGCCCACGAACTCGGACTGACCATGGCCGCGGCCTACAAGTTATGGCCAAAAACCGATCTCATGATCGGGATCGGGACCCGGCTCGAATTGCCGACCATGACGCGGTGGCCGTTTCGCCCCGACGGACTGAAGTCCGTCCGCATCGATATCGATCCCACGGAAATGCGGCGGTATTCGCCAGACGCAGCGATCGTGGCTGACGCAACGGCCGGCACAGCAGAGCTGTTGGCCGCGGTGCGAAAAGCTGGCTACGCCAAGACCAGCGGTCGCCGCGCAGCAATCCGTGAGGCATCGGCGGCGACGCTGAAAGAGATCCAGAAGATCCAGCCGCAGATGGCCTATCTGAACATCTTGCGCGAGGTGTTACCGTCGAATGCGATCGTCACGGACGAGCTGTCGCAAGTCGGTTTTGCTTCCTGGTATGGCTTCCCCGTCTACGAACCACGGACATTCATCAGTTCCGGATATCAGGGCACGCTCGGCGCAGGTTTTCCGACCGCGCTTGGGGCCAGGGTCGCCCACCCCGACCGGCCGGTGGTTGCGATCACGGGCGATGGCGGTTTCATGTTCGGGGTGCAGGAACTCGCGACTGCCGTGCAATTCAAGATCGGCGTTGTCGTGCTTGTGTTCAACAACAACGCCTACGGCAATGTGCGGCGCGACCAGCGCGAGCGCTTCGATGGCCGCATCGTCGCGTCCGATCTCGTCAATCCGGACTTCGTGAAACTCGCGGAGTCCTTTGGCGTCGGCGCAGCTCGTGTCACCTCGCCCGATCAATTCCGGCCGGCGCTGGAGATGGCGCTGGCCGATGGCGGTCCCTATCTGATCGACATCGAAGTGCCGAGGGACTCCGAAGTCAGCCCCTGGGCCTTCATCCATCCGGCGAAACCATAAGAATTACGTCACCGAATCTTGCGGAACGTCAGATTGAGGCGTTGCGATCCCATGATCGGATGCTCGCCATCGGCCAGCGGCGCGACGCCATGAAAGAACAGCCGCGACGGCCCGCCCCACACCGCGATATCGCCATGCTCCAGGCGAAATCGCCGCGGCTTGTCGCTGCGTTTTAATCCGCCGAACAGGAAAATCGCAGGCAAGCCCAGCGACACCGAGACGATTGGCGCTGCGAAATCGAGCTCGTCCTTGTCCTGATGCAGCGACATCTTCGCACCGGGCAGGTAGCGGTTGATCAAACAGACGTCCGGCGCAAATCCGCCAAAGCCGGCACGGCCAGCGGCGCGCTCCGCAAGATCACGGAGCAGCAGCGGCATCGTGGGCCAAGGCTTGCCGCTTTCGGGATCGACAGCGTGATAGCGATAACCGGTGCGATCGGTGACCCAACCGGCATTGCCGCAGTTGGTCATTGCGACCGACATCTGATGACCGCCGGGCGTCACCATGTGCCGAAACGGCGCCGCGCCTACGATGTCGCGAAGGGCGGCAATCAGCTCGGCCTCGGCCTTACCGACGAATCCGCGCAACAGCACAGCGCCTTCGGCCATCACCTCCTGGGACGACTGCCTCTCGGTAAGCCTTGCAAACAAATCCGCCGTCAACGCGAGAGGCCCTCACTTGGCATCGTGGAAGATCACACCGACCGTATGACGGCGACCCGATCGGATTCGGCTCACGCCATGACGCATATTGACACGGTAAAAGCCGCGCGTCCCCTGCACCGGACGGACATGCACGGCAAATGCGACGCCGTCGCCCTGGGTTAACGGCACCACATCCGCGCGCGACTGCATCCGCGGCCGCTGCTCGGTCAGCACGAACTCCCCGCCCTCGAAATCGCTGCGCGGTTCCGACAACAGAATGGCGACCTGCAACGGAAACACATGTTCGCCATAGAGATCCTGATGCAGGCAATTGTAGTCGCCTTCCCCATATTGCAGCATCAGCGGCGTCGGCCGAAGCTGGCCCGCTTTATGGCATCGGGCCAAGAACGTTTCGTGGCTTTCGGGATACCGGATATCGATATCCATGGCCTCGTTCCAGCGGTTGGCGATGGGCTGAAGGCGCGAATAGAGTGCGGGGCGCAAGTCTGCGATCGGCTGCGGCAGCGGATAGGAAAAATATTTGTATTCGCCGCGACCGAAGCCATGACGGCCCATCACGATCCGGCTACGAAATATCTTGTCCTCGGGATAGCGCGCCGCCAGCGCCCGGCATTCTTCCGCCGTGAGCAAACCTTTGAGCACGGCGCAACCCTGCGCATCGAGATCGCTTGCGGCCTGCGTCCAGTCGATGGCAGCCACGCGGGCGGCGATATCGGTTTCAAATCGGGAAACAATGTTTTGTGCAGATGTCTTCATGCCGGCTATCGTGGCAAATCGGGATCGCTCGGGCCACCCGATTTCCGGCTGAGTTTCATCATCGGAAGTGCGCTCCCTCTCCCGATTGGAGAGGTAAAGCGGCGTCCGCGGCGTTCAGACGCGCGTCTCTACCCAAGCACCGGCAGCTCGACCACGTCATAGGCATGGAGGATCGTGCGTTTTAGCACCGGGTCTTCCAGCTCGAATTCGAAGCGGCTGGCCGGCCTGATCCCGCCTTTGGCCGCAAAAGTGCCACCAAACATGACACAGCCGTCAGGCAGTTTCCCACCGGCAAAACCGCGTGCGAGCAGTTCGGAAACCGGCAGCATCGCGTCTAGCGTGCCTTCCTGATACAGCGCTCGCTTGCCGCCGATCCAGGCATGGGAACGCAGGATCAGCCGGTCCCAGTGATCAATGACATCTTCGAGTTCCCACAGCGTGGAGGCGATCGGCTTGTCGCACATCTGCTTGGACACCGTGACGCTGTAACTCTCGACCTTGCGATCGGTATGATCGGAGCCGAGGCCAACGAAAATGCGTCCCTGCCAGCCGATCAGAACAAACTCGACTTCCCCACTGGAATTGCCGCCGCAGACCTCGATCCGGTCTTCCATGGTCAACCGCCGCGCCGAGCAGCGGTAGTAGATCGGCGTCGAGGCAGGTCTCGCGATACCGATCGCCTCCAATTCGGCGATGTGTTTGTCGCGAGCCACCGGATCTCGACCGGTCCAACCCGCAATTACCGCTTGGTCGATCGCGAGTGTTAAGGGCGTGGTCGTGTCCTTGGCATCGATGGTGAAGGTGAGGTCAAACATGGATCGCAGCCTCCATACCGGCGGCCAGTTCGAAGATGCGACGGTCCGAACCTCCCGCTGCGCTCAGCATCAAACCGACCGGCGCTTCGCCACGATGATGGCAAGGCAAGGAAATAGAACAGCCGTCCATCATGTTGATCAGGGTGCAATTGCGCAGCGACAGGAGGTTCGCTTTCGTGAACGCGTGGTCGTCGGCGAGATCTGATATCCGCGGCGGCGTGATCGCAGAGGTCGGCATCACCACGGCATCATAGGGGGCAAAGCGCACGGCTGCCCGCGCGATGAACGATTTTCGCGCCTCCAGAATATCGATGTAGTCCGCGGCCGTGATGCTTTGGCCGCGCAGGATCCGCAAAGACACGCGGGGGTCATAGATGTCGCCGTGGTTCTCGATCAGATAGCGATGCCAGGCATAGCTTTCCGCCGCGGCAAATCCACCCTTGGCGTTCATGACGGCGACATCGAGGAATTCCGGCACTTCGATCCGCTCGACCAATGCACCTGCCCGCGATAACGTTTCAAGTGCCCGCTCAAAGCTTCGCGTCACATGAGCGTCGAGGTCGTCGAGCGCGACCGTCGTCGGCACCGCCAGCCGCAGTCCCTTGATGGTGCGCGCTTGCAGCGGCCGAACCGGCTCGTCGGCGAGTACGGCATCGAGCACCGCGCAACACTCGACGGTGCGCGCGAGTGGTCCGAAACTATCGAGCGTGAACGACAACGGCACGGCGCCATCGCGCGGGATGCGCTGCTGTGTCGGTTTGAAGCCGACGATGCCGTTATAGGCCGCAGGAATCCGGCACGATCCACCGGTGTCAGAACCAAGCGCGCCATGCGCCATGCCATCGGCGACCGACACCGCCGCGCCTGACGACGACCCGCCGGGAACATGACCAGCATTTCGCTGCCAGACGCTCTTCGGCGTACCATAGTGCGGATTGATACCGATGCCGGAATAGGCGAATTCAGTCATGTTGGTGCGACCGATCAGGATGAAGCCAGCGCGCCGCAGCCGCGATACGACTGACGCGTCGCTCTCGGCCGGCGGTGAATCATCGAGCGCCCGGGAGCCGGCCCGCGTGACCTGCCCTTTGATGTCGAACAAGTCCTTGATCGAGATTGGAATGCCGGCAAATGGCGACGGCGCGGCCCTGACCTCGCGGAGCCGATCCATGGCCTTGGCAGCCTCGATCGCGGCCTCAACGTCGACATGAACAAAGGCGCGGTTCCCCTCGCCCGATTTGTCGGCGATTTTTGCGAGGCACTCGTCGACGAGTTTCCGCGCATTGGTGCGGCCGCTTTCGAGATCTGCCGCCAGCGCGGTGAGTGTCGGAGTGTTGGGCATGGCCTTGGTCGCCTCGTTGATTCAGCTAAAGTCTATTCGGAACGGCGTCGATCTCCAGATCGAGCAAGGCGGAGCTCAACGATTTGCCATGCGCATCCAGCGCTAGCGACCGTGTCACCCCGCCCCCCAGCGCCCGGTCCATCACGAAGTTGAGTGCAAACAGTTTGGGTAGCTCATAGCGAACAACCTCGCCTTCGACAACGCCCGCGAAATGCGCTTTGACCCGCGCGCTGGTCACCTGATGAAGCAGCCACGGGTAATACTTCTCGTCATAAGCAATGACAGAAATATTGGAGATATTGCCCTTGTCGCCGGTGCGGGAATGAGCGATCTCGCGCAGCTTCATCGTTATGCGCCTCCGACGAATTGCACCTGCGGCTGCGCCAATTCGCGCGGCAGCAACACGGAAGCGACCGCCACGACATCGCGCGCGGATTTGGAGGCCCCGCCCCCGCCGGCCGGCCCATTGGTGTAGAGCGTTTCGACTTCGTTACCGATCCGCACTGCCTCGCGCAGGTTTTCGGTACGCCCGGTGACGCGTACGCGCACCTCATAGGGCTCGTTCGCATGGGCCGAGAGTTGCGCGCCGTGCAGGGAATCGACGCCGATCAGGTCGAACCGCAATTCTCTGGCCGCAACACCCGTAAGTTTCAAGCGCTCGCGAACGACGTCGAGCGCGAGCCGGCCACGCGCGAGCGCACCCGGACCGGCGTAGGAAATCTGGCCCTCGCCGATAAAGCTGTCGACATAGCCGACCGATACCTTGAGCGTTGGCGGACGTTCACTGCCGCGTCCGCCGCTAATTCGCACGCGATCCTTGCCCGCTTCCTCGACCGTCACTTGCGAAAAATCCGCGGTCACGTCCGGCTGCAGATATCTCGTGGGATCGTGCACCTCATAGAGCAGTTGCTCCTTGCAGGTCTGCGCGGTGACGGCGCCACCGGAGCCCTCGACCTTGGTGATGACGAGGCTGCCATCCTCGCCGACCTCGCCAATGGGAAAGCCGAGCCGGGCCAGATCCGGCACGTCCTTGAAAGTTGGATCGGCGAAGTAGCCGCCGGTGACCTGGCCGGCGCATTCCAGCAAGTGACCGGCGACGATGCCTTTGCCGAGCAGGTTCCAGTCATCCGCCGGCCAGCCAAAGGCGTGGATGAGCGGCGCGAGGAATAGCGCGGGATCGGAAGCCCGTCCGGTGATCACAACGTCGGCGCCGCCGCGAAGCGCTTCCGTCATCGACCCGGCGCCGAGATAGGCGTTGGCGGAGATCAGGCGATTGCCGAGCTGGCCGATCGTGCCGTCGAACTCCATGATCGGGAGATCGCGCGCTTTGCAGGCATCAAGGACGTCGTCGCCGACGATGGCCGCAACCTTCAGCGAAGCCAGCCCCATCGATCGGGCCATGGCAGCAGTCCTGCGCGCCGCAGCAAGCGGATTGGCTGCCCCCATATTGGTGACGATCTTGATACCTTTGGCAGCGCAGACCGGCAGCACCGCGCGCATCCGCTCCTCAAGCAGCGGATCGTAGCCAGCTTCCGGATTCTTCAGGCGCGCTTGTTGGGCCAGCGCAACGGTGCGCTCGCCCAGACACTCAAATACCAGATACTGAATGTCGCCCTTTTCGGCGAGTTCCACCGCGGGCTCGATGCGATCGCCCGAATAGCCCGCCCCTGACCCAATGCGGATGGTTCGCATTACTTCAGTCCGAAATAGGCTCGCCGCAACGCCTCATTGTCGGTCATTTCGGCCACCGTTCCCGAAAAACGGATACGGCCGCCTTCCAGTACGAACACGCGGGTGGCGACCTCAAGGAAGCCGATATTCTGCTCGGCAATCAACAAAGCCAATCCCCTTCCTCTGAGATCACTCAGGATCCGGATGACTTCCTTGACGAACAGCGGCGACAACCCGGCCGACGGCTCGTCCATCACCAGAAGGCGAGGCTCGGCCGCCAAGGCCTTGGCGATACCAAGCATTTTCCGCTGGCCGCCGGAGAGGCTGGAGGCCGGCGCGCGGCGTTTCTCACGCAGTACCGGAAAGGTTTCGTAAAGATCTTCGATCCGCGGATTGGGATGCCCGAGCGCCTGCGCGCCGACCTTGAGGTTTTCCTCAATCGACAGGTCGGGGAATACGGCAAGTTCCGACATGTAAGTCATGCCCAGCCGCATCCGCGCGCTGGAGCGCATCCGCGTCACATCCTCGCCGCCGAGTTTGATGCTGCCGTGCCGCGCCTCGATCAGTCCGACCAGCGATTTGAGAAAGGTGGTCTTGCCGGCGCCGTTGGTCCCGAGCAGCAGCACGGTTTCGCCGGCGCGGACATCGAGGTCGACGCCCCATAGCACCTGCATCGTGCCGTACCCGGCATCGACGCCTTGAGCCGTCAGCAAGGCTGTGGCCTCAGGCGGCATGCTCGCCTCCCAAAAACACCTCGATCACCTGCGGCACTTTCACCGCGACCGCGAGCTTGCCTTCGAAAATCTCCTTGCCGGCGTTCATGACGATGACGCGATCGGTAATGTGCTCGATGAAGCCCATGAGATGCTCGACCACGATGATCGCCATCCCGCCCTTGGCCAACGCCTGGATGCGCTCGGCGATCCAGTCGAGTTCCGCAGGGTTGAGCCCTGCGGCGAGTTCGTCAAGCAACAGCAGCCGCGGACGGGTCGCGAGCGCCCGCGCGAGGTCGAGCATCTTCTGCTGGGCATTGTTGAGATCGGCCGCCGGACGGTCGGCGACCTCAATCAACCGGTATTCGTCCAAAAGATCGGTGATCGCCGGCGGGGTCGTCGCGGCGCCGCCATAGGCCAGTGCCACCTCGACATTCTGCCGCACCGTCAGCGACAAAAACGTTTTTGGAATCTGGAAGGTGCGGTTGATGCCGAGATGGACGAGCTTGTGGGAGACCCTCCCCCCGATCGAGGCGCCGTCCAACACCACCTCGCCACCGTCAGGGGCGTAAAGGCCGGAGATTACGTTGATCGCCGTGGTCTTGCCGGAGCCGTTGGGACCCACCAGCCCTAAAATCTCGCCGGAAGACACGTGGAAGCTCAATCCGTCCAGCGCGTAGAAGCCGCCGAAGCGTTTGACGAGTTTGGAAACGTTGAGAAGGGGCACGCTGTCAGGGAACATTCCAGCCCCTGCGTGTTGCGAGCGATACCAGGCCTGCGGGAAGAAACAGCACGAGGCCCATGATCAGGAGGCCGTAAATCAACTGGAAATATTGCGGCGTGGTGAATCCGATCAGGTTGTAGATGCCGTAGAGGATGATGACGCCGACGATCGGGCCCGAGATCGAGGCAACACCGCCGAACAACGCAAACACGATGGCAAAAATACTGAAGTCGCCGCTGAAGACATTGTCCGGATAGAACACCGAGACGTACCAGGCATAGACGCCGCCGGCGAGGCCAGCGACCAGCGCGGAGGTGAGCCAGGCGATGATCCGCATCCGCACGACATTGACGCCCGCCATTGAGGCGCTGACGGCGTCTTCCCGCACCGCCTGCAATGCGAGGCCGAAGCGCGAATTTTTGAGAAAAACCACCGCACCCAACGTCAGCGCCAGCACGACCAGCGCCGCCGCGTAGGCATATGTCGGATTGAACGTGCCCGTGAGCGAGACGCCGTAGGGACCGCGCGTGATCGACTCCAGTGCAGGATTGGCGATGAAGTGCAGCACCGCAAGCGACGCCGCGAGATTGGCGATGGCGAAATAGGCCCCGGAGAGACGCAGCAACGGCGTGAGCAGCAGCCCAAGGGCAACACCGACCACGCCGCCGACGAGGACCGCAAGCACCGCTGGTGTCTGGAAATGCATCACCATCACAGCAAAGCCGTAGGCGCCCGCGCCAAAGAAGCCGACATAGCCAAACGGCAGATAGCCGGTGAAACCATAGATGATGTTCACGCCCTGGGCGAGAATCAGAAAGATCACGAAATTGAACAACAACAGGTGGTTTTGATAGACGCCCGGCAGCACTGCAAAAACGACCAGCAGCGGCACGGCGATGAAAAGCGTGTGCTTGAGGGCATTAGGCAACGCGCACCCGCCTTCCGAGCAGACCGCTCGGACGCAACAGCAAAATGAAAATCAGGAGCACATAGGGCAACAGGTCCGACCATGAACTCAAATATGTCTGCACGACCATGTAGCAGATGCCGTAGACGACGCCGCCGAGCGCGGTCCCGAGCGGATTGCCAAGCGAACCCAGCACCACGATAGCGAACGACGTGACGGTCGCATCGGCGCCAAACGCCGGCGTCACCGAGCCGAACATGAACGGCGCGAAGATGCCGGCAATCGCGGCCAATCCCAATCCAATGCCAAATGCCGCGGCCGAGACGCGATCGACGTCGATCCCGGTTGCCAGCGCCTCGTCGCGTCGCGACATCACCGCACGCGTCAGGGTGCCGAGACGCGTCTGGTAGAGATAGACATACACCAGTGCGATCACGATCAGGCTGGTAACGGCAGCGATCACCCAGGGCGCCGGAAACCCCTGGCCAAGGATCTGGACCGGTCCACCGCTAGCCGCCGTACCTCCAAACCATTTGACCTTGATGGTGGAAAATACCGTGCCGAGCGCGCGGCTTTGAATCGAGCGCTCGCTGGTCCCGAGAAAGATCGTTGTGACGGCCTCGATGACCTGGGACAGGCCGAAGAAGAGGATGATCGACAGCATCTCCGGGTTTGCCGAGCCTTGCAGGCGCGGCACCAACACCCAGTACAGTAGCATGCCCACAATCAAAAAAATCGCGAATGCCAGCGGCACCGCGAACAGGGGATCGATTCCAATGACCGTCACGACGCCGACGGCCACGAACGCGCCGAGCATCAGGAAGTCGCCATGCGCCAGATTGACGATGCGCATGACGCCAAAGACCAGATTAAGGCCGATCCCGACCAGGCTGAAATACAAGCCAAAGAGAACGCCGGCGACCAGCGCATAAGTCAGCATCGGCGTTTCTCACTCCCGGAAAGCTATTCCGAACTGCGCAGCCCTCATGGGCGAGGATAGACGGGTTTACCGGTCGCGGTTTCGTGCGGATAGATCGAAACGAATTTGACGTGCCCGTGATCGTCCAGCTCAAGCTGTCCGAGCGGGGTCAATTCGCCGGTCTGGCCGCCGGTTTCGTCGAGGGCGAAGGGCCCGCACAACGTCTTGAGTTGTCCAGAAAGGCTGAACACGGCGCGACGCAACTCCATCTGATCGAGGCTTGTCGCCACTGAAAGCGCTTTCTCGATGACCAGCCCGGTAGTGTATCCGGCCACGGCGTTGAGGCCGAATTCAAGTTTGCCGTCCGGATATTTCTTGTCCCAGGCGGCCTTATAGGTCGGGAGGTTCATGCCGAAGTTGACGGGATATTCCAGATCCGAGGCCGGCACGTAAGTAAATACGTGCTCGAGTCCCTTGTCGCCGACGTTCTTCTCGAGCAGCTCCTTCTCGAGGCCTGCGTAGATCGCAAACAGCATTTTGAACTTGGCGCCGACGTCGGCGACGTTGCGCAGGAATGCGATATCGTTCGGCGCGTATCCGAAATGAAACACCGCATCCGGCTGCGCGTTGCTGATGTTGTTGATGATGACGGTGTAGTTGGTCGTCTCGGTGGGGACTCCCTGGTCGTACACGATCTCGATCGGCACGCCGGAATCCTTGATGAACTTGCGGAACGCGTTGGCCTGGGTGCCCGTGAATTCGTTGGTCGAGTAGAGGATCGCGATCTTCTTGATGCCGAGGGCCGGTCCGTCATGAATAACGAAATCCGCCACGGGCTTGGGCCAGATCGTCGAGACCGGGTCGGCCATCAGCGCGATATAGGGATTGTCCTTTGAGAAGAAGCTGGCGCCGGTGCCGGTCTGGTCGAACAGAAACATCTTGTGGTCGCGCGCGATCGTGACCGCGGGAGCAGTCAGTACCGAACCGGAATCGGCGACGAGCAGATCGACCTTATCCTGGGTGACAAGCTGGTTATAAAGCGTGGAAGCGGTAGCCGTATTGCTCTGATCGTCATAGGCGACGAGCTTCACGGGCAGCTTCTTGTCGAAGGCCTTGACGTAGACCCCACCATCGGCGTTTTTCAGATCGACCCACATCTTGAGCGAGCTGAAAACCGGCATCGAAATCGACGCAAATCGCCCGGACGAGGCATAGAGGGTGCCGATCTTGATTTCCGCCGGCGCATCGGCGGCACAGGCCTGGGTGGCAAAAGTCAACCCAACAAGCGCCGCGCCAATCACCCTCAACATAACTACTTCCTCCCAGCTTTTTCTTAGGTTGGCGGACCATAGCCCGGGCGGTTGCCGGGATACAAGCGTCCCCCGCCTAGGCAATAAATATAAGGAAATAGGACACTTAAGGGCCGTCCGTCTGGACCGTTGACGACACGCGGTCCATTGTCGCATCAACGATCCGAACGAGGGGCAGAAGAGCCCCGTTTTCAGGAGAGAACGACATGGCGGAGCCGGCACGCGCGCGACCGAAGCCGACGCCCGAAACGCAGCATTTCTGGGATGGCACCCGGGCCGGCGAGCTTCGGCTGCAGCGCTGCGACACTTGCGCCCATGCCTATTTCCCGCCCCGTCCCTTTTGCCCTGGCTGCGGCTCGCGCAAGGTCAGCATTTTCAAGGCCAGCGGCAAGGCGACGCTTTATAGCTACGTCATTCATCACCGGCCGGTGCCCGGTTTTACCCCGCCTTACGCAATCGCCGTAGTGGAGCTGGAAGAAGGTCCGCGCATGATGACCAATATCGTCGGCTGTCCGCAGACGCCTGAAGCGCTCGAACTGGACATGAAGCTGGAGGTCAGTTTCGAGAAACTCGACGACGCAACCACTCTGCCCCTATTCCGCCCGGCGAGGGATTGAGGGCCCATGCGGAGGAACGAGGTAGCCGTCATCGGCGCGGCAGAAACCACCGAGCTCGGCGTAATCCCGAACATGTCGCAGATCCAGCTTCACGCCGATGCGGCGTTGAACGCCATCGCGGATGCCGGGTTGAAGCTGTCCGACATCGACGGTTTTGCGACAGCGGTCGAGACCCCGCAGCAGATCGCGCATTATCTCGGCATCACCCCGACTTGGGTCGACGGCACATCGGTCGGCGGCTGTTCGTTCATGCTCCATGTGCGCCACGCGGCTGCCGCGATCGAGGCCGGCCTGTGCAAGACTGTTCTGATCACGCATGCCGAAAGCGGCAAATCCAACATCGGCCGCACCCCGCGCATGATCGGCCCGGACAGCCTGAACGGGCAGTTCGAATTGCCTTACGGCGTTTCCACGCCGGCCAGCATGTTTCCGATCCCGGTGCTGCGCTACATGAAAACCCACGGCATCACCCACGAGCAAATCGCCATGGTCGCCGTGGCACAGCGCGAGTGGGCGGCGAAAAATCCGCGCGCGACCATGAAGGCGCCGATCACGGTAGAAGACGTTCTGAATTCGCGGATGATCGCCTATCCGTTTCGCATCCTGCAATGCTGCCTCGTCACCGACGGCGGCGGCGCGCTGATCCTGACCTCTGCGGAGCGCGCGAAGGATTTTCCGAATAAGCCGGTCTATATCCTCGGTACCGGTGAGAGCGTGGAAACCCCGATGGTCAGCCAGATGCAGACCTTCGATAGTTCACGCGCTTTCAGGGTCGCAGGTCCTCTGGCGTTTAAGGAAGCCGGCATTACCCACGCGGACGTCGATCACTTGATGATCTATGACGCCTTTGCGCATCTGCCGCTCTATGGCCTAGGCGATCTCGGCTTCATGCCACATGAGGAGACCGGAAAATTCATCGCTGACGGCCACACCAGACCGGGCGGCAAGCTACCGCTCAACACCAACGGCGGCGGCCTCAGCTATATGCATTCCGGCATGTACGGCATGTACGCGCTGCAAGAGAGCGTGCGGCAGATGCGCGGCATCGCGCCGGCCCAGGTTCAAGGGGCCAAAATTTCGGTCTGCCACGGCGTCGGCGGCATGTTCGCGGCGTCAGGCACGATCATCTTCACCAACGAGAAATAAAGAAACCGGCGGCGCAAGCGGGAGACCTCCATGGCCAAATCACTCGACGGCAAATCCATCATCGTGACCGGCGCGGGCCGCGGCATCGGGCGCGAGATAGCGCTGTTATGCGCAGCCGAAGGCGCCAAGGTCGTGGTCAATGATCCCGGCGGCGCGGCCGATGGATCTGGCTCAAGCGCCTCGCCCGCCGAGGAAGTGGTCGAGGAGATCAAGAAGCGCGGCGGGACGGCGGTGGCCAATTTCGAGAGCGTCGCGGAAGCCATTCCCGCGAGCCGCATCGTCAAGGCGGCGGTCGATCATTTCGGCAAGCTCGACGGCGTCGTCAACAATGCCGGAATCCTGCGCGACGCCATCTTCCACCGCATGAGCATCGACGCCTTCGAGTCCGTCATCAAGGTGCATCTGATGGGCTCATTCTATGTCTCCCATGCCGCCGCGCGGCTGTTCCGCGAGCAGGAGAGCGGATCGTTCGTCCACTTCACCTCGACATCGGGCCTGGTCGGTAACTTTGGCCAGGCGAATTACTCCGCCGCGAAACTCGGCATCGTCGGCCTTTCCAAATCGATCGCGCTCGACATGAACCGCTTCAACGTGCGCTCGAACTGCGTGTCGCCGTTCGCCTGGAGCCGCTTGATCGGCACCATTCCGACTGAGACCGAAGCGGAGAAAGCCCGCGTGGCTAACATCCAGCGGATGGGTCCCGAAAGGATCGCGCCGGTTGTCGCCTACCTGCTCAGCGATGCCGCCAAGGATGTCACAGGGCAAATCTTTGCCGTGCGACTGAACGAGATTTTCTTGATGAGCCAGTCGCGCCCGCTCCGCTCGGTCCACCGAGGCGAAGGCTGGACGGTGGAAAGCCTTGCCGAGCACGGCATGCCGGCGCTGAAGCCGTCATTTTACAAACTTGACCGCTCGGCAGATATTTTTAGTTGGGACGCGATCTGAGGAGAACCTGAGGTCTTCCAGAGACTTGGATAGATTCAACTCGTCGCTTCGCCAATCCGGGGCTGTTTCAGGAGCTGCCCGCCCGGTTTATGCCGAAATGTCGGCACATGTTTTCCTCCCAACAAAAACTCAAGGGAGGCGACCATGACGAATATGTTACGTCGAGAAATTCCTACTGATGACGGCCGTCGCGGCTTCGATCGGCGCGAGCTGATGAAGGGAGCTGCGGCGTTGGCAGCGACAGCCGCAACCGTGGCGACGGCCTCGGCGGCCGAGCGGCCGTTGGGCGAAACGGCGGTTCGGCTCCGAGACACCCAACCGTTTCCGCTGGGACCGCTGCCCGGCACGCGTTACCCCGACGCACACATCGAAGCTCTGGATAAGAGCTTCAAGGGCAGCGCCGGGACTGGCGCGGTTGAGCGCGTAGCGACCGGCTTCCGCTGGGCCGAGGGGCCGGTATACTTTCCGGCCGGGCGCTATGTGCTGTTCAGCGACATTCCCAATAACCGCATCATGCGCTACAGCGAAGACGACGGCCACTTGAGCGTCTATCGACAGCCGTCGATGAACTCGAACGGGAACACCATCGATCGGGAGGGACGCCTTCTCACCTGCGAACACAGCGGCCGACGCATCACACGTACCGAGCTTGATGGCTCGATCACCGTTATCGCCGACAAGTACCAGGGCAAGAAGCTCAACGCGCCGAACGACATCGTGGTCGCTTCCAACGGGACGATCTGGTTCACGGATCCTGGCTATGGGATCAAGGGCGACTATGAAGGCCTCAAGGAGCCGTTCGAACAGGACAAGCGCAACGTCTTCCGGGTCGATCCAAAATCCGGCGACATCAAGGTCGTCGCCGACGATTTCGTGATGCCCAATGGTATTACGTTCTCGCCCGACGAGAAGAAGCTCTACGTCATCGACACGGGCCTCACGGAGGGAGAGGGAAATCCGGCGTGGATCCGTGTATTCGACGTCGATATCGATGCGGGCAAGTTGTCGAATGGCAAGGTCTTCGCCAAAGACTTCGCTCCTGGCTTTACCGACGGCATGCGCTGCGACACCGATGGGAATGTCTGGTGCTCCATGGGTTGGGGTGACCCCAAGGAGGATGGCGTTCGCTGCTACAATCCCGAAGGCCACCTGATCGGCAAGATTCATCTGCCGGAAACCGTTGCCAATGTGTGCTTCGGAGGCCAGCAGCGAAACCGGCTTTACATCTGCGGCTCGACATCGCTCTACGCGCTGTACACTAGCGCGAAAGGCGCCATGAAGCCGTAGTTGGTTCTCGCACCGCCATTCGCGGCCACGCACCTCTCGCGTGATATGCGCGCCAACGCGCCCATATTTGCTGGGAAGCGCACTTCGCGTTAGCCTCCAGTCATTCGGGACGCGTAGCCGCGTCCCGAATGCTGTGTAGGGGACGGAAGGACAGCCGGGAGGAAAGATGACAAGCGAATTACGGCCCCCTCATCAATATGAGGGTGTCGAAGGTATCGGTCGCAGCGGCGAGACACGTAACTTCGGCCCGAACGCACCGCCCCAGCGCTATCCCGATCCAGACATCGTCGTCATCGACCCCAAGCGCTTCAAGGCGAAGGTCGGCAATACGGCCATCCAACGGCTCTATACTGGCTGCCTGTGGGCGGAGGGACCGGCCTGGAATGCGCAAGGCCAATATCTGGTCTGGAGCGATATTCCGAACAACCGGCAGCTTCGCTATCTCGAAGATGGCGGCGGATACATCTCGGAGAACTTCCGCAAACCGACCAACGAAGCCAATGGCAACACGTTCGATTTCCAGGGACGGCAAATCACCTGCGAGCGAACGCGCGTGGTTCGCTTCGAGCATAACGGGTCGGTCACCACACTCGCCGATCAGGCGAACGGCAAACCGTTGAATGGACCGAACGATGTCGTCGTCCATCCCAATGACGGCTCGATCTGGTTTACGGATCCCGGCTATGGCGCGATCGTCCTCTACGAGGGGCAACGGACCACCGATGGCTCGGTCCAGCCCTATCAGAAGGAAGCGGTCTACCGGGTCGATGCGCACACGGGCGAGATCAGGAAAGTCGCTGACGATGCTTTCAAGCCGAACGGCATTGCCTTCAGTCCCGATTGCAGGAACGTCTATATCTGCGACAGTGGGATCACCCACTACCCGCAGGCCAAGAACGTCGTCTGGCAATACGATCTCAACGGCGACAAGCTCTCAAACCCGCGGCCGCTGATCGATATGGCGATGGGCGGCCGATCAGGTTTCCCGGACGGCCTGCGGGTCGATACCGAAGGCAATATCTGGGTCGGCGCCGGCTGGGTCGGCGAAGGCTATGATGGCGTGCAGGTCTTCGCTCCCGACGACGGCCAGCGGATCGGTCAAATTCGCTTGCCGGAATGCTGCGCCAATCTCTGCTTCGGCGGCAAGAAGCGAAACCGCCTGTTTATGACCGCGAGCCAATCGCTCTATGCCGTCTATGTCGAAACTCAGGGCGCGCACAATTGCTGAGGGTCCCGTTGCTCAACTTCGCCATCAGGCGCGCGCGATGACTGGGCTAGCCGCTGTTGCGCAAGCCGGCCGAAATGCCGTTGATCGTAATCTGAATTCCGCGCAGCACCTGCTCATCCATGTTCTGCGCCCGGTGCTCCTTCAGGAGCTCGATCTGAATGTGGTTCAGCGGGTCGATATAGGGAAAACGATTGCGGATCGAGCGCTCCAGCGACGGGTTGCTTTCCAGCAGACGCTCCTGCCCCATAATCTCCAGCAGCCTATCGATCGAGCTCTGCCATTCACGCCGGATGCGTTCGAAGATGCTTTCGCGAAGCGCAGCGTCGGGCACGAGTTCAGCATAGCGTGAGGCGATCGCGATCGAGCTCTTGGCCAGCACCATGTCCATATTCGACAGCAGGGTACGGAAGAAGGGCCATTCGCGGTAGAGTTCCTTAAGGAAGGCCATGCCCGCGCCGGGATTCTCCTTCAGCCACGCCTCGACCGCGCTGCCGAACCCATACCATCCCGGCAACATCAGCCGGCACTGCGCCCAGCTGAAGACCCAGGGAATGGCGCGCAAGTCTTCGATCTCGCGGGTCTTCTTGCGCGACGCCGGACGGCTGCCGATGTTCAGCGTTGCGATCTCGGTGATCACGGTGGAAGCCCAAAAATAATCGGCAAATCCGTCGGTCTCGTAGACCAGACCGCGATAGGCCTTGAAGGCATGGGCTGATAGTTGCTCCATCGCCTCCAGATATTCCGCGCGTGGCGCTCTTCGTCTCGGCTGCAGCAGGCTTGCCTCCAGCGTCGCCGCCGCCAGCACCTCCAGATTGTCGAGACCGACATCCGCATTGGCATACTTGCTGGAAATGATCTCACCCTGCTCGGTGATCCGGATCTGGCCATTCACGGCGCCGCTGGGCTGCGCGATGATCGCGTCATAGCTCGGGCCACCGCCCCGTCCGACCGAGCCGCCGCGGCCGTGGAAGAGGCGCAGCCGCACATGGTGCCGCTCGAACACTTCGACGAGGCCGATCTCGGCCTTGTAAAGCTCCCAGCCTGAGGTGACGAAGCCGCCGTCCTTGTTGCTGTCGGAATAGCCGAGCATTACCTCCTGCACGGAGCCGCGGCTGTCGACCAGCTTGCGGTAATCGTGCATCGACAGGATCCGATCCATGATATGGCCGGAGCCCTGCAAATCCTCGATCGTCTCGAACAGCGGCACGATATTGATCGCGCTGCGGCCGGACGGATCGACGAGGCCGACTTCCTTCAGCAAGACCGCGACCTCCAGCATATCGGAGATCCCCTTGCACATCGAAATGATGCATTGGGGAATCGCATCCGCCCCGAACCTGACATGGGCCTCGGCGGCGGCCCGGAACACCGCGAGCTCGCCTACCGTCTCCTCGCTGTATTTGACGAAGGCCGAGGTCAGCGGCCGGGCATTACGCATTTCGCTGACGAGAAGTGCGATGCGCGCCTCCTCATTCAGCGCGAGATAAGACATGCCGGGCATCGCCGCATTGATCAACTCGGCGATGGTGCGTTCGTGAACCGCCGAGTTCTGCCGGATGTCGAGACTGGCGAGATGAAAGCCGAAACAGTCGATAGCGCGCCGCAGGTGACGCAGCCGTCCGCGCGCGATCACCCGCGAATTATTCGCCATCAGCGAGCGATAGAGGGTATCGAGATCGGCCTTGAATTCGGCGGCATCGGCATAGGGCTCAGCTTCGCCCACCGCCGCCCGCGTGGTCTCCACCTCCAGCCGCGTCGCGGTCGCGGTGAGCCTTGCAAAGATTCCGGATACTGCAAGGCGATAAGGCTCGCCACTTCGATGCGGCGACTTGTCGGGCGAGCTCTCAGCCAGCGTCCGCAGGTCTTTTGACACGTCCGCAAGATGCGCCGCCAGCGAAAGCTCGGAGCCGAGCACATGCAATTCGTCGAGGTAAAAGCGAACGACGCGGCTGGATTGCATCTTTAGCGTGCCGCGCATCATTTCCGCCGTCACGAACGGATTGCCATCACGATCGCCGCCGATCCAGCTTCCCATCTTCAGGAAGGACGCCAGTTCGCCTTGGGCAGCCCCCTCGCCTTCGTTGAGACGGTCTTCGAGACGGCAATGCAGCCGGGGAACCTCATCCAGGAAGGTATAGTCGTAGAAAGACAGGCCGTTGGCGACCTCGTCGAGCACGGTGAGGCGGGTGCGGCGCAAAATGTTGGTTTGCCACAACGTCAATACCGCGCGCCGCAATTGCTCATCGCTTGCAGCCAACTCCTCCGGCGTGAACTGCACCCGCTCGCGCCGGTCCAGCACGGCCGCAATCTCCATCTCGCGGTCGATGGTGCTCTTGCGGCGGACTTCCGTTGGATGCGCGGTCAGCACCGGACTGACCAGCGCCGTTGCAAAGAACTTGCGCAAGTCGGCTGCGCTGAGCCCGGCAGTACGGGCATGCGACAAGGTCAGCGCCAGCGTTCCAGGGCGTGGCGCTTCGCCGGCCCTGGAACCCTCCCGCATCCGGCGAATATTGTTCTGATCCTCGGCGATGTTGGCGAGATGGGAGAAGTAGCTGAAGGCGCGCACGATGCGCACTGTCTGGCTGATCGACATGCTGTCGAGGGTCAGTTCAAGCTCTCGGCGTGCCGCCTTATCGTCGCCGCGGTGAAACCGGATCGAAGTTTGCCGGATGCGCTCGACCAGATCAAAGACGTCGGCGCCCTCCTGGTCGCGGACA
Organism: Bradyrhizobium sp.; assembly: GCF_049586575.1. Lineage (GTDB taxonomy): Bacteria > Pseudomonadota > Alphaproteobacteria > Rhizobiales > Xanthobacteraceae > Bradyrhizobium. The sequence goes on from NZ_JBAVCF010000417.1 coordinate 42,483, forward strand.
GTGTCGCCGAGGATGCGCCCCAACAGGCGGATGTCGTTCCGCAGCCTGATATCTTCTTCAAGCGCAACGCTTTCCTCGCTGCGACTGGATTCCAGCCCGTGTTCAGAAAGCATGATCTGGGTAGACATCGCTGAAATGCTCCAGAATCTGCCGGCATTCTTGAGTCGCAATTTTCGTGCCGCAGCGCAAGGCCAAGAAGCAGGCGGATTGCCCGTTACGGACGCGCCAAGTCCCGTTGCGACCGCGCCTGGCTGCGGATCGAGCCACAGACAGGATCACGGATCGACAAAATTCGCAGCACGTCTGTCGATATTGGCGCGAACCGCCTCGAGCTGATTGCCGCTGCCAATCAGCTTCTGCTGCTCGACCGATTCTGCCAATAGCGCGGGCGCCGGATCAATTGACAGGCCGTTCAGAAGCCGTTTGGCGGCACGGATCGCGTCTGGGCTTTTTGCGGCGATTTCACGCGCCACCGCAAGCGCCGCCGCACGGGGGTCGTCGCAGATTCGTGTCGCGAGGCCATAACTCAACGCCTCCTGCGCCGAAAAAATCCGCCCCGTGTAAGTCAGCTCTCGCAGGATATCGTCGCGCACGAGGCTCGCCAGAATCGGGGTTCCCGCCATGTCCGGCACCAATCCCCATTTGATCTCCATGATCGACATCCGGGCGTCCGCACTCAGAAATCGCATGTCGGCGCCAAGCGCGAGCTGAAAGCCGCCGCCAAATGCCACCCCGTGAACCGCGGCAATCACCGGCACCGGAAGCTGCCGCCAGCCCCATACGGCCATTTGCGGAAAATTGGCGATGCCGGCGGTACGCAAAGTGAGATTGCGCGCCTCGCCGCCCGCAATGCCGTTGCCGCCATCGTCCTTCATCGCGGCGAAACGACCCGTATCAAGGCCGGCGCAGAAGGCACGGCCCTCGCCGGACAATACTACCGCGCGCACGCCTTTCTCGCTGCCAAGTCTTTTCGCGGTTGCGACCAGCGCCTCGAACATTGCGGCATCCAGCGCGTTCATCTTGTCGGCGCGAACCATGCGGACATCGGCAACCCCTCCCGAGATCGTCACCTGTATGCGATCATCCATGATGGTTTCCTCCTGGTGTCCCGATTCCGAAGTCCGCATGATGAACCCGCCTGCAGCCATGATACGGACCTCTGGACCGCCACACTGCCACTCCGTACGATAACGGCTTTACACGAAAGCTTCCTCCGGTTTTATTCGTCTGCTCCTGACAAGCAAGAACGGGGACCGTCATGTTCAGCGAAAAACTCCTTGTCGGCCGGCGAATTCTCGTGACCGGCGGCGGCACCGGGCTCGGCAAATCGATGGCAAGCCGCTTTCTCGAGCTTGGCGCGGAGGTCCATATCTGCGGACGCCGCAAGAGCGTCTGCGACGAGACGGCAACCGAATTGATGGACCTCTACGGCGGCCGCGTGACCAGCCACGGCGTCGATATCCGCAACGCGTTGGCAGTCGACGAAATGGTCGAGGCGATCTTCAAGGATGGTCCGCTGACCGACCTCGTCAACAACGCGGCGGGCAACTTCATCTCGCGCACCGAAGATCTTTCTTCGCGCGGCTTCGACGCGGTTGCCAACATCGTCATGCACGGCACCTTCTATGTCACCCATGCCGTCGGACGGCGCTGGATCGCGAACAAGCTCCGCGGCAATGTCGTGTCGATCACCGTCACCTGGGTCCGCAACGGCAGCCCCTATGTGGTGCCATCGGCCATGAGCAAATCCGCCGTCCACGCCATGACCATGTCGCTGGCGGCTGAATGGGGCCGCTACGGCATCCGGCTGAACACGATTGCGCCGGGCGAAATTCCAACCGAAGGCATGAGCAAGCGGATCAAGCCAGGTGACGAAGCCGGCGCACGTACCAAGGCCATGAACCCGATGGGCCGGGTTGGAACGATGGAGGAGTTGCAAAACCTGGCGGTATTCCTGATTTCCGGCGGCTGCGACTGGATCAACGGCGAAACGATCGCGATGGACGGCGGCCAGGCGCTCGCGATGGGCGGAAATTTCTATCAGTTGCGCGACTGGACCGACACCGACTGGGAAAACGCTCGGGATCAGATCAAGGCGCAAAACGAGAAAGATCGCTCCGCACGGCAGTAAAGGCCTGTCTCCCGTCGAAAGCCAAAGCGCGTCGCTATTGTCTTTGCCGTCAGATGCCGCCAAACTCCTCGCCAAAATAATACTCCGGGAGGAGGACATGGCCGTCTCACAAGGGCTGGCGCACCTTGCCGACATGGTGCGCGGGCTGGCGCGTTCACGCGGCAAGGAAACAGCCTTCGAATTCGAGGGACGCGAGACCAGTTTCGCCGAGTTCAACGTGCTGACCAACCGCGTCGCAAACGGGCTGATCGCTCTCGGCGTTCGCCCGCGGGAGCGGATCGCCTATCTTGGCAAGAACAGCGACGTCTATTTCGAATTGTTACTGGGCGCCATGAAGGCCAATGCGGTGATGACGCCGGTCAATTGGCGGCTGGCGGCGCCCGAGATTGCTTACATCATGGCGGATTGCAAAGCGCCCGTTCTCTTCGTAGGGCCCGAATGCGTGGCCCAGGTTCACAGTATTCAATCACGACTGCCTGAACTGCGCGTGGTTATTGCGGCCGAGGGCGGCGCGGCGGAATGGCAAAGTTATCAGGCCTGGCGGGACGCACAGAGTCCTGACGACCCAAAGGTCCAGATCGAGCGACAGGATGTTGCAATCCAGCTCTATACCTCCGGCACGACCGGAAAACCGAAAGGCGCCATGCTGTCGCACGCCAACCTTCTCGACCAGCTTGAGAATGGCGACGGCGCCGACGCCGACTGGAACCGCTGGACCGAGGATGACGTCTCGCTGGTCGCAATGCCGATTTTCCATATCGGTGGTTCCGGCTGGGGCCTGCTTGGCCTTTGCCACGGCGCCAAAGGCGTGATCGCGCGGGAGTTCGATCCCACCAAGGTGCTCGACTTCATCGAGCATGCCAAAGTAACCAAGCTGTTCATGGTGCCGGCCGCGATGCAGTTTGTCGTTCGGCAGCCGCGGGCGCGCAGCGTGGATTTCTCGCGCCTGAAATACATCCTATACGGCGCCTCCCCGATCCCCGCGGCGTTGCTGAAGGAATGCATCGACGTATTTGGCTGCGGCTTCGTGCAGGTCTACGGCATGACCGAGACCGCTGGCGGCATTGTCGCGCTTCCGCCCGAAGACCACGTCGAGGGATTGGAGCGCATGCGCTCTGCCGGCAAGGCGTTGCCGGGCGTCGAGCTTGCGATCCTCGACATTGACGGCAAGCATTTGCCGCCGGGCGAGGTCGGCGAGATCGCGACAAGGTCCGGCTCCAACATGGTCGGCTACTGGAACCTGCCGGAGGCGAGCGCCAAAACCGTGGGGCCCGACGGCTGGCTGCGCACCGGAGACGCCGGTTACATGGACAAAGATGGCTACCTCTACGTCCAGGACCGCATCAAGGACATGATCATCTCGGGCGGCGAAAACATCTATCCGGCCGAGGTCGAGAGTGCGGTTTGCGATCACCCCGATGTCGCGGAAGCCGCCGTGATCGGCGTGCCCGACGACACATGGGGCGAAGTGGTCAAAGCCATCGTGGTATTAAAGCCCGGCAAGCAGACGACTGCATCCGACATCATCGGCTTCACGCGGACGCACATCGCAGCATTCAAGACGCCCAAGACGGTGGATTTCATCGACGCCCTGCCCCGCAACGCCTCCGGCAAGATCCTGCGCCGCCATCTGCGCGACCCCTATTGGGCTGGAAGAGAGCGGCAGGTGAATTGAATCCTGGCATGACGGCGCTTAGGAAAATCAGGATACAAGATGACGGATCGCGACCGCGCCGTCGCTGGTTTCTTCTGCTTGCGCTGATCCTGACGGCGCTGCCTTGGCATGCAAGCCAGGCCGCCGGATATCCGGAACGAGCGATCAAGATCGTCGTCCCCTTTCCCGCGGGCGGTCCTACCGACGTGGCAGCGCGGATGATTGCGCAAGCGCTTGCGACGAAATTCGGCAAAGGCGTTGTCGTTGAAAATCATCCGGGCGCTGGCGGCCGGATCGGCGCCAAAGTGGTCGCAGCCGCGGCGCCTGATGGCTACACGTTGTTGTTGGGCGGGACCAACGTCAATGCGATCGGGGCGATCTACAGCGACCTCGGCTTCGACCCCGTCAAATCCTTTGCCCCGATCGGCGTGGTCTGCGTCGATTCGCTCGCCATCGCCATCTCGCCACGGGTACCCGTCCATGATTTCAAGGAATTTATCCAGTATGCGAAGGACCATCCCGGACAGCTGAAATACGGCGCCTCGCCCGGCATCTACACGCAATTTGCCGGTGAATACTTCAAATTGAAGACCGGAACCGACATCCTGTTCGTACCCTACAAGGGCGGCGCGCCCGCTGTGACGGATGCGCTGGGCGGGCACATCGAAATGGTCGTCAACAACAAGTCGAACCTTTTGCCGCAGTTCAAGGACGGCAAACTGAAAGCGCTTGCAGTGACCAGCGAAGAACGCTGGCCGGAATTGCCGCAAACCCCGACGATGCGCGAAGTAGGCATTCTCGGTTTCCCGCAAGAGGTCTTGTTTGGCCTGTTGGCGCCCGCGGGAACGCCCGAAGCGATCATCATGCTGCTCAACAGCACCATCAACGAGGCGGTTCAGTCGGCGGAGGTTCGCGCCAGCCTCGAAAGCGTCGGCGTAGACGCCAGGATTGGAACGCCGGAGGCGTTCGCCTCGGCGCTTGATGAACAGGCCCGTGAATGGAAGAGAGTGATCGAGGAAACGGGCATCACGGTCGAGTAAGTAAACTGACGTTAGCTACGCATCAAATGGCCGTCAGGATGTCGCGGCTACCCGCTCAGGCTCCCCTGCCGTCATCGTAAACCCCCGATAGCCCGCGGCTGCGACCTCGTCGCAGATGCGACGATAGACGCCGACGCCGCCGATATAGGGCATGAAGATGCGCGGCTTGCCCGGGATGTTGGCGCCCATGTACCAGGAATTGGCCTGCGGGTAGACCGTCATCTGCGCCACTTCATTGACGTGCGCGACCCATTGCTCCTCAGCATCGCGGGCCGCTTCCATTGAAACGAGGCCGCGGCCGCGCATGAAAGCGAGGCAATCGGCGATCCAGTCCACATGCTGCTCGATCGAGACGATCATGTTCGAAAGCACCGACGGGCTACCAGGCCCGGTGATAATGAAGAGATTCGGAAAGCCCTCGCTCATCAGGCCGAGATAGGTTTTCGGTCCCGCGGCCCATTTCCGGTTCAACGTCCCGCCGTCTCGGCCGCGAATATCGATTTTGGCGACTGAGCCAGTCATCGCATCGAAGCCCGTCGCCAGCACCAGTGCGTCTATCTCGTACGTCTTGGCGCCCGCACGCACGGCGTTCGGCAGGATTTCCTCGATACCGCTGGAGCGGATGTCGACCAGCGTCACGTTTGGGCGGTTGAAGGTTGCGTAATAGTCGGTGTCGACGCAAATCCGCTTGGAGCCAATCGGATGATTATCCGGTTGAAGACGCCGTGCGGTCGCGGGGTCGCTGACGATTTCGGCGATTTTGTCGCGGACGAAACTCGCCGCCGTATCGTTGGCAGCCTGATCGAGGAGGAGATTATTGTAGGCCATCATGAAGGTGAGGCCGCCCTTGGCCCAACGCTGCTCATACCTGACGCGCCGCGCGTTCTCGCCGTCGTCAAGCGCGCCGCGATCGGGCATTTCGGCATAAATGCCGTTGCGCGCCTCTTCACGGGCAAAGCGCCTGATCTCGGGATAGTTCCTGCGAATGGCGTCACGTTCCTCATCCGTCAGCGCCGCATTACGCGCCGGAATCGAAAAATTGGGCGTGCGCTGGAAAACAAAGAGATGACGGGCTTGCTCTGCAATCATCGGAACTGACTGGATCGCCGAAGAGCCCGTGCCGATCACGCCGACGCGCAAGTCCGTGAAATCGACCCCTTCGTGCGGCCAATGGCCGGTGTGATACACCTTGCCCTTGAAGACCGGTAAGCCCTTGATGTCCGGCATCCTGGCGTTGGACAGACAGCCGGTCGCCAGCACGACGAATTGAGCCCGCGCGGTCTTTCCGTCCGAGGTTGCGACCTGCCAAACGCCACGGCTCTCGTCGAATTCGGCACGTTCAACACGGGTGTTGAATACGATGTCGGGACGCAAACCGAAGCGGTCGGCGACATGCTGCGCATATTTCAGGATTTCGGGCTGTGGCGCGTAGTGCTCGCTCCAGTTCCATTCCTGCTGCAATTCCTCCGAGAAAGAATAGGAGTACTGCATGCTCTCGACGTCGCACCGCGCGCCGGGATAACGATTCCAGTACCAGGTGCCGCCGACATCACCGCCCTGTTCATAGACACGCGCCGAAAATCCGAGCGTGCGGAGCCGGTGCAGCATGTACATTCCGGCAAAGCCGGCGCCGACCACGACGACGTCGAAGGTCTGTTCCCGGCTGTTTTCCGGAACTGGTGGCGCAGCAGGCATCAAGACGCTCCTTTCGAGCCTCAATCGTTGTTAGGCGCAGCATTCTACCGGTTGCTGCAAAGCGCAAGGGTGAAAACCAAAGAGTATCTTCGCTGGCATATTCTATACCGCGGAAAGCTTTCATGTCCGCGCGACGTGGTGATAGATTGCTCCCCAAGAAATAATGTAACTCTGGGAGCGGAAACAACGATGAAATCGCCGGTCTGCGAAATGCTGGGCGTTGAGTTTCCGCTGTTCGCCTTCAGCCATTGCCGCGATGTTGTTGCAGCCGTGAGCCGGGCCGGAGGATTCGGAGTCCTCGGAGCCACCGTCCATTCGCCCGAGACGCTGGAGCAGGAGCTGAAGTGGATCGACGATCACGTCGACGGCAAGCCGTATGGCCTCGACGTACTCATTCCGGAAAACATCTCAACCGCTGGCGAGACCGATGTCACCTGGCAAAGCCTTGAGAGACGGATTCCGTCCGAACATCGCGCCTTCACCCGCGATCTCCTGAAGAAATATGGCATCGAGCTCACAACCACATCCGTCCCCGTCAATACCCCGCAGCCCTTCGACGCGAGGCGCGCGCTGGAGTTGCTCGAGGTCTCGTTCCGCCACCCGGTCCGGTTGATTGCCAACGCACTTGGTGTCCCGCCAAAGGCCATGATCCAGATGGGCCGGAAACACGGCGTTCCCGTCGCGGCGCTGGTCGGAGCCAAGGAACACGCGTTGCGCCAGGTCGCGGCCGGCGTGGATATTCTGGTGGTGCAAGGCACGGAAGCCGGAGGCCATTGCGGCGAAGTCTCCACCATGGTGCTGGTGCCGGAAGTCATCAAGGCCATCGAGCCCATTCGCGACGTACCGGTGCTGGCGGCGGGCGGCATCATGACCGGGCGGCAGATGGCCGCGTGCATGGCGATGGGAGCGGCCGGGGTCTGGACCGGTTCGGTCTGGCTCGCCACCACGGAATCCGAGACCAGCGAGATATTTCGCGAGAAGATGATCGCCGCCTCCTCGCGCGACGCGGTCCGCTCCAAGGGACGTACCGGCAAGCCGGCGCGGCAACTGCGTTCAGTGTGGACGGATGCCTGGGACCGCGATGCCGCCTCTCCCGGTGCCCTGCCGATGCCGCTTCAAAGCATCATCAGCCGCGACGCCTTTCAATCCATCGACCGTGCCGCCGCGGCGGGCAACGCAAAGGCGCGGGACCTCGTCAGCTATTTTGTCGGGCAAGGGGTGGGACTGATCGACAGCGTAAAATCAGCAACAGCGGTGGTGCAGGAATTCAAGCAAGATTTTGCCGAAGCGGTGGAGCACATGAACGCGCTGGTAGAAGAATAAATGACGATACTTTCCCTCTCCCCCGACCGAATCCCCGTCATTGTCGGGGTTGGCGAAATCACCGATCGACCCCAAGAGATTACAGATGGCCTTGAGCCCATGACCTTGCTGGTCGAGGCTCTCAAGCGCGCCGAGGCTGACAGCGGCGCTGCGCTGCTTGGCGAAATCGACTCGCTCGACATCGTCAACTTTCTAAGCTGGCGCTACCGCGATCCGGAAAAGCTGCTCTCGTCCCGTCTCGGCATCACGCCGAAGCACGCTTATTATGGACCGGTCGGAGGTGAAAGCCCGATCCGCTATCTGAATGAAGCCGCGCAACGCATCGCGCGCGGTGAATCCATCGTGGCTGCCGTTTGCGGCGCCGAAGCGCAGAGCACGGCAACGAGGGCCGAACGGGCCGGCATTGCCCTGCCATGGACGCCTTTCGCGAAAGACATTGAGGAGCCCAAGCGCGGCGCGGCATTTCAGAAGCCGATCGCGGTCAAGCTCGGCGTCTTCCGACCGGTCAGCGTCTATCCGTTTTACGAGGCAGCCGCCTCGGCCCATTGGGGTCAGACGCCGCGCGAGGCGATGGCCGAATCCGGTGCGCTCTGGTCCGCCTATTCGCAAGCGGCCTCGGAAAATCCGAATGCCTGGCTGAAGCGGCGCTTTACGCCGGAAGAAATCACGACGCCTTCGCCGGACAACCGGTTGATCGCGTGGCCCTACACAAAGCTCATGGTTGCCAACCCGACCGTCAATATGGGCGGTGCGCTGCTGATGACGAGCCTCGCCAAGGCACGGTCTGCGGGCATTCCCGAACACAAACTGATTCACGTGCTCGGAGGAGCATCGGCGGAAGAGCCACGCGACTATCTCGAACGCGACCAGTTCGTGGAAAGTCACGCGCAGAATGCCGTGCTCGGCGCCGTGACGGATTTGGCCGGCGGCCAAGCCAAGGCCTTCGACGCGATCGAACTCTATAGCTGCTTTCCCTGCGTGCCAAAGATGGCGCGCCGAACGTTGGGATTGGACCCGGACATCAATCCAACCGTTACCGGCGGCCTGACCTTCTTTGGCGCGCCGCTCAACACCTACATGACGCATGCGGCCTGCGCGATGGTGAGGAAGCTGCGCGGCGGCGCGAGGCTCGGCCTGCTTTACGGCCAGGGCGGCTTTGTGACCAAACATCACGGACTGGTCTTGTCGCGGCAGGCGTCAGCCGAGCCATTGGCGCAAGAGACGAGCGTCCAGAGCGAGGCCGATCGCCATCGCGGCGCGGTGCCGGCCTTCGTAACCGAAGCCGCCGGCATGGCAACAGTCGAAAGCTTCACCGCGATCTACGCCCGCGACAACGCGATCGAACACGGCGTGGTGATGCTGCGGACGTCAAATAACGCGCGCACCCTCGCGCGGGTGCCGGCTCACGATCGCGCCACGCTCGCGCATCTATTGGATATGGATCGTAGCCCGGTCGGTTCGTCCGGCGAGATTTTCCGCGCCGATGACGGGATTTTGGAGTGGCGGACGGCTTGAGGCAGAGGAAGCGCTCTACCCCTTCTCGCCCTGCTTGGTCGATACCGTCGCCGGCCGGCCCTTCGTGCTGACGACACGAACCGGGTCGCCGTCGATGATGCCGTCGGGCGGCGTGCTGATGACGCGGTCATCCAGCGTGATACCGCCCGCAAGCTCGATATCGCGCCCAAGATCGCGCGAGATCGTCACAGGCTTGAACAGTATCCGGTTCTCCGGCGTCACTGTCGCCACCCGCAGGCCCTTTTGATCGAAGACGAGCGCGCTGGAGGGAATGTGCAACGGCACGCCATCGCGCTGAAGAACCAGGCGGACATTGGCAAAGCCCCCCGGCATCAACTCGCCGGCGGAATTGTCGAGGCCAAGTTGCATCTGCGTCGTTCCCGACGCGATATCGACCGCTTGCGAGGAGGCCTCTACCGTCGCCTCGAACGTCCGGGTCGGATATTCCGGCACCGTAATCGTCGCCTTGGCGCCGATTTTCACCGAAGGCACGTAGGTCTGCGGCACGTTGACATAGACGCGCAGCTTCTTGATGTCAGAGACGATGAACATTGGCGGTCCGCTGCCGCCTCCGGCGTTGATGAGCGCGCCGACGTCGGTGTTGCGCGCAGTCACGATGCCGTCGAACGGCACGGTAATCTTCTTGTAACCGGCCAGCGCTTCGAGCCGTTCGACATTTGCCTGGCTGGAGTTGACGGCGGCGTTCTTGTTGGAGAGGTCGGCGGTACGCTCGTCGATCTCCTGCATCGAAACGAAATTTGACGCGATCAGCGTTTTGCGGCGGGCCAGCGTTACCTCGGAAAGCTTCGCACTGGCCTGCTGGTTGGCCAGATCGGCACGAGCCTGGAGCAATTGCTGATCGAGGTCCGGCGCATCGATTTCGGCGATCACCTCGCCGGCCTTGACCCGCGCGCCGATATCGGCGCTCCAGCTCTTCAGGTAGCCGTTGACGCGCGCGAAGATCGGCGCACGGTAATAGGCCTCCAGCCGGCCCGGGAGGTCGATCGTTGCCGTCAATGCTCCGGGATCGGCGTAGGTCACCGCGACGGAGGGGATTGCCTGGTCGTCGGTCCATTCACGCAACTTGACCGTGGTGTCCTCGCGGGCACGGATACCCGTGACCACCAGCGTCAACGCGGCGATAGCGGCAAGTACGCAGAAAATACCCAGTTTCCGGCGAGAGACCGTCGGGCGCGATTCAGTGGGCATTCTTCGTCTCCGATGGGACAGCGGCTTTGGCGTCCCGTTTTTTGTGCAGCATACTAAAAACCACCGGAACAAACATCAATGTCGCGACGGTTGAAAACATCAGGCCGCCGATCACGGCCCGGCCCAGCGGCGCATTGGCCTCGCCACCGTCGCCAAGGCCGAGGGACATCGGCAGCATGCCGATGATCATGGCGAGCGCGGTCATCAGCACCGGGCGGATCCGAACAAAACCGGCCTCGATCGCGGCGGCCACGGGGTCGCCCAGTTCGTCGTAACGTTCGCGGGCAAAACTGATAACGAGCACGCTGTTGGCGGTGGCAACGCCCATGCACATGATCGCGCCGGTCAGCGCCGGCACCGACATCGTGGTGTGGGTCGTGAACAGCATCCAGACGATCCCCGCCAGCGCCGCCGGCAGCGCGGTGATGATCACGAACGGATCGGACCAGGACTGGAAGTTCACTACGATCAGGAAATAGACCAGCACGATCGCGCCGAGCAGGCCGAACAGCAAACCGGAGAACGAACTGTTCATGGTCTGCACCTGACCAGAAAGCGCCACCGTGGAGCCCTTCGGCACGTCCTTGGCGGTATCCGCGATTACCCTGCTGATATCCGTCGCGATGCCGCCGAGGTCGCGTCCCTGCGGGGTCGCGAAAATCTGCACCATCGGCTGAATGTCGTATTGCGAAACCATGGCGCTCGACGTCGTCCGCGTAATGCTGGCGACGCCGCCAAGAATGGGCGCCTGCGTCGGTACGTTGGAGGTGATCGGCAGTGTCTCCAGCGCGCTGATGGAATCGAGCTGGTATTGCGGCGTCTGCATTACCACCGAGTAGTTCACGCCGTTATCAGGGTTGAGATAGTAGGTCGGCGCAACCTGTCCGCTGCCCGACAGATTGACCGTGAGGCTGTTGACGACGTCGCGCTCGGTCAGACCGACATATTGCGCCCGCGTCCGGTCCACATCGATGTTGAAGGTCGGGTTCTTCATCGATTGCTGAATGCGCGCGTCGGCGACGCCTGGAATCAGGCGAATCTGCTTGAGCAGGTCGGTGGCGTAAGCGAAGTTCGCATTCAGATTGTTACCCCGGATCTCCAAGTCGATCGGCGCGGGCGCGCCGAAGTTCAGGATCTGGTTGACAATATCAGCGGGAAGAAAAGCAAAAGTTACGCCAGGGAAGAGCCGCGGTAGCTGCTCGCGCATCGCCTTCACGTAGCTTTCAGTCGGCGGATGATTCTCCACCAGCTTGATTTGAACATCGCCGTCCTGCGGGCCCATCACGCCGGTATTGTTATAGGTCATGTTGATGCCGGAGATCGGCATGCCGATGTTGTCGGCCATCGTCTCGATCTGATCCGGCGGGATGATCTTGCGGATGGCTTTTTCAATATCCGTGAACCGGTTTGCGCTTTCCTCCAGACGGGTGCCGACCTGAAGGCGCACATGCATCAGAATCTGGCCGGCATCGACCGAGGGGAAGAAGTTCTGCCCGAGATACGGGACCATCACGAACGAGGCGGCAATAAAACCCAGAAAGCCGATCACGAAGGTCGGACGGTGGCGCAGCGCGAGCGTCAGCAGATCGCGATAGCCGTTGCGGAAGCGTTCGAACCTGGCCTCGAAGCCGCGCTGGAACCAGACCAGCGGATTGCGCGTCGGCGGCAACGCCGCGCCGTGCTCATGCTGATGCGGCTTCAGCAGGTACATCGCCATCGTCGGCACCAGCGTTCGCGACAGGATGAACGACCAGATC
>NZ_JBAVCF010000418.1:0-10449 GCF_049586575.1 Bradyrhizobium sp.
ATGCTAAACTGCAGCTCTGAAAATTCGAGCGAATTGTCGTGGGAAGAGGTTACCGCGGTAGGTGTGCATGGACGATTGTCGCACAGCTGCTGCAACCGGGGTTCTGTCGGGCGGCGGTCAGTTGTTCTCTACCCGGAGATTTTCATCACGACCGGTAGTCGCCGTTGATCGCGACATATTCCTTGGTGAGGTCGCAGGTCAAAACGCGGTCGCGGCCCTTGCCGAGGCCGAGCGCGACCTTGATCTGGATCTTCGGCTGCTTCATCGCTGCTGATACTTCGGCCTCATCGTAAGTCGGATCGCGAGCGCCGCTTTTGGCGACGCGGATGCCGTTGAACGAGATCGAGAGCTTGTCGCGGTCGGCGGGTTCGCCGGCTTTGCCGACCGCCATCACCACGCGTCCCCAGTTGGCGTCTTCGCCGGCGATCGCGGTCTTTACCAGCGGCGAATTGGCGATCGACATCGCGATTCTGCGCGCGGAAGTCTTCGAGACCGCGCCCTCGACGATGATCTCGACCAGCTTGCGAGCGCCTTCGCCGTCGCGCGCCACCTGTTCGGAGAGGTTGGCGAGCACGGCGCGAAAGGCCTTCGTGAATGCCTTCAGGCGCGGGTCGCCGGCACGGCTGATCTTCGGCGCGCCGTGGGCCGCCGCTGCACCCGTCGCAAAAGCAAGCAGCGTGTCCGAGGTCGAGGTGTCGCCATCGATGGTGACGGCGTTGAACGTATCCTCTACGCCGGCCTTCAACAGCGATTGCAGGGCGGGGGAGCTGATCGGCGCGTCCGTGAAAACGAAGGACAGCATCGTCGCCATGTCCGGCGCGATCATGCCGGCGCCCTTGGCCATGCCGTTGATCGTCACCTTGGCCTTGCCGAGCTTGACGGTTGCGGTTGCGACCTTCGGGAAGGTGTCGGTGGTCATGATGGCGCGTGCCGCGTCCATCCACGCATCCGGCGTGGTCTGTGTGGCGAGCTCGCCGAGGACGCCATCGAACTTGGTGGCGTCGAGCGGCTCGCCGATCACGCCGGTGGAGGCCAGAAAAATTTCGTTCGCCTGGCAGCCGACCGCCTTTGCGGCGATCGCGGCGGTCATGGCCGTAGACTGCCGTCCGGTTTTGCCGGTGAAGGCGTTGGCGTTGCCGGAATTGACAACGAGCGCGCGAGCTTTGCCGCCGCCGAGTTTGGCCCGGCACCACTCCACGGGCGCCGATGGGCACCTCGACCGGGTGAAGACACCGGCCACCGTCGTGCCCTTGTCCATGATGGCCAGCAGCACATCGGTACGGCCCTTGTAGCGGATGCCGGCAGCCGCAGTCGCGAGCGTCACGCCCGCAATGGCGGGCATGTCCGGAACGCCGGTGGGAGCAAGGGGGGAGACGGTGGAAGACATGATCGAGCGGCCCTGTCGACAAATGAAATTGGCTCGGCCGTCCAGGGACGGCCTATGCCCGCCATCCCACGTCTTCAGCATCGATCGATGAAGGTCTCAAGACGTGGACGCCCGGCGCAAGTGGCCGGGCGTGACGTCAAATACTGAAATTCCGCGGTGAAGTCGATTTACTTCTTCGCGGGCGCCATCTTGGAGTCCGCCGGCTTGGCCGCGTCGGGCGCCGGAGCTGGCGTATTGGCGGCCTGATCCATGCGCTCGACCTTCGCGCTTTCGCGCAGCTTGGCGACATATTCGGCCTGCGCCTTGCGGGCCACGTAGGTCTCGATCTGGGGCTTGACCTGCTCGAAGTCGGGCGCCTTGCGGTTGCGCTTTTCCTCGACCTTGATGATGTGCCAGCCGAACTGCGATTTCACCGGATCGGAGATCTTGCCGGGTTCGAGGGTAAAGGCGACCGCGGAAAATTCCGGGACCATCTGATCCTTGGTGAAGAAGCCGAGATCGCCGCCGTCGGCAGCGCCGGGATCTTTCGACTTCGACTTGGCGAGCGTGGCAAAATCGGCGCCTTTCTTCAGGTCTGCCTCGATTGCCTTGGCCTCGTCTTCGGTTTCGACCAGAATATGCCGCGCGTGCACCTCCTGCTCGCCCGAGATCTGCTTGGCGGCTTCTTCGTAAACCTTCTTCATGGCCTCGTCGGTGGTCGCAGCTTTGCCTTCCGACGCCAGCAGGCTGTCCATCAGGAGGCGATTGCGGCTGAAGGCGAGGCGGGCCTTGAAGTCGGGGCGATCCTCGATCTTCTTGTCTTCCGCGGCCTTGGCGACGATCTTCATGTCGATCAGAAACGCCAGTACGTTTTCCTTCTTGGTCGCAGGGTCCATCTGCGCGAGGCTCGGCCCCAACTCTTCCTCGGCGAGCGTCAGGTCGCTTTGGCGGATTTCAGCGCCGTTCACCTTGGCAAGCACCGGGTTGGCATCTTCAGCGCGCAGCGGCAGGCTCGCGAACAGAGCAATCGCAAGTACGCCGGTGGCGGCGGCAAAGCGGACGTGCGCACCACGTTTCGCGTCTGATGACGAAGTAGTCATGGAAAATCCTTATCTCCAAAGCCGTATGGCTGTTGCGGCAGGGCCGTTTAAAACCGCGCGACACTCGCCCAATCGCGTGGCCTTGGCAACGCGAAAAGTCTGTCAAAATGATGAATTCCCGGAAAGGCGAGCCATGGGGGTAGGGCCTCGCCAATCGCCGGCCAATGCATCGATCGGACCCTTTGCCGCTACCGTGGTAAACGCCGATTCCGCTCCCTTGCTGAAACAATCCGAAAATCGGGGATAGGCGGTGGCGAGGCTCCAGATCGTCAACCCTTTCGCGGCGTTGACAACCCTTTGGGCCAGCCATATCTCTGCCCAACCTGAGTCAATGGCGATAGCGCCCGTTTTGCCGCGTTTTAGCCGTTGAACCCGGGATTGCTGAACTCCCACTCATTCGACGGACGATCCGGTCAGGGCCGGTCATTGGCGCGTCACGATGAGTTGATTAGCAGTCCCCATTTCGCGGCAGCTTTGCCGAACGGTAGGACAGGAATTTGGCATGATCGGCGCGCTCGCCCGCAAGTTTTTCGGTTCCGCAAATGACCGCCGGGTCAAGGGATACCAGGGCCGCGTCGACGCCATCAACGCGCTGGAGCCGGAACTGGCTGCGCTATCGGACGAAGCGCTGAAAGCGCGCACGGCCCAGTTCCGTCAGGAGCTCGCGGAAGGCAAGACGCTCGACGACATCCTCGTCCCGGCCTTTGCCACGGTCCGGGAAGCCGCCAAGCGTACGCTCGGCCAGCGGCATTTCGACGTGCAGTTGGTCGGCGGCATGGTGCTGCACGAAGGCGATATCGCCGAAATGAAAACCGGCGAAGGCAAAACGCTGGTGGCGACGCTGGCGGTTTATCTCAATGCGCTCGCCAGCAAGGGCGTCCATGTCGTGACCGTCAACGACTATCTCGCCCGGCGCGACTCCTCCTGGATGGGGCAGATCTACGGCTTCCTCGGCCTGACCACGGGCGTCATCGTGCATGGTCTGGACGATGCCGAGCGCAAGGAAGCCTATGCCTGCGACATCACCTACGGCACCAACAACGAATACGGCTTCGACTATCTTCGCGACAACATGAAATACCGGCTGGAGGATATGGTCCAGCGCGAGCATTTCTACGCCATCGTCGACGAAGTCGACTCGATCCTGATCGACGAAGCGCGCACACCGCTGATCATCTCCGGACCGCTCGACGACCGGTCGGACTTCTACAATACGATCGACACCTTCTTTCCCAAGCTGGACAAGGCCGACTACGAGGTCGACGAAAAGCAGCGCACGGTGACGCTGACCGAAGGCGGCATGGAGAAGCTGGAAACGCTGCTGCGTGACGCCGGTCAGCTCAAGGGCGAGTCGCTCTACGACGTCGAGAACGTCTCGGTGGTGCACCACGTCAACCAGGCGCTGCGCGCGCACACGCTGTTCACCCGCGACAAGGATTACATCGTTCGCGACGACGAGGTCGTGATCATCGACGAGTTCACCGGCCGCATGATGCCTGGCCGGCGCTATTCGGAAGGCCTGCATCAGGCGCTCGAGGCCAAGGAACATCAGACGGTTCAGCCGGAAAACCAGACGCTCGCCTCGATTACCTTCCAGAACTATTTCAGGATGTACGCGAAGCTCGCGGGTATGACCGGTACGGCGGCGACCGAAGCCGACGAATTGTTCGACATCTACAAGCTCGACGTGGTCGAAATCCCGACCAACCTGCCGGTGGCGCGTCTCGACGAAGACGACGAGGTTTACCGCAGCCAGAACGAGAAATACGCCGCGATCCTCGCCGAGATCGAGCGGGCGAACGCGCGGTTCCAGCCGGTTCTGGTGGGCACCGCCTCGATTGAAAAGTCGGAAGTACTGGCCGAATACCTCAAGAAGCACGGCTACAAGCAGATCGACTTCGGCAACGAAAATGCGATGGACAAGCTTTACGCGGCGGCCCGCGCCGGAAAGCCGGCCAAGCTGTTTGCGGTGCTGAACGCACGCTTCCATGAACAGGAAGCTTACATCGTGGCGGAAGCCGGCGTGCCCGGCGCGATCACGATTGCGACCAACATGGCCGGCCGCGGCACCGACATCAAGCTCGGCGGTTCGCCGGACATGCGCATCGAGCACGAGACGGCGGGCATCGCCGACGAAGCCGAACGCAATGCGAAGATCCAGCAGATCAAGGCCGACGTCGAGCGCTTCCGCGAGATCGTGCTGAAGGCCGAGGAGACGATCGAGATCGAGCCGGCGAAAGGATCGAAGCCGGCCAAGATCGTGACCAAGCCGGGCGGGCTCTACATTATCGGCTCCGAACGTCATGAATCGCGGCGCATCGACAACCAGCTTCGCGGCCGTTCCGGCCGCCAGGGCGACCCCGGCCGTTCAAAATTCTTCCTGTCGCTGGAAGACGATCTGATGCGGATCTTCGGGTCCGACCGGCTCGACACCATGCTGACCCGGCTCGGCCTGAAGGAAGGCGAGGCCATCATCCATCCCTGGATCAACAAGGCGCTGGAAAAGGCGCAGCAGAAGGTGGAAGCCCGCAACTTCGATATCCGCAAGAACCTTCTGAAGTTCGACAACGTCCAGAACGATCAGCGCAAGGTGATCTTCGATCAGCGCATCGACCTGATGAAGGACGAAAGCGTGGCCGAGACGGTCGCCGACATGCGCCGGGCCTTTGTCGAGGACGTCGTGACCAAGCATGTGCCCGAACATGTCTATGCCGAACAGTGGGACACCGCCGGCCTCAAGGAAGAACTCAAGCGCGTACTCGATGTCGACCTGCCGGTCGACGAGTGGGCCAAGGAAGAAGGCATCGCCGACGAAGAGCTGCTGACCCGGATCGAAAATCGGGTCGACCAGCAAATGGCGGCCAAGGTGGCCCAATGGGGTCCCGAGGTGATGCGCTATGTCGAAAAGACCATCCTCCTCCAGACGCTCGATCATCTGTGGCGCGAGCATCTCGTGATGCTGGACCACCTGCGTCAGGTGATCGGCCTGCGCGGCTACGGCCAGCGCGATCCCTTGCAGGAATACAAGTCGGAAGCGTTCAGCCTGTTCGAAGCCATGATCGCGCATCTGCGCGAGGCCGTCACCGCGCAATTGATGCGCGTCGAAATCGTGCCGCCGGAAAATCAGCAACCGGAGCTTCCGGCGATGCAAGTGCACAAGCTCGATCCCGATACCGGCGAGGACGAAATGGCGTTCGCTAGCGCCTCGCTGGTGCCCGCCGCGACCGCCAACCGTGACCCGAAAAGCCCGGCGACGTGGGGCAAGGTCGGCCGCAACGAAGATTGCCCCTGCGGCTCGGGCAAGAAGTACAAGCATTGCCACGGCAAATATGCGTGAGGGCTGAGGCGCGTTATCGCCCTGACTAGAGTTCCGATTCCGAAGTCCGCACGGTATCGCGGCAACCTCCGATGCGAGCTTCGGAATCAAAGGAGCTCTAGTAACTTATTGATTCTAGTGCGGCCTTGAATTTGAAGTTCCTATAAAGCGATTGCCGCTACACTGATAGGAACTTCAAATTCGCCGCACTAGTTCCGTCATTGCGAGCGTTAAGCGAAGCAATCCGGAATCGTGGGGCGCTTCGTCGCTTCGCTCCTCGCGACGACGACGGTCCATCGGTGTTTCAACAGTCAGCTATCAGCGCGTTGCCTTGAGCAGGGGAATGCTGTTCGGATCGCGCGGGGCCGCCATCTGCCTCAAATAGACATAGATGTCGGCGGCGTCTTTGTCCGAAACGATCGCGGCCTCGTAAGGCGGCATCTGATTGGCGGGATGACGAAGCTGATTGAGGAAGCCATCGAAAGACAGCTCCGTGCGTGACAGTTGCGGGCCCGTCATGACAGCGCCTTGCCCCGCGAGCCCATGGCACTGATAGCACCCGGTCTCTCGAAACAACGTCTTGCCGTTGTCGGCATTCCCGGCCGGCGCGGGGATTTGCTGGCCGCCGGCCGGCCCGACCGCTGGAAGGAGCACCGCGATCAAGACTGCCACTCTGAGGTTGACCTGTTTCATGGCCTGCCCTTCAACGCGGCTGCGTGACGACGTCGATCAGCGCGGGCTGGCCGGCCTTGACGGCGGCGATGCCCTTGCGGAAAGCGTCAGCGAGGTCGTTGGGATCCTCGACCGGCCCGATGCCGACCGCGCCGTAGCCCATCGCAATCTTCGCGTAATCGATATTCGGATTGTCGATCGTCGTGCCGATCGTTGCGTTGCGCACGCCGCGATCGTGCCGATTCGCCATGCGCTGGACGTGCATGAGTTCCTGGTGATAGGCGCGGTTGTTCTGGATGATCGTCAGGTAGGGAATGCCGTGATGCGCGGCGGTCCACAACGTATGCGGTGCCATGTTGAACTCGCCGTCGCCGGTGACATTGACGACCACGCGGCCTCCGGCGTCGCGGTGCGCCAGCGCCGCGCCTAGCGCCGCGACCGGCTGATAGCCGACGCCGTAGCCCCCCGAGCCGCCGATAAAGCGATAGTGCTTGTCGAGCGGCCACAACCGATGCGGCCAACGGGACGAAAAATCGCTGTCGGAGACCAGCGCCCAGTCTTCCTTCTGAAGCAGCGCCCAGAGCTCCATATAGAGCCGCGCCGTGGTGATCGGGGTCGCGTCCCATCCAAGCGCCGCCTCGGCGCGCGTGCGTTCGATCGAGCGCTGGTAGGCCTGGCGCAGCTTCTCGCTCCGCATCTCGTTGGCGCTTTTCCCGCCGGCTGCGCTCGCCTCGCGCTGCACGGCCTCGATCAGGAATGGCAGCGTCGTCTGGGCGTCGGCCGTGATGTTGATGTCGGCTGCCGCGTAGCGCTGGAAGTCCTGATAGTTGGAATGGACCAGAAGATCGTGGGTCGAGATGCTGATGACCTTCACACCCGATTTGACCCGCGATACGTCGGTGCGTTGCAGCTGGTCGCGCACGGTGTTGAGCTGACCGAAGAGATCGACCGGCTCAAGCGAGAGGATGCAATCGGCCTGCGCGACCAAGGTGCCGGCGCGCTCCGATTGGCAAAGGTAATGTGTGTTCGGCATGTTCATGCGCGAGCGGTTGTCAATGACCGGCGCCTGCAGGAGTTCGGCCAGGCGCACGAGATCGTCCATACCGGCTTGCGAGCGCGCATAGCGATCGGCAATGATCACGGGGTTCTCTGCGGTCACCAGCATCCTGGCGGCTTCGCGCAACGCATTCGGATCGCCGGCGGCCTGCGAAGGCACGGTCAACCGAGGAATCCTGAGTTTGCGTTCTTCGCGCTCCTCGAGCGGATCCTCCTGCAGCTTGCTGTCGGCAACAATGAACACCGGTCCGGGCGGTTGCGCGCAGGAGAGCGCGTAGCCACGGACCGCCGACTCGGCGAAATGTTGCAGCGACATCGGATAGTCGTCCCACTTGACGAAATCGCGCACGGTAGCCGCGCCATCCTGCACGCTGTGGAACCACTCGACGCCGGGCCGCCGTTCATTGAGCGGGCCCGCATTGCCGGTAAAGAGCATCATGGGAACGCGGTCACAGTAGGCGTTGTAGATCGCCATCGCCGCATGCTGAGTGCCGACGGTGCCGTGCATGATTGCGGCCATCGGTTTGCCGGCGACCTTTGCGTAACCGTGCGCCATCCCAACCGACACTTCCTCGTGCAGGCAGGTCAGCCATTCCGGGCGCTTGTTGGCGCCGTAGTTGACGAAGCTTTC
This sequence comes from Bradyrhizobium sp., assembly GCF_049586575.1. Classification (GTDB taxonomy): domain Bacteria; phylum Pseudomonadota; class Alphaproteobacteria; order Rhizobiales; family Xanthobacteraceae; genus Bradyrhizobium. The sequence continues at coordinate 8,142 of NZ_JBAVCF010000418.1, forward strand.
CTGCAAGCCTCGAAAGGTCGAGCCGGGGCAGGATGCGATGTAGTCCAGGTTGAGCGTCTTGCAGACATCGACCATGAAATCGGAGCCGGTCTTCTCCGTCGTCAGCCGTTCGACTTCCGGCGGCCGTTCGCGTTCCTTGGCTTGAATGGTTGCGGTCGGTGTTGGCGCGGGACCCTTGGGCGGCTGCGGTGTCTGCGCGGAGACGGTCTGGGGCGCGGCGATCGTCGCTCCGCCGGCTGCAACCACACCTTTGAGAAATCGACGGCGATGCAGGCCCGACGTTTCCGACTTGGCCATGAGCCTTCTCCCGCTCCTTTTTGGCGCGCCACCGACGAGGACGGCTCGGCGTTGTTGTTTGATGCGGGGAAGACTAGCGCATTGAAAACCACGATGCGAGGAGGTCGCTCGTCAAATAGCTGCTGATCGCAGCATAGAGCTCTGCGGAAGCAGCGGCGCTTGTTGGGAGGGTAGGCTTACTTGGCTGCCGAGAAGCGGTTGTCGAACGAATTCGCCGATACGATCGGTTGCGCGCCGGCCACCATGCTGTTCGTCGTGGCAGGCGCAGCCGCTGCGGTTTCGGCGACCGGCTTCAATGGCGGTTTGGCGGAAGCCTGTCTGGTTTCGGCCTTCGGCTTGGGAGTCGATCCCTCCGGGCGCGGCTGCCTGGCCTCGGCGGTCTTCGGCCGGGCCGGGGCCGTTGGCTGTGAGGCGGTAGCGGTCGTATCGGTAGAAGCGCTGCTCAGGCCAACCTTGCGGGCAAGGCTGGAAAAGAAGCCGTCGGATTCGCCGCTCTGCGCTGCCGGAGCCACGGCCGCCACGCGCGTCGAGGAGGACGTCGGAGTGAGTGAAGCCGTCAGCGGCTCCTGCGGCGAGGTGACCGGTCCGTGCGGCGGATTGACGGTGCTGGGGATGGTGCCGGGCGCCCTGTCGGTCGTGAGCAACGCAAGGCCGGAGCCGCCTTCGGAAAGACCTGTATTGCCGTTGGGAACTCTGGCGGCGAACACCCTGTTCATGCCTCCGTCGATGCCGGTGTTCAGTTGGGCCACCGGCGTGCCCTTGGCGACCAGCTTGGCGTATTCGGCTTCGTCGGCTTCCTGCTTTTCGCGAACGGCTTGCGCGAGTTCATCGGGCACGACGTAAGCAGGGCATTTGGCCGAAGCGTCAAACACCGGATCTCGCTTGGCGTCCGGCGCCTTCACCGCATCGAATACGTATTTCTTCTCGCAGAAATCGACCTTCGGCTCCTGGCGCGTTACTTCGAAATGATCGTTGCCTTCCTTGATCATTTTCCAGAACGCCATGTGCGGGCTGTTGCGATGGCGAGCGAGGTTGAGCGGCGTCATCCGGAACGGATAGGCCTGGAACTGAAACGACTTCTGGCCCCCGAAAAACGACTCGCGCCCCAACGCGTAGATTTCTGAAATCTGCTCATCGGTCATCGCGTAGCAGCCGCGCGACGAGCAGTCGCCGTGGACCATCAGCTCCGAGCCGGTATGCCCGAGCGATCGGTCATACGCGTTCGGATAGCCGGTATTGAAAGAGAGATAGTAGGCCGACGTCGGGTTCATCTGCGCCGGCGTGATCGCATAGAACCCTTCCGGGGCCTGGCGGTCGCCTTCGCGGACCTTCGGTCCGAGATCGCCGGACCAGCGGCAAATCGGGTAGGTCTTCAACAGCTCGAAGCGGCCGGTGCGGTCCTGTTTCCAGACCTCGAGTTCGGCCTCCTGCTTGAACAGCCGGATCAGGATCGGCGATTGCAGATCCATGTTCTTGGCGTCGATCTGGGCCAAGAGCCTGGGCGGGACCGGCTGGTTGGCCTTGGCGTTGGTGGCGAGCGAACCAATCTCGTCGCTATTGCAGCCGGCCAGCAGCACAGCTGCCGACAGCGCAGCAGACATCATGAGCGCGCGAAACAACGAGCGGCCGATCAATGCAAAGCTCCACACCCAACGGGCAATTCTCGCAAAATCGCGTCGACGCCCTGAAGCCATTGAATAAAATATTATCCTTAAAGCCCCGTTTGCCGCAAGCCGAGGCTGGCCCTGTGTCCCAAGCCCGCTTGGGCATGGTCAACAGAGTTTAAACAGGCTGCGGGGGGCTGAATTGCGACCAAAATGGCAGAAATTTGATGGAAATGGGGCCACCGGAGCCGGGCTGGTTCCGTAACAGTGGATATCTCTCAGAACGATTTCCGGCCGATATCGAGGAATTTCTGACGCCGCTGCTTGCGGATCGCTTCGGCGCCCAGATGCTTCAGGTCATTCAGCGTCTGGGCGATGGCATCGCCCGTGCTTGCAATCATGGCAGC
>NZ_JBAVCF010000419.1:0-7721 GCF_049586575.1 Bradyrhizobium sp.
CTGTTTGCGGCGCGCCGCTACGGCGTGTGTAATAAAAAGCACGAGCAATTATTGCGCTAAAGTTTAATCCGAAATCACGCGTCTTTGAAATGACAGCGCTGAGTTGCGGACGATAGGTTTTCTTTGCTGGGAATAACGGAGTTAGCGATGAGGGAGCTGCTACGTTGCCGCGCAATGGCTGCGGAATGCAGGAAGAAAATGGCCGTGCAACCGGAGAACAGGCGCAAGTGGGAGATAGAAGCGCTTCAGTGGGACAAACGTGCACTCGATTTTATTTCCCGCCAATTCAGACGAGAAGCGCCCCGTCGCTCCAGCAACCCATCGGCTAGAGCCTCGTTAAACGTGGATGGTTTATCCATCGACAGTCATTCCTGAAACCAAATACGAATGGGCTTGGAATGTCGTTCTTGTCTGGAACGACATTTTTCCTGCCTTTTCTCTGACCAGCCTCGCCCCGATCTTGCGCCGCGTCGTATTCGTCGGCGAGTCTGCCGAGTCGTTAAGTGAGATTTCCACAGCCACAGTAGATTGCGGCTAGCGGTGGTTCCCACCGCAACCTACCGCGCGATTTGCGTAGTCAATTCAGCCGCGCTTTGATGGGCTATGCGACGATGCAAGCCAGCTAACTTTCTTCGGTACTGGTCAGGTCACGTCAGAGAGACCGGCTTTGAATCTGTGCTGGTCTATTGCCTTGGCGCGCAAGGTTGCCGTTGCTACCACATGGGCAGGCTAAAGGTGGCTGATCTTCGCGAATGGGACTGGTACGATGTCTCGGCGCACCTGAAGTGTACGAAGTGCGGAGCGGACTTGTTCATGTGCGTTATGCCGCTGCTGTTTCGATCTCGCCAAGAACAAAAAGCCCGATTTGGGGCTTTTGATGTCCGCCTTCGCCCAAGGCTTCGGCGCGGCAGCCTTTGCTCGCTAAATGATTTGATGGCTTGCCAAGCCGTAGCTCGCAACGCGAGCGAAGGCTGGTGGGCGCACAAGGGATCGAACCTTGGACCTCTCCCGTGTGAAGGGAACGCTCTCCCGCTGAGCTATGCGCCCGGCCGCCTCATGAGACGCCAGAAGGGTGCGATTTACGAAGCGGGGGGCCGGGGTGTCAAGCGCAATGCGAGTGACGATAGCTTCATTTACCGTCGTCGCAACCTCATTGGTCGCCCCTGCGAACGCAGGGGCCCATACGCCGCGGCCTCTCTATTTTTGGGGCGCCGCGGAGAGAGTTACCCTTCTATCGAAGCCGGTGGTTATGGGTCCCCGCGTGCGCAGGGACGACGGCGGAATTGGTCGCACTCAAGCAATTGCTGATCACTTGACAAGATTTTCGCCGTGACACCTGATTTGCCCGTCGCGTTAATCGGCCGCACCCTGCGCGGTTGATCGCTTCCTAAAATCACTGGCAGAATCACAGGCATCCCGCGCCCGATAACGAGGGGCGTTTCGCGATCGTCACGAACGTTGGACGCGGGAGGCGATGGACGCTTTTGGTGCGCAAGACGAAGCACCGGCAAGCGGACGGCGAAGTCGTGTGGTCCTGACATCCCGACGCTGATGTCAAGTTGGCGACAATGCTCGCGCATTGCGCCGGCGACGGTGACAACAAGCCCGGCTCACCGGGGAGAGCACGAAATAAGCCGTAACACCATCGTGCAGGGAATGCCGGAACCGTCCGGCGAACCTGTGGTGACGACCTTCGTGTGGTTTTCTTTAACTCCACGCGAAACTGCGGGCGAGTTTGGCGCCCGGCATTCCCTGCGCCCTCCGATTTTGAGGGACTGTGCTTGGCAAAGACTCGGGCGCGTAAGTGCCGCGGGAGTGCTGGCCGACGTCAGCAGCATCATTCGAGGTGCGTCGGACTGCGCGACACTCTTACGTCGTCCCTGCGCACGCAGGGACCCATAACCACCTCATCGTCGTAGTTGGCAGAAAGCTGTCCGGCACCCTGTCTCAAGAGAAGCCGCGGCGTATGGGTCGTCGCGTGCGCCGGGACGACATCAAGCCTGTCCGCGCTGAGGCGCGAAAGATAGCTGACAGGAAATCTCTACGCCCCTTGCTGGCGGGCGCGGGAGGCGTGGGATTGCAGCGCGCGAATGCGCTCGGCGAGCGTGCCGCCGCCTTCCGGTGCGCCGTCATGAGAAGTTGCGCCGTTGGCCGCCTTCGCAGGCTCGGCGGCGAGCAGGGCCTCGATCGGGGAGTTCGGCCCCTCAAGCTGGATCGCGCGTTTGGCGACTTCGGCGGCGATGTCGTTGATGCGTTCGCGCAGAAGCGCATTTTCCATGCGCTCGGTGGCCCACGAGCTTTCGGCCTGTTGCTGGATCGCGTTGATGTCGCGTTGCAGCTTGGCGCGCTCGTCGCGCGCGGCGCGAAGCTGTTCCTCGACCGCGGCCTTTTCCGACTTCAGCTTGTCGAGCGCCGGCCACGAACCGGAATTGGTGAGACTGATCTCGTCGCTCAGCTCCTTGATGGTGCGGTCGGCCACGACCTTGGCCTGACGAAGCTGGTTGACCTCATAGTCGCGCTCGGCAAGCAGCTTGCCTTGCGTCGAAAGCCGCCCTTCCAGATCGTTGACGCGATTCCCAAGCAGTTCCGCTTCCTTGACCTGAACGATCAACTGGCGATCGAGGTCGGTGACCCGCTGGCTCAGATTTTCGACGCGGCCGCGCGCATCCGTGAGTTCGCGGCTGGCGGTCTCCGACTGGAGGCGTTCGTGTTCGAGCCGGGCCTGGGTGGCGGCGAAATCCTTTTCGGCGTCGCCGACGCGGTTCTTCAGCGCGTCGATCTGGGTATGCACGGCGACGAGTTCGACCTGCCGGCTTTCCGCCATCACCGAACGGTCGTTCAACTCGGCGTTGATCCTGGCGAGCTCGCCCTGCTTGTCGGTCAGCGCCTTCTCGGCCTGGCGCAGCGCCTCGGTCTTGGCGGCGAATTCCTCTTCCGTGGCGCGAAGCTGTTCCTTCACCGCCTTCTCGCGCGCTTCCAGCGCAAAGATGGTCGCGTTTTTTTCGCCGAGCTCGATCTTCATGCGATTGATCGCATCGGTCTTCTTGCCGAGTTCGGCGAGCTGGCTCGTGGTCTTGTGCTTGAGCTGGTCGACGCTCATCTCGAGCCTGCGCGCCGACATCGCAAATTCCGCGCGCAACTGGTCCTTGTCGGCCTGGATCTCCGCCATCGACAGCGGCGTTGCCGCTTCCATCCGCCGCGTGGTCAGCCGCACCGCGCGGTTATGCACCAGCGGCACGATCGTCAGACCGAGCAGCATCGCGACCAAAAAACCGATCGCCAGATACATGATCGGCTCGATCATCGATGAGGCCTCCACACAACTGAACTAGATTGACTTGACCATGCCACGGCGCGCGGGGCGAAGACCAGCCCCATGCGTCTTTAACGTTGATCCACGAGCACGCACGCGTTCCGGTCCGGGAACTTACTGCTTCCGACAGATCAGAATGGATTCCAGGTCGCGTGCGGCGTGTATTTCAGGTAGCCGATGTTGGCGCCGAGCCGCAGCCCCAGGCCGGAGCGGATCGGCACCAGCACGATGTTGTTGGCGGTGAGCGCCGTCATGCCGAAGCCGCCGATGATGTAGGCGGAACCGTCGATGCCGGCGAAACGCTGATAGATCGCAGCCGTGGCCGGCAGATTGTAGACGAGCGTCATGGTGCGCGCGCCGTCGCCGCCCCAATCGAAGCCGACTGACGGGCCCTGCCAATACACCCTCAGATCGCCGGCGTTCTTGGTATAGAGGGTGCCTTCGCCGTAACGCAGGCCGGCGACAAAAGCGCCGGAGCCTTCTTCACCCAGGATATAGCCGTTCGGCAGGCCCCATTGGCTGACGGCGCGCTCGATCACCGAAGCAAGCCCCCGCGAGACGTTGCCGAAAAACTTGTGACCGGCACCCACCAGTTCCTCCGGCCCGTAATAGTTCGGGCCCGCCTGGCGCTGCGGCGGCGGCAAATCCGGAGCGGGCGCTGCCTGCGACCCCGGTGGTGGCAGCGGCTGCTGCGCGGAAACCGGCAACGACCAGCCCATCAAGGCGGCCAACGTCATCGCGGCCAGCGGCATCGCGGCAAGGCGAGCGACGCGAGTGGCGAAAGTCATGAAACTACCCCTGGTGCACTTCAAATGGGCGGCGCCGGACATGAAAAATCGGCTTCGGCCTTAACCTAATGCTGACCAGCATGAATTTAGGCTGAACCATATCCCCCGACTCGGATGTTATCGGGATCAACTATGACGGCACAACGGCAGGAAGCAAACCAGATGGGAGCCAAACCGCATTTTCGTCCCGGAATTATGTGGATTGCGCTCGTCCTTCTGGCGGGCTTCGGGGCGCCGGGTGTGGGTTGGCTCGCGGGTTCCGGGCCGGTGGCGCTCGCCACGACGACGGAGCGCGTGGTCACCAACCGCTATAGCGGTCTCGCCATCGAGGGCTACGATCCGCTGGCTTATTTCGTCGACGCGCGTCCCGAGGTTGGCCTGCCGGACTTCGAGGCCGTGGAATGGAGCGCCGTGTGGCGTTTCACCAACGAGGGCAATCGCGCCTCCTTTGTCGCGCATCCGGAAGTTTATGCCCCCCAATACGGCGGCTATGACCCCGTGGACCTGGCGCGAGGCATTACGGTGGCCGGAAGTCCGATGTTCTGGACGGTCGCAGGTCAGCGCCTCTATCTGTTCGCGCGTGAGGAGACTCGCGACGCGTTTGCCGCCAATCCCGCGCCTTACGCGAAGGAGGCGACGCTGCGCTGGCCCTCGCTCGAAGATCAACTGGCGCAGTAAAGCTACTGCATCACAGGCCATGCTCCTCCCTCATCCTGAGGAGCCGCGTAAGCGGCGCCTCGAATGATGAGGTCAATGTCGGGGCCTCATGGGTTCGAGACGGCGCGCTCGCGCTTCCTCACCGTGAGGGTTTTGACGCGGCAGAATGGGCCGGATCGCCCCAGGCGATGAAGCCCGGCACGATGAAATCGCCGAGCCGCTCGCCGAAGCGCAACTCGCCACCGGCCGGATCGGTGATTTTTCCACCCGCCGCGGCGACGAGCGCATGCCCGGCGGCAATGTCCCATTCGCTGGTCGGCGCCAGGCGCGGATAGATATCGGCCGCGCCTTCCGCGACCTTGGCAAATTTGACGGCCGAGCCGAGCGTTAGCCGGACAGCGCCGCTTCTCGCGTCGATAAAGGCTTCGGTCGCGGCATCGCCATGCGAGCGGCTCACCGCCGCGATCCAGGGCTGGCCGGGCGACGGGAAGGGCCGGGTGCGGATCGGCCGAGCGGCTCCGATCCCGTGTTCGCTGCCTTGTCCGGCCGCGAGCCTTTCGGCGCCCTGGCCGACCAGGCCGCGCCAGATCAAACCGAGCGCCGGCGCGCCGATGATGCCAAGCAGCGGCGTTCCCTTGACCACCAGCGCGAGATTGACGGTGAACTCGTTGCGGCCGGCGACGAACTCCTTGGTGCCGTCCAGCGGATCGATCAGGAAGAAAATCTCCGGACAGTTGGCGCGCCACCGGTTTGCGCGCTCTTCGGACAGCGCTGGAATATCCGGCGCGAGCCGGCTGAGGCCGTCGGCGATGATTCGGTCGGCCGCGAGGTCGGCTTCGGTCACGGGCGAGCCGTCGGCTTTGCCTTCGACGCGCATCCGCGTGCGGTCGACGGCCAGGATCGCAGCTCCCGCCAAAGCGACAAGCTCGGTCAAGGGGCCGATCAGGTCAGCCGCGGCATGGCCGTGAAGCGGCGGCTGGGGTGAATTTCCGGTCGGCGGGCCCATGAAAGTCTCAATTCGCAGCGATTAAGGCGTCGCGCCGGGCGGATCCCGGCGGCTGGCAGCGCAAGCTTGTGCAGTGTATCAAGCCGTACCCCACTAATGCGATTCGCATCGTCCGCGCCGTCACTGATTTTAGGGAAATCCTATGTCCGATGCCCCGTCTTCCGGTCCCGCGCCCGACGCCCTTGAACTGGCGGCGTTGCTTTGTTCGCGGGTGTGCCACGATCTCATCAGTCCGGTGGGGGCGATCGTCAACGGGCTCGAGGTGCTGGATGACAATCCCAAGCCCGAGGACCGGGAATTCGCCCTCGACCTGATTCGCAAGAGCGCCAAGACGGCGTCTGCCCGCCTGCAGTTCTGCCGGCTGGCGTTTGGGGCGGCGGGCTCGGCGGGCGCGCAGATCGATCTCGGCGACGCGCAGACCATGGCGCGGGGCCATATCGAGGACGGCAAGACCACGATCGCCTGGAACCTGCCGCGGCTGTTGTTGCCCAAGAACCGGGTCAAGCTCCTGCTCAATATGCTGGTGATCGCGCAGCAGACGATCCCGCGCGGCGGCGTGCTGACAGTCGATCCGCTCGGTGAAAGCGAGGCGTTCGGCTTTCGCGTCACGGCGAGGGGGTTGAATGCGCGCCTGCCGCAGAATATCGCCGATATCCTGAGTTCGTCGCAGCAGTCGGCGAGCGACGCCCATTCGGTGCAGCCTTATTATACCCGCCTCCTGGCCCAGGCCTGCGGACTGAGCGTGCGGCTTTCCACCGAGGGCGAAGCAGTGGTGGTGACGGCCACCTGAGCGCGGCCCGCGCGGTTGAAATGACGGCGCCGGTCGGGTTTGCCGCGGCAGCCCACAGGTTAACAAAGGGTTTCACGGCATCCCCGGTTTCCTGCGGGGATTTCTTATCTCTTTGTTGAGCCCGTTCTTTTCCATTTGCTCAACCAATATTAAACGGTTTGCATAGAAGCTGGCCACACTCGGAAAGCGCGTCGAGCGCACGCGTAGGGGTGAAGGCCAGATTTATGGACGATCTTTTGAGAGAGTTTCTGACGGAGACCGGCGAGAGCCTGGACACCGTCGACAATCAGTTGGTGAAGTTCGAGCAAGAACCGAATAACGCCAAGATTTTAGACAACATCTTTCGTCTGGTGCACACCATCAAGGGGACCTGCGGGTTCCTCGGCCTGCCGCGGCTGGAAGCGCTGGCCCATGCCGGCGAAACCCTGATGGGCAAATTCCGGGATGGCATGCCGGTGACCGCCGAAGCGGTGACGCTGATCCTGGTCAGCATCGACCGCATCAAGGAAATTCTTGGCGGGCTGGAGGCGACCGAAGCAGAGCCCGAGGGCAACGATCAGGAGCTGATCGTGCAGCTTCACGACATGGTCGAGCGTGGCATGGCCGCGATGGCGGCTTCTCCCGAGGTACCGTCGCCGGCGCTTGCGCCCGCTGATCCGGCCCCGGAGCAGCCCGCCAAAACCGAAGGCAAGCTGGCCTACCAGGTGCTGGAGCGCGAACTGCGGCCGGGCGAAGTGTCGCTCGATGATCTTGAGCGCGCCTTCCGCGAGACCGCCGCCGAGCCTGTTCCGCCGCCGCCGGTTGCAAAACCCGCGCCTGCGAAGGCCGAAGTCAAGGCCGCGCCGGCTTCGAAAGCCGAACCGGTTTCTGAAAAGTCATCGAAGTCGGCTGCCAAGAAAGCCAAGACGGCCGTCGAAGTGGACGCTGCCGCCGGCGACGGCGACCGCGTCGCCAACCAGTCTATCCGCGTCAATGTCGACACGCTCGAACACCTGATGACCATGGTGTCGGAGCTGGTGCTGACGCGTAACCAGCTCCTCGAAATCTCGCGGCGTAACGAGGACACCGAATTCAAGGTGCCGTTGCAGCGGCTGTCGAATGTCACGGCCGAACTGCAGGAAGGCGTCATGAAGACGCGGATGCAGCCGATCGGCAATGCCTGGCAGA
>NZ_JBAVCF010000420.1:0-2925 GCF_049586575.1 Bradyrhizobium sp.
CTGGTCGAGCACGGGGGCGACTTTGTGCCCGATCAATACATAGACTGTATTCTCGGGCACCTGGCGGGGCCAATTACAAATTGGTAATGGTCACTGACAAAGCGTCGCAGCATCAAGTGTGCTTGGGGCTTTTCGCGGTGAAAACGAATTGCTGGAGGGAGCGGAGTTCGATGACTCACGTGCGGCCGACCATGCTGGCGCGGATGTGGCTGGAACGCGCGAGGCGCTCGGTGTAATCTGCGCGATCATGAGCTCGTGAATGAAGTTATGGCGAGAACTCTTGAGAAGGACAGGCAAATCCCGCTCGCGCAAGGCACGCGCGCCTGCTTCGTCGAGGGCGTAGGTGAGGAGACGATAGCTGGCGTCGGCACACTGCCGCTGTTGGGGCGGGCGTGCGAGATACAGGTTTGGCTTGCGCGATAACAGGTTGAGACGATGGATGAGCGCTTTCGGATTACCGCTGACAAAGGCGTGGATGTAATCGCTCGAAAGATAGTGATAGCGCGCGAGCAATTTGAATATTTCGATGTCGCGCTCGGTCGGGTAGATGGCGATCGCCGAGCCATCTCGACCACGAACGGGGTCACGCGACCAGCGCGAATTGCGTGATTTCTTTTCGACTACGGCGTCCATGGTGCGCGCATAGCTGTAAAAGGGACCCGCGTAAACGGGCACGATGAACTCGCCTGGACTACCGCGGCGTACGGTGGACTACGGTGGCGAATTAAAATATTGGCGGCACGCAGGGAGCGTATCACCACAATTATTGTTTTAGCGACTCGCGCGGAAGGGATGGCAGTTCAAACAACGCCAGGCAACCAACAATAGGGTCGCAATCCGCTCCTCCGGCCAACTTGGCGTGCCCAGCGGCGTGACAAATGGCCTATTGCGGCAGATGCGCATTGGTTGTGCACTGGGCCCGTAGGAGGCCGACCGTGAAATCAGGGCCCCTCGGAGGAAAGTCAAACTGCGGCCATTGGGAGGGCGAGATGCAATTTTTAAAAGCCAAAAAGCTTGTTTGCGCGGTGGTAGCGGCCGGTGCGCTCGGCCTCGGGGCGGTGCTGCCATCCGGCCAGGCGCAGGCGCAGCAGCAAACCTACTTGATGAAAATTTCAACGCCGACCGTTCACGACATTCCGAATGTCTGGATCGATGGCTATGCCGCAATGCTGGAAAAGGACTCCGGCGGTCGCATCAAAGTGCAGGTCTTTCCGGCAAGCCAGCTCGGTTCGATCCCGCGGCAGATCGAAGGAACGCAGTTCGGTTCGATTCAGTGCGTGCAGATTCCGCCGGAATTCATGGTCGGTCTCGACGCGCGCTTCCAGTTGCTCGCGGCCCCAGGGCTGGTCGACTCGGAGATTGAAGGTCAGCGGCTCGTTGCCAATCCGGCGGTGCGAAAGCTGATGCTTGGGCTCGGTGCCGACAAAGGATTGCACGGCCTCAGTGTGTGGTACGCCACGCCGAACGTTCTCATAAGCAGAACCCCGCTTCACGATGTTGCCGACTTCAAAGGCAAGAAGGTCCGCGTATTCGCTTCTCCGTTCCAGACTGTGGCATTCGAGCGGCTTGGCATCACGCCGGTCGCGATGAGCCTGGGTGACGTGTTGCCGGCACTTCAACAAGGCGCCATCGACGGCTCCATTACCGGGATCGGACCTATCGTAAAGTTCCACATGATCGATGCAGCGAAATACGTTACCGAGATCAATCAGCCGAGCATCTTTATTATCGAGGAGGTCAACCAGAAATGGTACGAGGCCTTGCCCAAGGATTTGCAACAACTCGTGGATAGCGATGCGGCGAAAGAGGATGCGGCGATCGCGCCGATGGCGGGCAAGATGGCCGACGAATATCTGCAGGAGTGGAAAGCTGCGGGCGGGACGTTGATCAAGCTTTCGCCCGCCGAACACGCCAAGATGATGAAGATCCTCGCTGGCGTCGGCACCGAGGTGTCAAGCAAGACACCGACATTGGCGGTGGCCTATAAGATTGTGAGTCAAGCGGCAAAGCATGCGGCGGCGTCGAAGTAGCGATTCGGACAGTCTCGGGGAGCCGAGCCCTTGCTCGACCCCGCAATAGGAATGCTTTTTGCTGCCACGTGTCAGACGGCTCGCCGGGATCGTTTGCTTTATCGCGCGCCAGCGGGGAGGGAGCCTCTTGGACCACCGGCTCTCGCGAAGGTGCGGCCTGCGCCCCGCCGCTCAGTTTGCCTTTCCGCCCGCTTTTCCCTTTGCCTGGGCGCATCGGCTCTTGGGCTGCAGCGCGACTGTCAGATTCAGCGCGCCTCGCAGCGAATGTGTCCCGATAGCGGAACATTGCGGAGCTGATCGGCAAAGAAGAGGCCCGGTGTTGCTGGACACCGAGGCGCAAACCCAATTAGGGTTCTGTGTCTTCTTGGAATGGGATCAGTCGATGAGCTTCCCGATTTTGTACGCGAAAGTGCGAGAGCTTGCCGCGACTGCGCAAGCAATGGGTGCGCTTGGTGCCGAGTTGCGGCTGCGGCAATCGGGGAAAGATGGAGATCCTCGCCTGCGAAGCGCGTTACGAGCGGTAGTTGATAAGTTCGGTCCGGAGCAGATCGACGCCCTAGCTCCGGGTCAAATTGCCACGATAGTGGGACAATTGACCTATGCCTTACCGGAAGCACTGGACCTCATTCGTTAACCTGACCGGGCTCCAGGTTGGACGTATGAAGATCCGTCGGTACTGCAGGAACGCGGGCGAGGCTCCCGCGCTGGAGCGCGCAACTTCGAAACCATCGCGCGGCAGCGCCCGGCGTTAGCCGCAGTTCTCGATGGCAATACCAAATTCCTTGACGTTGGTACCGGTACGGGATGGCTTGCAATCGAGTGCGCCAAAATATGGCCTCGCATGCAGATGGTGGGAATAGATATTTGGGAGCCAGCACTGAAGCTTGCAGAAAGC
>NZ_JBAVCF010000421.1:0-11381 GCF_049586575.1 Bradyrhizobium sp.
GGATCACCGCGCCATGGCCGCGTTGCCTGGCAGCGGAAAGGGCGTGATCCATCAACGCCGCGCCGATGCCGAGCCCGCGGTGACGACCATCGACCGCGAGCGGTCCCAACATCAGCGCCGGGACGCCGCCGGCACTGACGGGCCACAGCCGTACGGTTCCGACCAGCTTCCCCTGGCGCACCGCCGAGAAGGCAAGGCCTTCGGCGGGCGCGCGTCCGTCACGCAACCGCTCGCAGGTGCGCATATCGCGGTTGGCGCCAAAGCAGGCATCGAGCAGCGCTTCACGGGCGACGACGTCGGAAGCCTTCTCCGCACGGATCGCGAACGGAGCGGCTTTCGGGGTGAGGGCAATGTTGGTCTTCCGCAAGGCAGTCATGGCACGTCAGTCCCCACAGCTCGCGGGCGGCAAAGCCGGCGGCTGCGTTGTCCAAATCGGCAATGTCAGGGAGGGAGCCGGCGGACCGGCTCCCGGTTATCTCAAGCCTTCAAAAGAGGCAGGATCAGATGTGGTAGGTCTTGAGCGGCGGAATGCCGTTGAAGGCCACCGACGAGTAAGTCGACGTATAGGCCCCGGTCCCCTCGATCAGCACCTTGTCGCCGATCTCAAGCGTTACCGGAAGCGGATACGGCATCTTCTCGTACAGGACGTCGGCGGAATCGCAGGTCGGTCCTGCGAGGACGCACGGCGCCATCTCGGCCCCGTCATGCGGGGTGCGGATCGCGTAGCGGATCGACTCGTCCATGGTCTCGGCGAGACCACCGAACTTGCCGATGTCCAGGTACACCCAGCGCACCTCGTCCTCGTCGCTCTTCCTGGAGATCAGGATGACCTCGGACTCGATGATGCCCGCATTGCCGACCATGCCGCGTCCCGGTTCGATGATGGTTTCCGGGATCTGGTTGCCGAAATGCTTGCGGAGCGCGCGGAAGATCGACCGGCCGTACTGCACGACCGGAGGAACGTCCTTGAGGTACCTGGTCGGGAATCCGCCGCCCATGTTGACCATGGAGAGGCTGATCCCCCGCTCGGCGCAGTCGCGAAACACCTGGGAGGCCATCGCCAAAGCGCGGTCCCAGGCCTTCACCTTGCGCTGCTGCGAACCGACGTGGAAGGAGATGCCGCACGGCTCCAGACCCTGACGCTTGGCGAGGTCGAGCACGTCGACCGCCATTTCCGGGTCGCAGCCGAACTTCCGCGACAGCGGCCATTCGGCCCCGGCGCAGTCGTAGAGGATGCGGCAGAACACCTTCGCGCCGGGGGCGGCACGGGCAACCTTTTCGACCTCGGCGGTGCAATCGACCGCGAACAGCCGAATGCCGAGCGCGAAGGCCCGCGCGATGTCGCGCTCCTTCTTGATCGTATTGCCGAAGGAGATGCGGTCCGGCGTTGCGCCCGCGGCCAGCGCCATTTCGATCTCGGCCACGGTCGCGGTATCGAAGCACGAGCCCAGCGAAGCGAGCAGCGACAGCACTTCCGCCGCCGGGTTTGCCTTCACCGCGTAGAATACGCGGCTGTCGGGCAGCGCCTTGGCGAAGTTCTGGTAGTTGTCGCGCACGACTTCGAGGTCGACGACGAGGCAGGGCTCAACGTCCCGGCCCTCGTTCCGGCGGTTACGCAGGAATTCCCTGATACGTTCGGTCATAGCACCCTCCAAACGGCCCAGCGACGGGCCCGTTCAAATTGATCTCGGTCGTAAGTGCCGTGGCTGTTGCCGCACGATGGAGACGCGACGAAGCCTCGAACTCAGAACCGAATTGTGCTGCCGTGGATTGGTTGGGAAATTTCCCGCCCGCTCACCTGGCAATGAAGGACAAGCCTTTTCAGTAGCCCGCGCCGGCGGTGGAATGCCGGTAGAGACCAAAAAAGCCCGATCCGTCGTTGCTTTAAGTCGCGTCCCTCGTTGAGAACGAGGTGCGCCGGTTCGCCTCCGGCTGCCAGTCACGGTTGCAAGGGGAAGAAGGGACCTTCAACGGCATCTCTGGAGAGAGATGCTGGCCTCTTCGAGTCTTCGACTTTGAAAGTCTGGACTCGCGCGACCCTCGGTTCTTCAACCCTTGGCGGCTGTCCGGCCTCTTGTCCGGATACCTACCGACTGACACACGACCACAGGCACGTGCGAAATTGGGCAAGTCCGCACATAATCTTTTTGACTCTGCTTCGCAACAATTTTTTTAGGCTGAGCGAAAATTTCCCTAACACCTGCTTACGGCGTCGCGCGTGAGGCGAGCGAGCAGCGCTGGAAATGAACGGGCGTTAAGTTTCTTTAACGAAGCGTAACGCTTCAAGCCAGGCAGCGAGCGTCGAGCGTGCGTCGTCGCTTGCGCGAGTCGCTCAGGCGCGTCGCGTGAACGGCTCGACGCGCTGGGCCGCGCGGACGAAGCCGATCATGATCAAGACGCCGATCGCAAACAGGATGGCTTGCAGAATGTGCGCGCCGGTGTCGTCGAGGCCGAACAGGATGGCGAGCGCCCAGCCACCGGCAAACGCCGCGCCGAACACTTCGGCGCTGATCAGGATCGCTGCACTGATGACGGTGACGACGCTGGGCCAGGCGATCTGGCGGCTGCCGGTCGGGGAGGTCTGCGCGCTCATGGTGCTTACATCCTGTTTTCGGGCCGCAATCTCTATGAAAAGGCGGCCTCTATCAAGCGTAAAAGGCCCAAAAAAGCCCCATCGCGTGATATAGCCTGATGCTTGGAATTGGCACTTAAAACGGGAATTTCGATGTCAGAAGCCGAGGGAAACAACCAGCCTGTATCCGCTCAGGCCAACCCGCTGCTCCGGCCGTGGCAGACGCCATTCGAGACGCCGCCCTTTGCCGAGATCGCGCCGGAGCTGTTCCTGCCCGCGTTCGAACAGGCCTTTGTCGACCACGCCGCCGAGGTTGCCGCGATCACCCATGATCCCTCGCAGGTGGACTTCGACAACACGATCACGGCGCTGGAGCGCTCGGGCAAGCTGCTCTCGAAGGTGTCAGCCGTCTTCTACGCGCTGGTGTCGGCCCATTCCAATCCGGCGCTGCTGGAGATCGACAAGGAAGTATCCTTGCGGATGGCACGGCACTGGAATCCGATCATGATGAACGCCGTGCTGTTCGGCCGGATTGCCCAGCTGCACGAGAATCGCGCCGGGCTTACCCTGACGGGCGAGCAGATGCGGCTGCTCGAGCGCACCTATACGCGCTTCCACCGCGCCGGCGCCGGGCTCGATGAGACCGCAAAATTACGGATGGCCGAGATCAACGAGCGGCTGGCTCATCTTGGGACGGCCTTCAGCCATCACCTGCTCGGCGACGAGCAGGACTGGTTCATGGAGCTTGGCGAGGCCGACCGTGAGGGGCTTTCGGACAGCTTTGTCGCGGCCGCAAAGGCGGCGGCGGAGGAGCGGGGGCTCGCCGGCAAGGCCATCGTGACGCTCTCGCGCTCGTTCGTCGAGCCTTTCCTGAAGACGTCGTCCCGCCGCGACCTCCGCGAGAAGCTCTACAAGGCCTTCATTGCCCGCGGCGACAACGGCAACGCCAACGACAATAACGCCACCATCGTCGAGATTCTGGCGCTTCGCGAGGAAAGCGCCAAGCTGCTCGGCTATCCGACCTTTGCCGCCTACCGTCTCGAGGACTCGATGGCGAAAACGCCGCAAGCCGTTCGCGGGCTGCTGGAGCGGGTCTGGAAGCCGGCGCGCGAGCGCGCATTCGCCGATCGTGACGCGCTTCAGGAACTGATCGCGGAGGAGGGCGGTAATTTCGCATTGGCCCCGTGGGACTGGCGTTACTACGCCGAAAAGCTGCGGCAGGTCAGGGCCAATTTCGACGATTCCGCGATCAAGCCGTACCTCTCGCTCGACAATATGATCGAGGCCGCCTTCGACTGCGCCAGCCGCCTGTTCGGCCTCTCCTTTGTCGAGCGCAAGGATATCCCGGTCTGGCATCCGGATGTGCGGGTCTGGGAGGTCAGGGATCGCGCCGGGGCGCACAAGGCGCTGTTCTATGGCGACTACTTCGCGCGGCCTTCAAAACGCTCCGGCGCCTGGATGACCTCCCTGCGGGACCAGCAGAGGCTCGACGGCGAAATCACGCCGCTCATCCTCAACGTCTGCAACTTCTCCAAGGGCGCCGACGGCGAACCGTCGCTGCTGTCGCCGGACGACGCGCGCACCCTGTTCCACGAATTCGGCCACGGCCTGCACGGAATGCTGTCGGACGTCCTCTTTCCATCCTTGTCGGGAACCAGCGTGTTCACCGATTTCGTCGAGTTGCCTTCACAGCTTTACGAGCACTGGCAGGAGCAGCCGCAGGTGTTGCGCCAGTTTGCCCGCCACTACCAGACCGGGGAGCCGCTGCCGGACGACCTGCTTCGGCGCTTCATCGCCGCGCGGAAGTTCAATCAGGGTTTTGCCACGGTGGAGTTCGTGGCGTCGGCGCTGCTCGATCTCGAATTCCACACCCAGCCGGCGTCCGCCAGCACCGACGTGCGCGCTTTTGAGCGGCGCGAGCTGGAGAAGATCGGCATGCCGGCGGAAATCGCGATGCGCCACCGGCCGCAGCAATTCGGGCATATCTTCTCCGGCGATCACTACGCCTCGGGTTATTACAGCTACATGTGGTCCGAGGTGATGGACGCCGATGCCTTCGGCGCCTTTGAGGAGGCCGGCGACATCTTCGATCCCGCGGTCGCCAAGCGCCTGCATGACGACATCTATTCTTCCGGCGGCTCGCGCGACCCGGAAGACGCCTATGTCGCCTTCCGTGGACGCGAACCCGAACCGGATGCGCTGCTCCGCCGCCGCGGCCTGCTGGAAACCGCCTTGAGATGAAGCGCGCCCGGTCCCGCCTGATTGGCTGGCTGTTACTGGCCTGCGTCGGGGTGTTCGGCGCGACAGCTGCGCACGCCCACCCGCACGTCTGGATCACATCCGCGAGTGAACTGATCTATGCGCCCGATGGCTCGATGACCGCGGTGCGTCACGCCTGGACCTTTGACGATATGTTCTCGACCTATGCCTTGCAGGGTATCGAGAGCAAGACGAAGGGCGTCTACACCCACGAGGAACTGGCGCCGCTCGCCCAGACCAATGTCGAGTCGCTGAAGGAATTCGCCTTCTTCACCTTTGCCAAGGCTGACGGGAAAAAGGGCAGGTTTCTGGAGCCGGTCGACTATTTCCTCGAATACAAGGACGGCTTTCTGGTGCTGCATTTCACCTTGCCGCTGAAGACGCCGATCAAGACCCAAGAGCTGTCGCTCGAGATTTTTGACCCCACCTTCTTCGTCGACTTCAAGCTTGCCGACAAGGATCCGGTGCGGCTGGTCGGGGCGCCCGAGGGTTGCAAGTTCGGCTTCCAGCGGCCGAATGACGGCGCGGCCGGTGCGCAGGCGATGGGCGAGGACAATTTCCTCAGCGGCGGCAACTCCAACTATGGCGCGATGTTCGCCAACAAGATTACGGTGATGTGTCCATGAAGCCTGGCCAGTGCAAGGATGGACGGCGCCTCGGGCATGCGCTCGCGCTTGGCGCGCTGGCCGTCGCCGCGGTGCTGACGGTGGATGGCGTGATGCATGTCGTGGCGGCGCAGACGCCTTTCGGCGGCGGGCGTCCCGTCAGCGACCCGCACGCTGGGGGCCTGATCGGTTGGTTGCTCGCCAGGCAATCGGAATTCTACCGCGAGATGTCGTCCACGATCCGCGCGGCCAAGTCCGACGGAAGTGCGGTCAGGACGCTGCTCGCGATCTCGTTCGCCTACGGGATTTTTCATGCTGCCGGTCCCGGCCACGGCAAGGCGGTGATCTCGTCCTATCTGGTCGCCAATCAGGAGACCGCGCGGCGCGGCATCGTGCTCTCCTTTGCGTCTGCTTTGTTGCAATCGCTGGTGGCCGTTCTGATCGTTTCGATCGGCGCGTGGCTGCTCAATGTCACGGCGAAGACCATGTGCGGGGCCGAAAGGGTGATCGCGATTGCGAGCTATGCCCTGATCGCGGCATTCGGGGCGCGGCTGGTCTGGACCAAGGGTGGCAGTTTTATTGGCGCGTTGCAGGCAAACCGGCCGATGCCCGGATTAGCGCTGGCCTCGGCCTCGGTGTCTCACGATCATGTTGGCCACGATCACGCCGGCCACGGGCATGATCACGATCATGATGGCCACGTCCATGACGAACATTGCGGCCACTCCCACGGACCACTGCCCACGGAGCTCGCCGGCCCAGGCGGCTGGCGTCGCGGCATCGCTGCGATCTTGGCGGTCGGCTTGCGGCCGTGTTCGGGTGCCATTCTGGTTCTGGTGTTCGCGCTGGCCCAGGGCCTGTTCTGGGCCGGCATTGCCGCAACCTTTGTGATGGGGCTCGGCACGGCGATCACGGTGGCTTCCATCGCGATATTGGCGGTCTCGGCCAGGGATGTCGCGGGCCGCATCAGCCGTGTGAGCGACGGCGGCGGCGCCTTGATCATGCGCGGCATCGAATTTGGCGCGGCGGGGCTCGTGTTGCTGTTTGGCCTTGGCCTGTTGTCCGGTTATCTCTTCGCCGAACCGCTGACCTGTCTTCAGCCGATCCTATAGCGGCAGAAAGTGGCGCAGCGCCGGCATGAAGAAGATCGCAATGTTGAGCGCAAAGCCGATGCTCCACAGGATCGAGCGAAGCGTTGGCCGGTCGCCGATATAGGTAAAGACATACGCTATCCGAACGATCACAAACAGAATGGCGAGTTCGTTGATCAGATTTTGCGGGCAGGCGCGAAATTCGGCGAGCAACACTGCCGCTGCAAAGAACGGAAACGCCTCGATCCCGTTCTGGTGCGCGCCCAGCGCGCGCGACGAAATAGGGTCTTCATAGAAGGCGGGGTCGCGCGGTTTGGAATTATCGAAACGGTCAAAGCGGAGCCATTTTACCGAGGCGATGCTCAGGAGATAGAGCAGCAGGCTTAAGAAAACGCACCATTCGGCGATTGTCATATTTCCTCCGACGCCCGACGCCCGGTAGTGCCGGGATCGCTTTGAGGACAAGAATATCGAACCCGCTGTTATCTTGACAAGGACGGTCCGGCGCGCGAAGCCAGCGTCATGACAGTGGTCTCGCCGATCGATATTTCCAAGCCCGCCGCCGGCGTCACGCCGGAGCGCGTCGGGATTCTCCTGGTCAATCTCGGCACGCCCGACACGGCGGACGCGCGCGGGGTGCGTGTTTATCTCAAGGAGTTTCTGTCCGATCCGCGGGTGATCGAAAATCAGGGCTTGCTGTGGAAGCTTGCGCTCAATGGTATCATTCTGCGCACCCGCCCGGCTCGCAAGGCACGCGATTATCGCAAGATCTGGAATACGGTCGCAGACGAGTCGCCGCTCAAGACCATCACCCGCGCGCAGGCGGACAAACTCGCCGCCGGCATTGCCGATCATGATCATGTCGAGGTCGACTGGGCGATGCGGTACGGCAATCCATCGATTGCCGAGCGGATCGGCGCTCTGATGGCGCTCGGCTGTGGGCGCCTGCTGGTGGTGCCGCTCTATCCGCAATATTCGGCGGCAACGTCGGCGACCGTTTGCGACGAGGTGTTTCGCGTGCTGGGCAAGATGCGCGCGCAACCGACGCTGCGGGTGACGCCGCCTTATTATGACGATCCTGATTACATCGATGCGCTTGCGGTGTCGATCGAGACGCATCTGGCGGGCTTGCCGGCCCAGCCCGAGGTCATCGTGGCCTCGTTTCACGGTATGCCGCAAAAATATGTCGACAAGGGAGATCCCTATGCGCGCCAATGCCTGGCGACGACGGAGGCCCTTCGCAAACGCCTCGGTCTCGATTCATCGAAGCTGCTTCTGACGTTTCAGTCGCGCTTCGGCTTCGATCAATGGCTTCAGCCCTACACCGACAAGACCATGGAAAAACTGGCCAAAGACGGCGTGCGGCGGGTTGCCGTCGTCACCCCCGGGTTTGCGGCCGACTGCCTCGAAACGCTGGAGGAGATTGCCCAGGAAAATGCCGAAATCTTCCAGCACAATGGCGGCGAACAATTTTCCTTCATTCCCTGCCTGAATGACAGCGAGGGCGGCATGGACATGATCCGCCAGCTCGTCTTGCGCGAGCTTCAGGGCTGGATTTGACCACTCGCATTTCCTTCGCTCGAACCTTAGATTTGCCGCCGGCGACTAAGTGACGGGTTTACCGCGGGGCTGGCGGCGCTGTTGACCGGGCTGGTGTCGTTTGCGTTCAGTCCATCCTGGCAAGTCCAGATCTTGATGTTCGCGGTTTTCGCCGCCGCCGCCGTGCCGCTATGGCGTCGTCTGGCGCATCACAGTGCTGCGGGTAACCGTTCCTCAACAAGCGCGCCGATGCTCTCGTCGGGCGTGTGTTTACGCTGGAGAAGCCGACTATCGACGGCGCAGGCACGGTGCGGATCGACGACACGGTCTGGCGGGTTGCAGGTCCCGACGCGCCGGCGGGCAGCCGGGTACGGATCGTGCAGGCCGATGGCGCGAGCCTGACGGTGGCTGCGGCTTGATGCTGGTGGAGTGGATTTGACATTCGCAGGCCGCCTAGCCGCGGGCTCTCAATGCGAATGTCAAATCCAAGGCTCCACCAGAAACGTACGATTGCTTGTGGCCCTTTGATTCCAACATTTCGTAAAAGTGCCCGCTGAGACGGGATACGAATGTTAGAATCGGACCACTACCTGCGCTCCTTGCCCCAGCGTTCAGCGAAACGATGTAACGGCAGGAGAGTTTCGAGCAACTCCCGGCCCATATCCGTCAAGCGGTAGCCGCTGCCCGGGACAAGCTCGATAAAGCCGGCTTCACGCAGTTCCTTCAGCCGGTCGTTGAGCACCGTCGGCGAGGCCTCGTCGCAGGCGGTGCGCAGTGCGCGCGAGGTCAGGGCCTGCTCGCGCAACTCCCAGAGAATGCGCAAGCTCCACCGCCGCCCGAACAGGTCGAGCAACACCATGATCGGCCGGCCGGTCCGGGAGCCGCGTACGCGGCCTCTGCCGATGATCCTGCGGGCGGTCGAGGGTGGCTTCGGCATGGGCTTTTCCGTCTTTCTTTTGCTTGCGGCTTGCTACAAATAATGTAACGTATCGCTACTGTTAATGTAGCACGGAGTTTGGCCGATGACGCGAATTTCCCCGCTGGAGCCGCCTTATGCACCGGAAATCCAGGCCGAGTTCGACCGAGTCATGCGCGGCGCGCCGCCCTTGATGTTGTTTCGCGTGATTGCCTCTAACCCGCGCGCCTGGGAAAAATTCCGTAGCGGCAGCCTGCTCGACCGTGGTCCGCTCAGCCTGCGGCAGCGCGAGATCGTCATCGATCGGACCTGTGCGCTTAACGGTTGCGAGTACGAATGGGGCGTTCATGTCGCGATTTTCGCACAGGCGGCTCGCCTGACGGAGCCCGAGATACGCGCCACCGTGCGTGATGGCGCGAATGCCGAATGCTGGTCGGCGGCCGAGCAAGCATTGATTGCGGCCGTCGATGCGCTGCATTTACGGGCGACGCTCAGTGATGACGAATTCTCAAAACTCGCCTCGCATTACGACGAGGCGCAGATTTTTGAAATCATCCTGCTCTGCGGCTTCTACCGAACCGTGTCGTATCTGGCGAACGGTTTGCGTCTGCCGCTGGAGGAGAAAGCGGCACGGTTTCCACGATGAAGGGCGGCCTACACCACACCGGTGCGCAAGAGATCGTGCAAGTGCACGATGCCGACCGGCTTGCTGGCTTCAGTCACGATCAAGGCGGTAATCTTCGAGGCATTGAGGATTTCCAGCGCCTCGCTGGCCAGCAGACTGCCGCGGATCGTCTTCGGATTTTTCGTCATGACGTCGTCAACCAGCGCCGTCAGCAGGTCAGGCCGCAGCATATGGCGACGCAAGTCGCCGTCCGTGACGATGCCGGCGATCGCGCCGCGCGCATCCACAATGCCGACGCAGCCGAAGCCCTTCGATGTCATTTCGACGAGGGCTTCCGACATGCTGGTCCCGAGCGGCTTCAGTGGCACGGCCGCTCCCGTATGCATGATCTCACTGACATGTTTCAGCATGGCGCCGAGCTTGCCGCCTGGATGCAGCACGCTGAAGTCCACTGACGTGAAGCCGCGGCCCTCGAGCAGCGCGATCGCCAGCGCATCGCCCAGCGCCAGCATCATCAGCGACGAAGTGGTGGGCGCCAGATTATGCGGACAGGCCTCGCGCGCCTTCGGCAGCGTCAGCGCCACGTCGGCGGCCTGGCTCAGCGTGGAGTCCTGCTCGGCCGTCATCGCGATCAGCGCAATACGGAACCGTTTGGCATAGGTGATGAGCGTCTTCATTTCCGGCTGCTCGCCGGACCACGACAGCGCCAGGATGACGTCGTCGGTGGTGATCATGCCGAGGTCGCCATGGCCGGCCTCGGCGGCATGCACAAAGAACGCCGGTGTGCCGGTGGAAGCAAAGGTGGCTGCGATCTTGCGGGCGATATGGCCCGATTTCCCGAGCCCGGTACCGATCAGCCGCCCCTTGGCGCCGCGAATGAGATCGGCCGCGCGGGCACAGGGCTCGCCGAGGTCGGATCGCAGCGCCGCTTCGATCGCGGCAATGCCGCTGCCTTCGGCCTCCAGGGTGCGTAAGGCCGATTGGACGGCGGCGTTATCGGGATCGGTGCCGGTTGAATTGGCCATCAGCGGTTTCGATTGACGCATGCGTGGTTCCGAAGGGGTCTCGCAAGACAACAAGACAGGACGGTCTTCCTACCACGCGACGACGCCAGAAGGCGACGCGGGCGACCGCTCTCAACGTCCCATTAACCATAATTGTTTTAACTCCGTTAACGACGTTTTCGGACCGGTCATCCTCGGCCGCCCGAAGGTCTTGTCTGCAAGTGTATGATTCCGCTGAGGTATTCATAACGTGATGCCGGGTCCAGCTACGGGCCGCCGCAAGCGCGTAACGTTGTTGCGTGCCGCCTTGCCATGCCTCGCGCTGATCACGATCGCTTCCCCCCTTCAGGCCCAGACTCTCAGCCCTGACCTGTTGCGCCCGGTCCCCGGCGGCTTTCTCCTCCCGCAGGATTCCCCGCTGCGCAAGATCAGCGAAAACACCACCGATAATCCAGCCGATCCCATGATCCACGGACAGCCATCGGACAAGAAGCGGCCCGCACCGTCGCGGATCGGCAATATTCCGAAATACGGTCTGCCTGCCGCGAGCGGCGCGGCCGATGCCGGCTTCGACTCGCTCAACCGCACACGCAAGCAGCCGAAACTCTATCCGGGGCAGGCGAAGCCAAAGCCCTCGCCAGGGCCGGCCACGTCCGCGCCCGACGCCAGTAAAGGCCCGACCAACCCGAACGGGCGCGCGCGTATTTCGCCACCGCCATCGATGACCGCGAACCGGCCGCCGCTGCCGCCCGCGATGGCCGGCACCCTCG
>NZ_JBAVCF010000422.1:0-5885 GCF_049586575.1 Bradyrhizobium sp.
ATGCCCTTTTTGCGGGATGAAGCCGGCATGCCGGTCGCGGGTGCTGCCGAAGAATGCCAGCATTCTTCCAGCGCGTTGCGGCGTGCGGAGGCGATGTCGCGCACACCCGGCAGCATCGGCGCGGTGGCTTTCTGCCGCAGCGGCGATCCGATGGCCGGAGAATTCAGCGATGCGCGGGTGCTCAAGACCTTCGGACAGGTCCCGGACGATCTCGTGTCCCAGTTCTGACATTCGTATCCGAGGGCCGGGAATTCGTTTGCGAATGTCAATCCGCCACGCCGGTCCGCACTATGGCTTCAGCGCAACTCGCGGAAAAATGCGCGCACCTCCCGCGCGAGCGCTTCAGGCTGTTCGAGCGCGGCAAAATGCCCGCCCTTTTCCATGACACTCCAGCGGCGAATGTTCGTGTGCACGCGCTCGATGGCGCTGCGCGGAGGCTTGAGGATTTCGCGCGGGAATTGTGCATAGCCGGTCGGCACCGTGATGACGGCGCCGGGCGGGAGGATGGCGGAGCCATGAAACCGCGCGTAATAAGGCCAGAATGACGACCCGATGGCGCCGGTGAACCAGTAGAACGAGATATCCGCAAGCATGCGATCGCGGCTGATCGCGCGCTCGACATCGCCATCGCAATCCGACCAGGCGCGGAACTTTTCCACGATCCAGGCCGCGAGACCCGCGGGGGAATCCATCAACGCAAAGGAAAGCGTCTGCGGACGGGTGCCCTGAATCCACTGATAGCCGGTTTCCTCACGCATCCAGCGCGCCAGTTCGGCGAGGTAACGCTTTTCCTCCTCGGTCGGATTTTGGAACGCGCTCGCCTCGCGCCCCGCCGCCGCCCACAGGTTGACGTGGATACCGATCATTTTCTCGGCATGGGCGTAAGCCAACCGGCTGGTGATGGCCGCGCCCCAGTCGCCGCCTTGCGCGGCAAACCGCGAGAAGCCGAGCACATCGTGCATCAGTGCGGCGACACAGTCCGCCATTTCAGGAACGCCGTATCTTTTCTGGCCCGGCTTGAACGAAAGCCCATAGCCCGGAAGCGATGGCGCGATCACCGTGAAGGCATCGCGTGGATCGCCGCCGAAACGTGCAGGGTCGGTGAGACGGGGAATGATCTCGACAAATTCGAATACCGACCCCGGCCAGCCGTGCAACAGAAGCAGCGGCATCGGATTTTCGCCGACGCCCGGCACATGCAGGTAATGCAAGTCGATGCCGTCGAGCGGAACACGGAATTGCGGAAAGACATTGAGCGCCGCTTCCTCTGCGCGCCAATCAAATCCGTCGCGCCAATAGTCCACGAGGCTGCGCAAGTAAGCGACATCGGTACCAAAGGCCCAGGCCTCGCCAGGCGCGGCATCCGGAAAGCGCGACCGGGCCAGACGCTCCCTCAGGTCGGCGATATCGGCATCGGCCACGTGAAGCGTGAACGGCGTTGGCTTGGTCATGATGGTTCTGCCTTTCGAGTTGCGTGTCAAACCTCATGGCGCCGCTGCGCCTTGCGCACATACATCGCGCAATCGGCGTCCGCCAGCGCGCTCGCGGCATCCGAATGCGGACCAAGAACGACGACGCCTGTGGATACGCCGGTCGCAACGGTACGGCGTGCGAAAGCAAAATTGAGGCGATCGATATCCTCTTCAAGTGCGGCGGCCTTGGCGTGCGCATCGGTCTCACTGACATTCCACAACAACAGCGCAAACTCGTCACCCCCGAGCCGCCCGATCACGTCGGAGGAACGTATCTGGCGCGATAGCGCGGCAACGATCGCCTTCAGCACCTGATCTCCCGCCGCATGACCAAAATTGTCATTGATCGGTTTCAGCCGGTCGACATCAAGCACGATCAGCGCGCCGCCGGCGTGATAGCGCTGGATATAGGAAATGGCGCGGCCGAGCTCGCGCTCGAAGCCGCGCCTGTTGGGAATTCCGAGCAGGAAATCGGTGTCGGCGGCGGCCTCCAACTGCTCGATGCAAGCCAATGCCTTGGCCAACCGGGTTTTCAGCCGCCGGATTTCCGCCTTCGCATCGTCCTTCGCCGCCGGACCGCGCCTGGCCGACGCCGCACGGCGCAGGAGCGTCTTGTCGGTGGCCGAAGCCGGCTTGCGGCGCTTCGCGGCTTTCGCTCCGGGCCCCTTCGTTTTCTTCTTCATCGGCCTTCCCCGGGCGCAAAACCGGCTTCGAATTCGCCCTTGAACACGGCCTTCACGTTAACGCCGGTCGCAACTCCCGAGCTAGAACGCTTGCCTGTTCGCACCAAGACAGGATAGTCCATTGTCGATCCCTTGCTAACCTTGCCGAACAGGGGGCCGATCCTATAATCGGGCCCGATTTTCCGGATTCCGCCAGAAGAATTAACGATATGACCGCGCCGATCGCCATCATCATGGGAAGCCAGTCGGACTGGGAGACCATGCGACACGCCGCCGAAACCTTGGGCGCGTTGGGGTTGGCTTGCGAGAAACGCATCGTCTCCGCGCATCGCACGCCGGAACGGCTCTACGCCTTCACCAAAGGCGCGAAGGCCGCCGGGTTCAAGATCATCATTGCGGGCGCGGGCGGGGCCGCGCATCTGCCCGGCATGGCTGCGTCGCTGACGGAACTTCCCGTGCTCGGCGTGCCGATCGAATCGAAGGCGCTGTCAGGAATGGATTCGCTCTATTCCATTGTCCAGATGCCCGCCGGCATTCCCGTTGGGACGCTTGCGATCGGCAAGGCCGGCGCGATCAATGCGGCGCTATTGGCGGCAAGCATGTTGGCGCTGCACGACAAGGCGCTCGCCGAACGACTGGCTGCCTGGCGCAAGAAGCAGACTGATGCGGTCGCCGAGCGTCCGGAGGAATCCGCGTGACTGTTCCATCGCGGGTGACGCTGAAGCCAGGCGACACCATCGGAATCCTCGGCGGCGGACAGCTCGGCCGGATGCTGGCAATGGCGGCGGCACGGCTCGGCCTGCGCTGCCGGGTGTTTTCGCCGGATCCGGACTCGCCCGCCTTCGATGTCGTGGCGAATGCCACCTGCGCTGAATATGCCGACGTCGAAGCGCTCGAACTTTTCGCAGCCGAAGTCGATGTCATCACCTATGAATTCGAGAACGTGCCTGCGGCTTCCGCGATGATCCTGGCGGCGCGGCGGCCGGTATTGCCCGAACGCAAGATTCTGGAGACGACCCAGGATCGTCTGATCGAAAAGGATTTCGTCAAGGGGCTCGGCATCCGGACCGCCGATTATGCCGACGTTTCGTCACCGCAGGCCTTGCGCGCGGCGATCGCCAGGATCGGCCTGCCCGCCGTGCTCAAGACCCGCCGCTTCGGCTATGACGGCAAGGGCCAGACCATTCTTCGCGCCATCGACGATGCCGATCGGGCGTGGGCCGACCTCGGCACCAAATCGGCGATCCTCGAAGCCTTCGTTCCGTTCGAGCGCGAAGTCTCCGTTATTGCCGCACGTTCGGCCGACGGCGGCGTCGAATGCTTTGACGTCACCGAAAACGAGCACAGGGATCACATCCTCAAGATTTCGCGCGTGCCTGCGGCCTTGTCGGATGCACTCGCCGCGCAGGCCCGGGACATCGCGCAACGCATCGCTGCCGCGCTCGACTATGTCGGCGTGCTGGCGGTCGAGATGTTCGTGGTCAACAGCGACGGCAAACCGGACGTGCTGGTCAACGAGATTGCGCCGCGCGTGCACAATTCCGGTCACTGGACGCTGGACGGCGCCTCGATCTCGCAGTTTGAACAGCATATCCGCGCGATCGCCGGATGGCCGCTGGGCAAACCGCTGCGCCATGGCGAGGTCACCATGACCAACCTGATCGGGGACGAGATCAACAGCTATAAGGACTGGCTCGGCGTTCCCGGCGCCACCGTTCATCTCTACGGCAAGGGCGCGCCCCGGCCCGGGCGCAAGATGGGCCATGTCACCCAGGTGACCCCGGTAGCTGGACCGCCGAAAAGCCCCTGATTGGGGACCTCCGGAGCGGCTTTTGGCGCAACTGGCACGCCGATTTTTGCTCGCAGCGGTGGACATTAGGACCTTTGTCTGATACATCCGCGCGCTCAAAGGTCAGGTGATTGGCTTTTTTTCCGTCCCTTTGACCTTAACAGAATCCAATCCGATCAATGGAAAGAGGATGCCGCGTGCAGGTTCTCGTTCGCGATAACAATGTCGACCAAGCCCTCAAGGCGCTGAAGAAGAAGATGCAGCGTGAGGGTATTTTCCGCGAGATGAAGCTCCGCGGTCACTACGAAAAACCCTCCGAGAAGAAGGCCCGCGAAAAGGCCGAAGCCGTGCGCCGCGCGCGCAAGCTCGCCCGCAAAAAGTTGCAGCGTGAAGGCCTGCTTCCGATGAAGCCGAAGCCGGTGTTCGGCGCCGGCCCGGGTTCCGATCGCGGTGGTCCCGGTGGCGGCCGCAGCGGTCCAGGTGGTCCTCGCGGACCGCGCTGATCGATTAATTTTCAGACATGAATTCTTCAACGCGGGCCACTTGGCCCGCTTTGTTGTTTATATGCCGCTAGTGGGGCAACACTGACGTTCCTCTCAGTGTCGCCCGACAGGGTACGAATGTCAGAACCGGACATTAGCCGTAAACTTGCGGGCGATTTGGCCGATGCATTTCGCAGCGGAGCAGGCTACCACTAAGCAGGTAAGCGCTTGAGTATCCCGCACGATGACGGTTCCGATTGCTGGAGTCCCTTCCGGACATTTGCGCCATCGACCGCGTGCATCCGCGGCGATCGCGCTGGCTGCGATCGCGCTCGGCGGCTGTTCGATGACGCTGGGATCGCTGACAAACTCCCCGGAGCCCAAGGAAGAGCCCGCGCAAATCACTTCCTCGGCCAACATCGCCTCGCTCACCGAAACCATCAAGAACAACCCCGACAATCCGCAGGCCTACAACATGCGGGGTTCGGTGCTGGCGCAGGCCGGAAAGACCGACGAGGCGCTGGCTGATTTCAACAAGGCGATCAGCCTCGATCCCAATTACGGACAGGCCTTCGCCAACCGCGGCCAGATCTACCGCAAGACCAAACGGCTCGATCAGTCCATGTCCGATTATGAACGCGCGCTGGCGCTCGATGCCAATTACGCGCCGGCGTGGCTCGGCCGTGGCCTCGTCCACAAGGCGCGGGGCGAAGCGGCCCCGGCGCTCGAGGATTTCAACAAGGCGATCGCCCTTCGTCCTGACGATGCGGAGGCCTATTACAATCGCGGCCTGCTCTATCAGAACGAGAAGCAGCACTCGTTCGCGATCGAGGACTTCAGCGCGGCCAACGGCCTGATACCGCAGCAAGCCGAGCCCCTGCTCGGCCGCGCGCTCAGCTATCTGGCGCTCGGCCAAGCCAAGGAGGCTGCGGCCGATCTCGATGAAGCAGTGCAGGACGATCCGAACAACGCCCAGGCCTGGATAACGCGGGGGCTTGCTTATGAGCGCCTTGGCGACAAGACCAGGGCCGCCGGCTCCTACGGGCGCGCCATCAATCTACGCCCCAAAGACGATGCTGCACGATCCGCCTTCGCCCGCGTCGGCGGCAAGCCGGGCCAGAGCTACGAAACCTTCTGAAATAATTTGTTAGCAGCGCCAACCGGCCGCCAAGTCAGTCGGCACGGCCGATCGTGACGGACGAATCACTGTTGCTGTTGCTTCGGCAGCACCGAGTTGAACAGCTTCTTGGTGGCCGAGAGCACATCGTCGGCAACCGAGGGCCGTTTCACCGGCTGATCTGTGGTGGCATCGGCCCGCAAATCCAAGGGCGCATGCGGGTTTGGAATATCGGCCGGTGGCGTCGGGCGCAGCGGGTCGTCAGCCCGCGCCACGGTCGGCGGTGGTGGCGTTTCCGCCGGCGGCGTCGACACCAGGATCGGCGGCGGCAACGGCTGAAGC
>NZ_JBAVCF010000423.1:0-3042 GCF_049586575.1 Bradyrhizobium sp.
CGTCGATGCCAAGCTTCGATGGTCTGCCGCCAGACGATCGTTGGGCCCTAGCGTTCTACGCCGGGCGCTTCGCCTTCCCGGACGCCGCCGCCGACGAAGGCGAACGGCTGTGGAAGCAAGACGCTTCCTTGCGTCGGCTCATTCCCGATCTGAAGACGCTCATCGGGACGACGCCCGCTGCACTCGCTGGCAAGATTGGTCAGGAAAAGGCCGATGCGCTCGTGGCGTATCTGCGTCGCCATCCGGACGCGGTTGCGCAACAGGATAGCGCCCTTTCCATGGTGCGCAGCCGCCTGTCGGAGAGCGTCGATGCTGTCCGGATAGGCGATCGCCGGCGCGCCAGCGAGTTGGCTCTGTCCGCCTATCTCGACGGGTTCGAGCCGATCGAGCCGGCGTTGAGTGTGAGCGACCGCACCCTGATGGAGCGGATCGAGGGCCTGATGGGCGAGTACCGCGCAGCCGTGCAGGGCGGAGAGACCGCCGACGCGTTATCCGATCGCGTGCAGGTCCTTGATGGCCTTCTCGACGATGCACAGGCGACACTTTCGCCGAATGCCGTCAGCGGACTGTCTACGTTCCTCGGCGCCGCGACCATCCTGCTGCGCGAAGGGTTGGAAGCGCTACTGATCGTGGTGGCCATGATCGCGTTTCTCCGCCAGGCCGAGCGGATGGACGTCATGCCGTACGTCCATGCAGGCTGGATAGGCGCCCTGGTCGCGGGCTTTCTTACGTGGGTTGTCGCAACCTGGGTGATCGGCATCAGCGGGGCGAGCCGGGAATTGACCGAGGGGTTCGGGTCGGTTTTTGCCGCTGTCGTCCTACTCTTGGTCGGCATCTGGATGCACGGCAAGGCGCAAGCCGACCAGTGGCAGCGCTACATCCAAGAGAAGATGTCGAAGGCGCTGTCCGGCGGGTCGGCCTGGTTTCTGTTAGCGCTGGCATTCATCGTCGTTTACCGCGAGGTTTTCGAAACCATCCTTTTCTATGCGGCGCTCTGGAGCCAGGGAAATGGCAGCGCGATCCTCGCCGGCGCTCTGAGCGCATGTGCTGCGCTGGCGTTCATCGCTTGGGCTATGCTGCGCTACAGCCGCCGCCTGCCGATTGGCAAGTTCTTTACCTACAGTTCGTGGCTCATGGCGGTCCTGACGGTCGTGCTCGCGGGGAAGGGCATATCGGCGCTGCAGGAGGCCGGCATCGTCGGCATCGCGCCGCTACACGTTGTGCCGCGCCTTTCTCTGGTCGGCCTCTTTCCGACCAAACAGACCGTCGCAGCCCAGATCGTCATGATCGCGGCTTTGGCCGTGGGCTTCGCGCTCAATCGCCGCAGAGCTATGTAGGCATATGTCGACACGAAGACCGCTCTTTTCATCGCGAAAGCCCCCAATTGCCGAAGGTCACGCCCGGCTTCAACGGCGTGGTATCTCCTTCCTCCTTGAAGGCGAAGCTGAGACCTGCGCGGATTTCATTGACCGGATGACCATTCACCGTTGCATAGCGAACGTGGCATCGAGAGATAACCCGCCCTCCAATCACGGCATCGAACGCGGCAGCGAGGTGTGACATACAAGCAAAGCACTATGTCCAACGCAAGCGGTCGAAGATACCGACGAACGGTGTCCTCAGGGGCGCGATCAGCCCGGCCAACTCGCGCAGGAAGGGGCTGCGCCAGTGGCTGGCCGCTATTTATCCCCGGCAAAGTGCATGCAGCATTCACACGGCAGGGCGCTGGAGCTTCCGACTGCAGGAGCCAAGCCCGGAGTTTTGATGCTTGCTCAGAAAAGCGCCTCTGTGCAAGACAATTGGTTCTCGGAACCGCAATGACGGGAATCGCACTTTGACAGCCTCTCTCGACGGTGAAATTCGCGATGGGCGCCATCAGATGCGGGTCCGCGTCTATTTTGAGGATACGGACTCTGGCCAAATTGTTTATCATGCGAATTTTTTGCGCTTCATGGAACGCGGCAGAACGAATTACTTGCGCCTGCTCGGAACCAATCAGCGAGCGCTGCTCCAAGAAGCGCGGAACGATGCGCCCGGCTTTACCTTTGTTGTCCGTTCGATGACGATCGATTTTCTAAAGCCGGCGGTCTTGGACGACGTGCTTGACGTCGTCACGCTACCGCAAGAGGTGAGAGGCGCGTCAATTACCTTGCTGCAGGAATGCAGGCGCGCAGGCGATCTCTTAGTCACGGCGCGTGTACGCGTGGCCTTTATCTCAGGCGGAAAAGCACAGCGCATCCCGATGGCGCTGCGGCTTGCTATGGAAGACCATAGGTAAACCTGCTTGCCATTCACGCCTTAGCAGTCCAGCGACCCAATGAAAGCAACCCGTTAGGCTTCTGTTGCGACATCGTCAAACCAGTGTTTCCCGCGCTTTCATACGACGACGGTTCAAGAGCCATGTGTATATTCGTTGCTGACGTGATGAATATTATTCGGCGTGGGGGTCCGACAAGTAGCTAGCAAGCCTTTACCTTTTCCGTTTCGTCGATGTCGACTTCTTTCGCCGCGGCGATGCCGAACTTCCTCGCTCCGACAATCCCGAGTTTTGATTTCCCGCCTTGCAGGCGCGTCTCGTCGACACCGAGCAAACGCGCGCCGTCCTCAGCGTGCCGCAGCAGTTTTGTCGCCGAGGCCCTTGCCCTGCTGGTCTGGGCGAACGGCAATGTTCTCTATCAGTAGGAATTGCGGTGACAGTGACACTTAATCGTCATCGCAACTCACCGGAATCGCGACGCGGTCCGCGAATGCAACCGGACCCGCCGGATAGAGAAATCGGTGGCTTTCGGTGGCGACATCGTATTCCGAAATAGCGCGCCTTGCCCGAAACGAAGTGGACCGTTTAATACTGGGGCTGTTTTTGATTAATGGTCGGCCGTGTCTACTAGTCTTAGCCATTCTGCTGCCATGTCGCGCAGAATGCGGCGAGATTCCTGATCATTCGTTTGTCTTGCCAACTTCACGCAATGCTCTGCGAAGCTGACGTATTCCTCTCGCTTTTCGATCGTCGGAATCGCCATAGTGACCTCGTTTGACTCGCGG
>NZ_JBAVCF010000424.1:0-2898 GCF_049586575.1 Bradyrhizobium sp.
TTCGAGCGGCGAGCCAGAAAGAGCGGCGGCCAGGCGGTTTTCGAAAACCTGGGCGGGCGAGAAATTCTCGAATTGCAGATAAAATTCGGCGGTCATTTCGAGGGCGCGCTTGGGAATGAGGCCGACAATTTCGCTGCCCATGATGGAGGCGCCATAGCGCGTCGCTTCGCTGCGGACCATTTCGAAGACGCGGTGAAGCGGCGTCTGCTCATAGTCTGTCATATTGATGGAAACTTGCGCGACATGGCGCGCGCGCAAATCGACGCCCATCGCTTTCACGTAGCGCAAGCCGCCGCTCGAAAAGCGGATGGTCTTGGCGATTTTCTTGGCAATTTCGACGTCGGGCGTGTCGAGGTTGATGTTGTAAGCAATCAGAAATTTCCGTGCGCCCACAATTACTGCGCCTGCGGTGGGATGCAGCCGCGGTTCGCCGATGTCAGGGGCGCGGTCCGGATTCTTCAGGACTTCCTCGCGAACGCCCTCGAATTGGCCTTTGCGGACGCTTTCGAGATTCGTGCGCTCGGGGCGTAAAGCGGCAGCTTCGTAGAAATAAACGGGAATTTGGTAGCGTTTCCAGATTTCGTGACCGACTTTTTTCGCGAGCGCGACACATTCTTCGATGGTGACTCCGTCGACGGGGATGAACGGAATCACATCGGTAGCGCCGAGACGTGGATGTGCACCGGAATGTTTGGTGAGGTCGATCAGCTCGAGAGCTTTGCCAATGCCGCGAAGCGCCGCTTCAGCGACGGGTTCAGGTTCGCCTGCGAGCGTGACGACGCAGCGATTATGGTCGGCATCGCTTTCGCGGTCGAGGATGTAGACGCCTTCGACGGCTTGCATGGCGGCGACAAGCGCGTCAATTTTGGCGGCGTCTCGGCCTTCGGAAAAATTTGGCACGCATTCGATTAGATGTTTCATTCGAAAATGGCTTCCTTGTTATGAATTAACACTGTTCGATTCACTTTGTTGTGAGATGCGCGCCTGAATCAAGCGCGGCTGGAGCGTTCCCGAGCATAAATGATGCGGCCGCGCTTCATGGTCAGCGAACAATGATTCACACCAAAATAATAGGGAATTTCGCGGTAATCATCCAGATCGAACGCGGCGAGGTCGGCGAACTTGCCAACTTCGAGGGAGCCGATGCGATCGTGGCGCGCGAGTGAATATGCAGGGTTCATCGTGGCGGCAGTAATGGCTTCGGCGGGCGTCATGCGCATTTGCGTGCAAGCGAGAGACAAAATCGCCGGCATGGAAAGCGCCGGGCTGGTGCCGGGATTAAAATCGGTGGCGAGGGCGACGATAGCGCCTGCGTCGATGAGTTTGCGCGCGGGCCCGTATTGGGGGAGGCCGAGATGGAAGCAGCAGCCGGGAAGCATTGTGCAGGTGACGTTGGAGTGCGCGAGCGCGCGAATGTCGCCGGCGGATACTTTTTCGAGATGATCAGCACTTGCGGCGTGCATCTCGACGGCAAGTTGCGCCGCGCCGGTGCGCGCAATCTGCTCGGCGTGGAGGCGCAAAGCCAGGCCGCAGGCTCGCGCCGCGATCAGGATTGTTCGCGACTGAGCGACAGTGAATGCGCCACGGTCGCAAAACACATCGCAGAATTCGGCGAGATTTTCCGCCGCGACCTGCGGCAGCCACTGACGACAGATGAGTTCGACATAGGCATCCGGCGTTTTGCCCGCGCGATGGCGATACTCATGCGGGACAACGTGCGCGCCGAGAAAAGTGCGCACAATGTCGAGCGGCTGTTCGCGTTCGAGCTCCTGAAGAATCACGAGAATCTTGCGTTCGCTTTCCCATGTGAGCCCGTAGCCGGATTTTGCTTCGAGCGTGGTGGTTCCGTGCGCGGCGAATTGCGCGAGATGGGTGACCGCGCGATGTTTTAGCTCTGCGGGCGAGGCGCTGCGCAGTTTGCGCGCACTATTCAGAATGCCTCCGCCGGCGCGAGCGATTTCTTCGTAACTAGCTCCGCGAATCCGTTGCTCGTACTCGGCGGCGCGGGAGGCAGGGAAAACGAGATGCGTATGCGAATCAACGAATCCAGGGAGAACGACGCGTCCGCCGAGGTCAAGTTTGCGAGCGTGACGCGATTCGCGGAGGCTTTCGATACGGCGGCGCGGGCCGACGGCGGCGATGCGCCCGTCGCGAATCAGCAGCGCGCCATCGCGAATGATGCCCAGATCGCCGAGTGCGCGGCCACGACGCGGCACAGCTCCTCGAAGGGTAAGAAGTTCGGCGCATCCGGTGAGGAGGATGTTTTTTCGCCGGGGACGCGCTGAAGTTTTCGTCACGACTGCCCACGGTACTGAAAAGCGGCGCGACGCGCAAGCGTCGGCGCGGGTTGCCCCGCGGCGAAAGGCGAATGTCGCGGTATACTCGGGCGCGTTAATTCGTGAGGATGAACGAATCGGTTCGGGGGAAAAGAATGCGCAGACGGATCGCGGTTGTGGCGGTGATGTTCGTGGTGAGCGGGCTGGCATTCGCCTTTCTAGCGCGTGAAACGCGGCCCGCGCCAGCACAAGGCGGCGCGCAAGATCGCGAGTTCGACGTCGTGATACGCAACGGGCACATTATCGACGGCACCGGCTCGCCGTGGTATGCGGGCGACATTGGTGTACGCGACGGGCGCATTGCGACGATCGGGAATTTGTCGCGCGCGCATGCCAAGCAGGAGATTGATGCAGCAGGGCGCGTGGTTGCGCCGGGCTTCATCGACATGCTCGGGCAATCGGAAGTCACGATGCTGGTGGACCCGCATGTGCCGTCGAAAATATTTCAGGGAATCACGACGGAAATTACGGGTGAAGGCGATTCGATCGCTCCGCAGACGGACGCCACGTTGAAGGATGCCCATACCGAATATCAGCATTATGGAATTACGCCGGACTGGCG
>NZ_JBAVCF010000425.1:0-3474 GCF_049586575.1 Bradyrhizobium sp.
ACCGCGAGCCGCGTACCTTTTACGAACTTCGGAAAGTCACCGGCATCAGCAAATCCAGTACCGCTTTCTGCCTGATCGAACTCGCTGCCTGCGGGTGCAGAGACTTCACGTCGGCGGTACCGGACGCTGCGTCATTGCATTGCCGCGACCTTGATGCCGGTCGGCCCGAGGATGACCACAAACAGCACCGGCAGGAAGAACAGGATCATCGGCACCGTCAGTTTCGGCGGCAGCGCGGCGGCCTTCTTTTCGGCCTCGTTCATGCGCATGTCGCGATTTTCCTGGGCCATGACGCGCAGGCTCTGGCCGAGCGGCGTTCCGTAGCGTTCCGACTGTTGCAGCGCGAGGCAAACCGACTTGACGCCGTCGACGCCGGTGCGCTTGGCGAGATTTTCATAGGCGACCTTGCGGTCCTGCAAGTAAGACAATTCGGCCGTGGTGAGCGTAAACTCTTCCGAGAGCGCGACCGACTGTGTCGCAATCTCGACACTGACCTTCCGGAACGCGGCTTCGATCGACATGCCGGATTCGATGCAGATCAGCAGCAGATCGAGCGAGTCCGGAAAGGCGCGCCGGATCGAAAGCTGGCGCTTCGAAATCGCATTCTTCAGGAACAGCATCGGGGCTTGCAGACCGAGATAGGCGGCGCCGACGCACATGCCGATCTTGACCGGAACCGTCTTTTGCATGTGCGAAATCACGAAAACATAAAGCACCGCCCCGATAAAGAGCACGACGGGCGTCACCAGGCGGAAGAACAGAAACGTGACGTAGGGTGCCTGGCCGCGATAACCCGCCATGGTGAGCTTGTCGCGTGCGGCTTCCTGCGCCAGCCATTTTCCGAGGTTGAAGTCTTCCACCACCTTGGAGACGAGCTGCTTCGGCGTCTGGCGCAACGACACCTTTTCGGTCTTGTTGAGACGTTCGCGTTCGCGCGCCCGGATCCGCTCGCGCTCGCTGGCGACCGCCTTCATTCGTTTGGCCAGTCCCTCGCCGGCGAACAGCGGCATGATCAGGGTGTAGGCCGTCGCGCTAACCGCAATGGCGGCCAGCAGCATGGTCATGAAATGAGGGTCGTGGAGCTTGTCGACCATAAAGCTAATCATGCGTCACCGTTAGAAGTCGAAGTTGATCATTTTTTTCATTACGAGGATGCCGAGCGTCATCCAGACCGCGCAGCCTACGAGCATCAATTGGCCTGTCGGATGCGTCCACAACAGCGAGATGTAGTCGGGCGTCGTCATGTAGACGAGCAGCATGACGATCGGCGGCAGCGAGCCGATGATGCCCGCCGATGCCTTGGCTTCCATCGACATCGCCTGAATCTTTTCGGCCATCTTCTTGCGATCGCGCAGCACCTTGGAGAGGTTGCCAAGCGCTTCCGAGAGGTTGCCGCCGGACTTCTGCTGGATCGCAATGACGATCCCGAAGAAGTTTGCCTCCGGCACCGGCATTCGTTCGAACAGACGGCCGCAAGCTTCGCCGAGCGGCATGCCGATGGCCTGGGTTTCGATAATGGCCAGGAATTCGGACTTTAGCGGCTCCGGCGAATCGGCCGCGACCACCTTGAGCGATTCAAACAGCGGAAGACCGGCCTTGATGCCGCGGACGATGACGTCAACGGCATCCGGCAGGTGGCGCAAGAAAGCCTTCTCCCGCCGCTTCTTCAGGAAACCCAGCATCCAGCGAGGCAGGCCGAAGCCGGCGGCGAACGCCATGCCGACGCCGCCAAGCAGCCCGCCGCCTGCGAACGTCGCGGCCGCGAAGGCGGCGACGGCGAGAATGCCGGAAACGATCATGAACTTCCGCGGCTCCCAATCGAGTCCCGCCTGGGTCAGGCGGGTGTTCAGCGTCACCTTGGAATCTTTCTGGCGCCGCGCCTCGACCTCCTTGAGCGTTCCTTCCACCTGTTCGCGGCGGGAGCGCTGCTCCTTTTGGGTTTGGCGCGCCGCTACCGGCTCCGCCTTGGCGACGGCCGCGCGCCGGCCTAGCGCTTTCCGCTCTCCGGAAAGCAGCGGGTACAGGAAAACCCAGGCGAGGCCGCCGATCGCAGCGGTAGCGAGAAAGGCCAAAGCAAGTGCTTGCATCTTCATGGCGCTCTTCTCCCTTAGCTCGCCGGAGCGACTTCGGCGGCGTCGATCGCAGCGGCAAGCCGCTTCTCTTCGCCGTAATAACGTGCCCGCTCCCAGAAGCGCGGCCGTCCGATGCCGGTCGAGCGATGCCGGCCAATGATCTTGCCATTGGCGTCTTCGCCGATCATGTCGTAGAGGAACAGGTCCTGCGTGATGATGGTTTCGCCTTCCATGCCCATCACCTCGGTGATGTGCGTGATGCGACGCGAGCCGTCGCGCAAACGGGCCGCCTGGATGATCACGTCGATCGAGGCACAGATCATCTCGCGGATGGTTCGCGAGGGCAGCGAAAAGCCGCCCATGGTGATCATGGATTCGCAGCGCGACAGCGCTTCGCGCGGATTGTTGGCGTGCAGCGTGCCCATCGATCCGTCGTGACCGGTGTTCATGGCTTGCAGGAGATCGAATGCCTCGGGTCCGCGGACTTCGCCGACGATGATGCGTTCGGGCCGCATACGCAGGCAGTTGCGTACCAGTTCGCGCATGGTGATCTGGCCTTCGCCCTCGATGTTCGGCGGGCGGGTTTCCAGCCGCACCACATGCGGCTGCTGCAACTGAAGTTCAGCGGCGTCTTCGCAGGTGATAATGCGTTCTTCGTCGTCGATATAGTTGGTCAGGCAGTTGAGAAGCGTCGTCTTGCCCGAGCCCGTGCCGCCGGAAATCAGCACGTTACAGCGGACCCGGCCGATGATCTGAAGGATTTCAGCGCCTTCCTTCGAAATGGCGCCGAACTTCATCAGCTGATCGAGGGTCAGCTTGTCCTTTTTGAATTTGCGGATGGTCAGCGCGGGGCCGTCAAGCGACAATGGCGGCACGATGGCGTTGACGCGGGAGCCGTCGGCGAGGCGCGCGTCACAAATCGGCGAGGATTCGTCGACGCGCCGGCCGACCTGGCTGACGATGCGTTGGCAGATATTGAGCAATTGCTGGTTGTCGCGAAAGCGAATGCCGGTGCGCTGGATCTTGCCGGCGACTTCGATGTAGACGGTGCCGGCGCCGTTGACCATGATGTCGGCGATGTCGTCGCGCGCCAATAACGGCTCGAGCGGGCCGTAGCCGAGTACGTCGTTGCAAATGTCGTCGAGCAGTTCTTCCTGCTCGGCGATCGACATCACGATGTTCTTGATCGCGATGATCTCGTTGACGATATCGCGGATTTCTTCGCGGGCGGATTCGCCGTCGAGCTTGGCAAGCTGGGCGAGGTCGATCGCCTCGATCAGTGCGCCGAAAATCGTCGCCTTGACCTGGTAATAGTTGTCGGATTTCCGCGCCTCCGCCGGCGGCGGGGCCGACGGCTTGGCGGGCGCCAAAGGCGGCGATGCGACCGTCGGAGACGCTGGCG
>NZ_JBAVCF010000426.1:0-8378 GCF_049586575.1 Bradyrhizobium sp.
GCTTGAGGCCGTCACCACGGACCTCGTTTTCACCATCAGCCTGAAGCGCAGCACCCAAAATCTTCAGCTATCCACAAGCTGGGCCGGCCGATTACACCATCTTCTGAGGAGGAGTCAAAGCGGACGAGGTCCTGGACGTACCTGCCTCGACTAATAAACGCGGTTGAA
Organism: Bradyrhizobium sp.; assembly: GCF_049586575.1. Lineage (GTDB taxonomy): Bacteria > Pseudomonadota > Alphaproteobacteria > Rhizobiales > Xanthobacteraceae > Bradyrhizobium. The sequence goes on from NZ_JBAVCF010000426.1 coordinate 169, forward strand.
CTGTGATCCAGTTCACCTCGTACGCGTCTAAAGTCCTTGTATATGGATGTTCAAATGATCAAACAACGAGGTTCGATCATGCCCGCTTTATTCGATTTTCTCTATCGGGAGTACTGCCGAACGCGCCTTGCCGAGATGAGGAAACAGCATCTACTTGTTGACAGCCGAGAAGTACTCGAAACGAATTGCGATGCCGACAATGCCGATGGCGCAGCTGATCGGGGTGGCGATTCGGCCGGCAAGCGACACGAGTCCAACCAGGCTGGGCTGATTTGAAATAGCCCCGATCGCCCTCCTGCGCTGACGGAACAGGCCAGGCGGTGATCCTTTGCCGCCCGGCTGCCTTGGTCAAACCGCCTTCTTCGGCTTCTCGATCGCTCCGGACTTCGCCGCCTGGCTGAAGAGGTCATCCAGTTCACCCGAGCGGACGGCGTCGATCAGCGCCGGGAGCTTCTCCTTGGAGCCGACGACGATGCCGGCCTTACCCTTCTCGATCTCGATGGGCTTGGCCCCGAACTTGACGGACATGACGACCTGGCCGGAAGCGTCGGTCTTACGTCGCAACCTAGTTCGTTGATGGTCAAGCGCTCACGTCCCGTCCCTGCAAACGTCCCTGCGCCTTGTCAGCGGAGACGACGCGATCTTGTCCAGAGTGTTTTGCGGCATACAGCGCCTGATCGGCCAGCTTGACGAACCAATCCGGGGAATCGCGCTCGCCGGAAAGAACTGCACGTTCGGATTTGACCGGAACACTGTTGCCGCATGGGTCCGGCACCTAAGAAGTAGACGCGGTCAGTCCTGGCATTGATTGCCGCGACCGGGGAGGCCTTTGCCCTGCGTGACGAGAGACCCTCGATGGTTGGGCTCGCGGCCTATTCCGCTTACGAGCGTATCCCGCGTCGCCCAGGTACATCGGTTCAGGCCGAATTCTGGTCAAGTCGTCGGATGAACCGCGAGAGGACGTCCTCAGCGCGTGGCTTGCAGCGCGAACAGCTTTTTCAATTTCGTGACGGAGTTCGTCGCTATCGGTCCTTGCCGTTGCATAGACCTCCGAGAGTTTGATCAGCTTTTGGCCTGCAAGCACCATATTCAAGCCAAACAGAGCCATCACGACCCGGACGATCGGTTCATTTTCGCTGACTGCAAGTAAAAGCATTCCTAGACCACTAAAAGTCCGCTGCGCCTCTCTCACGTTTCGCACAGCCTGGTCATATTCGTGGATCTCTCGAGAACTGATCGCCAATTCCCTGGACCTCGGCAGGGATTGTTTTCGAAAGTAAAGCATCCGTTCGACGGCGATGCGCCGAAGGCGAAATGCTGCCCGCATCGGTTGGTTGAAGAGTCCAACGGTAATCCGGCCGAACAAGGCGGTCGTAGCTATTGTAAGCAGGTAGACATACCACTGCATGCCGCGCGCCCCTACTCTGTCCGCGTCGCAATTTCGGCTTTGGAAATCGATCTTTTCTTCGGTCCGCTCGCTGCGAGAACCGCTCCGGCGCGAGATTCCGCGTTCGCCTCGGTCGAGCTCGCTTCCACTCCGCAATCGCGGGCGGCCCGCTCAATCAACCCTAATGGATCGTTACCGACAAGCCTTAATCGACAGCAGCGCTTCGATCTTAAAAGATGTAGTTAACGGCAGCATCAAGTTTGCAGCTGTCCGTGCGACGGCGACGGCATCGCCAAGTCGGTCACCGTCTGACTTCTTCCATAACACCTAGTTTGCGAATCCGGCTGTGATCAATCCTTATCTGCCGCTCACGACGAGAAAGCGTCATTCTCCCGAGAATCGTTTTTCGTGTTCGCTCTGAGGGGCGGCATGCCGCCCAGGTCCCGGCGGTAAATCATGCGCCGACTGTTCAATGGAGGCAGAAATTTCTTTGCTTGGTCGTAGTCCGGTTCCTTCGCCTAATATATCATAGAAACGAAGAATAGTCGCTGAGGCTTGATCAGCGGGGGCGCGATGTATTCGAATATTGCCTGCTTTGCCGGCGCTGCGTTCTTATGCTCGACGCAATTAGTCGAAGCGCAGAACTTCAATCAGCTCATCGGCTTTGGCGACAGCACCGTAGACACGGGATGGTACACCGGCGCGAGCAGCGGGCCGCATTCGACCGGCGTGGCCAGTGTGGATGCGTCGATTGCGGCGTCTCTTGCGGTAGGCGGGAACGCCCACCCGACTGGCCCAGGGCTCGGCAATGCGCAAATTCTTGCCGGCTTCTTCGGCCTTTCAGCAAATTCCGCAAGTCAGCCTGGCGGGACGAACTTCGCGATCGGCAACGCGGTTGATTACGCTGTGCCGCCAGGCTTCGTTCCGGTCACGTCCACCGGAAACCAGTATCCCAATCCGTTGCTCCCGGGCACCGCGACCCAGATCAGAAACTACCTCGAATCGGCGAATGGCCATGCCAATCCCAACGCAATCTATTTGCTCGCCAGCGGCGGCAATGACGCCAGTGCTGCGCTCGCCACGTTCGGTCCGTCTTCTCCGGCCGCGGTCGCCTACCTGCTCGCTGAGGCGCAAGCCCTGACCAACAGTCTGGCCAACTTGCAGGCAGCCGGCGCACGAACCATCATCATGAGCAACTATTATCCCGGTCCCTTGGACAATCCGGCGAGCTCGTCCTATGCGAAGACAATCATCTCGGCCACCTGGAGCGATCTGGCCGCGGCTGGTGTCAGGTTCATTCCGGCGGACACCGTGTCAGCCTTTTCCGCGGTGGAGCGAAATCCCGCGGCGTTCGGCATCACCCATGACCCGCTCGCCACTGGGCCGAGCAACTATGCCTGCCTGCCCGCCATCGGGTCCGGGCTGACGTCCGGTTACGGCGTCACCTGCGCGCCGACCACGACGCCGAGCACGGCGCACGGCTACCTCCAATCAGCCAACGCCACGCAAACCTACCTGTTCATGGATGGCGTTCATCTCACCGAAGCGGGCCAGCAGATCGAGGCCGACTATTTCTACAATCTGCTGGTTGCGCCTAGCGAAATATCGTTTCTCGCGGAAACCGCCGTCCAGACCACTTTCCAGACCGTCACCGGCATCCAGCAGCAGATCGATCTCGCGCAACGTCTGCGCCAGCCCGGCTGGAACGTTTGGGTGAATGGCCAGCTCTCCTACCTCCAGCTCGACAACAGTCTGGCTGGATTTCCCGGCGATCCCGGCTATCCGCTCTCCGGGAGCATGGGCGTCGACTATAAATGGCAGAACGGCTGGCTCGCCGGCGCTGCACTGACGACGGGCTATGTCAATCCGAGCTTCTCGCTCGGCGGCGGCTACAAGCAGGACAGCGTCGCCTTCAGTCTCTATGCCGCGTATCGCAACGCGAACTGGTGGGCTGACGTCACCGGCACTGCTGCTTGGCTCGGCTACGATACAAACCGGACTGTGCCGATCGGCATCACCGTTCAGGCCAACAACGGATCGACCGACGGCAATGATCTCTCGCTCGCTGGCGAGATCGGATACGATTTCCACGCTGGCACTGTGACGCATGGCCCGGTCGCGGGCCTGATCCTGCAGCAGGCGAGAGTCAACGGTTTCACCGAAAGCGGCAGTTTCACCAGCCTGTCGTTTGGCGACCAGACCCGCAATTCCGAAGTGGGCGTACTTGGTTACCAGGCGAGAATCGACTGGGGCAAATGGCACCCCTTCGTGCAACTGGCGTGGGATCACGAATTCGATCCGCTCGACCGGATGGTGACGGCCTCGCTGACCACCATTGCTGCGCCCAGCTATTCAATGCCGGCTGTCGTGCTTGGACGAGACTGGGCAACGGCAACCCTTGGCACGCAGTTCACCTTGACGCCGGCCTGGAGCGGACTGGCCTCCTTCACGGCCCAGCTTGGCGAAAATCACGCGATGGTCTTCGGTGGTCTGGTCGGATTGAATTATGCGCTCGGTCAGACGCTGGCACCGCTTGTCTACAAGAATTGAGGCCTGCCGGGGTACTCTGTGCCCCTGACTCGAATAGGTAGGCGGCCTGCCCCGATGTGATTTCCGGCTGGTAGAGTGCAAGCCGAAAGCGGCAAGCTTCGGGACGAGGCATTGGCTGATTCTTCGATGGCGTCTAGCTTGCGAGCCCCCTTTTGCGCCAGACCTGGTGCGCTGTTCCGCAGCAGTGTGGGGCACACGAAGGAAGAGCGAGCGGTTCATAAAGCAAGTTGCCGGCGTCGACTAACGACCCCGCGGCAGACTTCCGAAACACTCTTTGCATCCAGATCGATTATGAAATGTGTTCTGAATTGACTGCGCGGGTGTTAAATTAAGGTGAACCGTCGGATGGAGGTGTAGCATGAAAACACTCAGTCTTGGATTCTTGCTGGTTCTCAGCGCGTTATCGAGTGCCCACGCGCAACGCTCTCCCGAAACGCTTCCTCCAGTGACAGTTGATTGCTACCAGTCGTTTGCCGCTAAGACGCCTTTGCCGGAGCTTCCGTCAAAGGAAATCGCGATCGACGGCGGCAACCTCGATACACCGCTCGTACGCTACAGGCTTCAAGTTGCCGATAAAAGAACTCTCAAGATAATTAAAGACCCTGATCGGGCCGCCTATCGAACAGAGCACGGCAAGAGTGTGTGGGAGATCAAGCGGGACTTTACGAGCCTGCATAGGGTCGTGGGTTGGCGAGAGGAATTGCCGGGCGGAATAGTCAGGCTTTTCACATTTGACTTTGAGGATCTCTTGCTGAGCACAGTTGATATCTCACCAGCGCGTTCGATAGCCGCAGGGATAGAGCTTCATGTGATGAGGTGCAGCAAATCGATTTAGTCCAGAGAGCTTTCTGGCATCTCTCAGACTTGCCAACCCTTCCGAGAAATTTTCGATTATTTTGGGGAGCGTGCGTACTACTCGTTTTTGGATTTGCAATCTGAGCCCGCCCAACTACGTCTGCGCCGTTTTCGCGACGGCGCTTCGGGCGGCGATCTTTTCCCGCAGCTCGGTGCAGATGTTGCGGACTTCTGTCGTCACCTGTGAACAGTTCTCAATCGGACGGAAAACGCGCTTCGCTTTCTCGCGGTAGCGGCCTGCGGTTTCTTTCGGTTCTTCGTTCACGGTGAGTGCGTTACGGGTTACGAGTTCGCATTGCTTGACGAGGTCGATCAACTCCGCTCCCATCACCTCGATCTCTTTTGCTGCGATCTCGTGTTCACGGACAACAGCCTCGGCAGACAGCTTTCCGATTTCCGTTGCCCCAGCGCTATGCTCGACGTAGTCAGGCATCGCCATATTTGGCACGCTCACGGTCGGCGGCGTAACTGAATTTGGCTCGTGCGGCGGTGGTCTGTTCCGGACCTCTGCCTCGATTGCGCGCTCAATTTCAGTCAAGGGGTCTCCCGAGCGCTGGTTCATTTACCTGGCTGCGGTGCGGCGTTATCGTGAAAGGGCCAATAGCAAGTGGCCTCTTCGAAACGAGATGCTGCGAGGCTTTCAATGGGACTCTAACAATATCCGAGCTCGTTCACATTCGAGCTCAACGCATGTGCCTCCGATCTCCCGGGTTCCCGATGTATACTTAGTCGCATTCCCTCCCCCGCGATCACTCTTAAAATCTTCTATATTCGACTCAGGACTCTGGAAATCTACACGTTAATATTCCGCGAGATTTTTTTGTTCGGGGAATGGTTGCGTTTAGTCCACCAAAAGATGCAATAAGCGGTTTCATGGAAAACGCGTTAACATTTGCAATAGGCGACGTCCATGGCTGCTTTGACGAGCTACGATCATTGCTTGAGTTGTGCCGGAAGAACACGGGTGGCATCGAGCACGGGTTTATTTTGCTAGGCGACTACGTTGATCGGGGTCCCGCCTCGAACGAAGTCATTGCGCTCTTGATGAGAGAGCAGGCGGCAGGCGAATGCCGCTTTCGCTGCTTGCGCGGAAATCACGACGAAATGCTCTTAACAGCGGCTCACCCAGCGCGATCTGATGCAGACCTGATGCAATGGTTTGATAACGGCGGAAAGGCCACGCTGGATGCCTACGGATTGGATGACCCTTCTGAGTTGCCGGCAGACCATCTTGCCTGGATCAGAGCGTTACCGGTTCGGATTCACGAGGAAGAGCGTTTTTTTGTGCATGCGGGAGTGCGCCCGGGGACTCCACTCAGCGAGCAACTCGAGCGTGACTTGCTTTGGATCCGAGAGCCGTTCTTATCTTCGCGGCAATGGCATGGTGCTCTCGTCGTACACGGCCACACGCCGACAGCTAATGCTGCGCCGGAAGTTCGGTGCAATCGGGTTAACATCGACACCGGGGCGTGCTTCGGACGATCGCTGACCGCAGCTGCGTTCCGCTCGAATAAAGTGGGTCCTGCTTTCTTTATCAACAGCGATGGCTTACGGTTCGAAGTGCTTGAAAACGATGGCTATCGGTAAGAGCCGCCCCGCGGCGCAAGCGCATCTGCTTATCGGCCATCGACCGAGTTCTTCCATAACGCGTGTTTTGCGAAAGCCGCCTCTCGCCGAATTTCGGGGCCCCGAATGTCCGCCCTTGGGGAGTGGAGCAGACACGCAATCTCAAATCGTCAGTGGGATTGAGCATATCCGTTTTGGGTCCAACAGGCGACTTTCTCCTGCTGACCGTCGTGTCCGAAGGGAGTCAGCCAAGCTGCGACCGTAACTGGCTGGCGATACCGATCTCGGGTCCTTCCCATTCGTCCAACGGGTTCGCGTTCGCACCATCGAGCACGGTCCGTGCTTCTTCTCGTCGACCTTGCTCCGCAAGCAACCGGGATAGCCCGGGTCCTGGCTCTCAATCGATAAACAACAGCTCCCTGCTCGGCGGCGTGCCGCGGTCCCCAAATGGCGCTCCGCTTCCGGCGCATTGCCAGCCGATTGTCTCAAGACGAGTTCCCCACGCAGTCGCCATAGCTCGGGGACGAAAACGGCTTCTTCCGGTGTCCTCGATCCCTCAAGCAGCCGCATCAGCGCTTCCTTGTTGCGATTTGCGCCGGCGTTGCGATTTGCGCCGGCGAGCGTATCGGCCATGATGCCGCCCGGGAGCATCCCCAGGAACCCGTATCCGAACGTTGCTTCGTGGGATGGCTCCATCTGTTCAAGCGCGGGGGCAATATCCCCCTCCAGCGCGCATGCCGCGCCCAGCATGAACGCTCCGACCGCCCTGGTAGCCGGAAAATCGTACCTGACAGAAACCTGCATCAGTCGCTCGGCGAATTCACGGCAGCCCCCCGCATCCCCGACAATGTGGAGCGCGAAGCAGGCGACGCTATTGAAAGACGCGAGCGTCAACGGATGTTGCAGGGAATTTGAAAGCGCAAGGCCATCGTCCAGCACGGACCTTACGCATTACCCAAAGTGGTCCTCTTGAGAGTTCGGCCATCCGATCCTCGGCGGCGGTATTCGCTCGAACGATAGCCGTACTTGGGTTTAGCGGCGTTTACCCACTTAACAGCTTCGATTCCCTCGACAATTTTCAAGGGACCAAAGCCGGATTAGAGTAAGCCTATTTGCCGGACCGAGAGAACCTTAAATTCCGCCATGCGAGCAGGGATTTGTCTCCCTAGGGAGAGGGTCTGAAAACAAGATCGAGCAAGGTTTTTTCTAGATTCTCTCCCTCCGCGCGCGGGCGTTGTTGTTGCTGCACTGCCGCGCGAAGATCAGCCCCTCATGGATAAGGGTGGTGAAATTTTGTGCGAACGGTAAAAGGGCCTTGCAAGCCGAGCCCTCGTCAAATGTCGCATTCCCCTTCAGTTTCCGTCGAAACCCAGGCCTCCTGGGCCGTTGCCTCAGCCGCGCTCTTCGTCCTTGGAATGTCATTTGGGGCCGCCTGGATCACCGCGGTCGCGCTCAAGGACATCGCCAACGAGGTAGACGGGACGCGCTCCGTTCCAGCGCTCGCCAGTTCGCTGGCGTGGTTCGGCTCGGGCTTCGGCGGCATCATCATGTCCCGTATCGCCGAACGGGTCGGCACGCGCTGGACCGTCATCTTCGGATCTCTGATGATCGGCCTTGGTCTTTTCATCTCGACATTTGGGCCGCCTTGGCCGTTGTGGATCGGCCACGGCGTGTTCATCGGTCTGATCGGCATCGGCGGTATCAATGCGCCCCTGTACATCTATGTCAGCCGCTGGTTCGACCGCCGGCGCGGCTCGGCGCTGGCGCTGATCTCGAGCGGCACCTACCTCGCCGGCACGATCTGGCCGCCGATATTCGAGCGCGCGATCGCAAGCTTCGGCTGGCGGCAGGC
>NZ_JBAVCF010000427.1:0-1830 GCF_049586575.1 Bradyrhizobium sp.
CGATCGGACAGACCGTCATCAAATCCAACGCCAAGAAGGTCCGTAAACTCGGCAAGGGCGACGTCATCGGCGGTTTCGCCGGAGCCACGGCCGATGCCTTTACGTTGTTTGAGCGGCTGGAGAGCAAGCTCGAGCAATATCCCGGCCAATTGACCCGCGCCGCTGTTGAACTCGCCAAGGACTGGCGAACCGATCGCTATCTGCGGCGGCTGGAGGCGATGATGATCGTCGCCGATAAGGATGTTTCGCTGGTTCTGACCGGCACTGGCGACGTTCTGGAGCCGGAGGCCGGTGTGATGGCGATCGGCTCGGGCGGCAATTATGCCTTGGCGGCGGCGCGCGCTTTGATCGAATCCGCCAAGGACGCCGAGACGATCGTGCGCCGGTCACTCGCTCTTGCAGCCGACATCTGCGTCTACACCAACCGCAACGTGACAATCGAGACGCTGCAAGGCGGTTAGTGAAGAAACCGCCGCAACGGGGTGCAAATGTTAGAATCGGACCACTAGGCATGGCGGCCTATGCATTCCGCCCGATGTCAGCGGGCGACCTTCCGACGACCAGGCGCTGGCTGGAGACGCCGCACGTCAGCGCGTGGTGGCACGATCCAGCCGAGCAGCTCGAACTCGTGAGCGGCGATCTCGGTCATCCCGATATGACGCAATTCATCGTCGCGGCGGATGGACAGGAATTCGCTTACTTGCAGTGCTATAATTTGCTCGCCTGGGATTCCGGCTTTGGACCCCAGCCTGACGGCACCCGTGGGCTCGATCAATTCATCGGCGAAGCGAATATGATTGGATGCGGTCACGGCTCGAGGTTTGTCCGCGCCTTTGCCGACCAGTTGCTGGCTTCCGGAACGCCCCGCGTCGTGACCGATCCCGATCCCATGAACACGCAGGCAATCCATGCTTATGAGAGAGCCGGTTTCCGCCGCGACCGCCTTGTCGAAACACCAGACGGTCCGGCGCTACTGATGATGCGTGATCAATGACGACGTCCGAAACGCGAAGCAGCCTCAGGCCTTTCGGCCTGGCAATGGATGCTGATTGCGCTGCTGCTTCAATTCAGTGTCGGATACGCTTTCGATACGCTGAACATTATCATGTTGATTCACCCTTTCGAGGCGATCAAACACTGGCAGGCAGGACCGCCCATCATCTGACGCAACTTGTACCGGCCGCATTTTGGACCTAGCTAAGAGCCATGACCGACTTTTCTCCCCGCGAAATCGTCTCCGAACTCGACCGCTTTATCGTCGGCCAGACCGACGCCAAACGCGCGGTTTCCATCGCCTTGCGCAATCGCTGGCGGCGTCTGCAACTCGCCGACGGCCTGCGCGAGGAAGTGCTGCCGAAAAACATTCTCATGATCGGGCCCACGGGCGTCGGCAAAACCGAGATCGCGCGGCGGCTGGCCAAACTTGCCGGCGCGCCCTTTATCAAGGTTGAAGCCACGAAATTCACCGAGGTCGGCTATGTCGGCCGTGACGTCGAGCAGATCGTTCGCGATCTCGTCGAGGTCGCGATCTCCCAAACCCGCGAGCGAAAGCGCAAGGACGTTCAGGCGAGAGCCCAACTAGCCGCCGAGGATCGCGTGCTCGATGCGCTTGTCGGTGCCAATTCCAGCGCGGCGACGCGCGATTCCTTTCGCAAAAAGCTGCGCGCCGGCGAACTCAACGACAAGGAAATCGAGATCGAGACGCAATCCTCCGGCGGCATGCCGATGTTCGAGATCCCCGGCATGCCCGGCGCGCAAATGGGCGCGATCTCGATTGGCGACATCTTCGGCAAGCTCGGCGGGCGGACCAAGACCCGCCGCGTCACCGTC
>NZ_JBAVCF010000428.1:0-2172 GCF_049586575.1 Bradyrhizobium sp.
CTCCGGCACCGTAGCCAGCTCTCTAAGTGCTTCCAGGGCAATCTTGGCCTTGAATGCGGCGTCAAACTTCTTGCGTGATTTTGTCATGTCCATACCCCGTCGGTTAACACAGAGCAGGACGCTTCACACCTTAACTCTCGGTCCTATTTCCAGGGTCCACTTCAAATTGCCCGCCAGAAGCCCGTGGCGAGTTGACCGATTCGCTTTTCCATGAACCCGCTATCGGAGCCCGAAAGCCAAAACCTCACCGGCGAGTCCCCCAAGCCCGCTGAGGGCTTATCCCGCCGCTTCGTCCTGGCCGGCGTAGCTTCTGCCACAATTCTGCCGCCGCCGCTCCTGCGGTCATCGAGCGGGGTAAACTTCTGTCCGCTTCATATTCTGAAGCGGTGAACCATCCTCACGTGGGAGTGTTTCCCAAGTGCAGCGCGAGGCGCCTCGATCCCGTCCCTTATTCGCCGATCTGGTCAAAACTGACCACTCTGCAACTACGGAACTGGGCCATATTCTGATAATCGCTCCTAGCTGTTTTTCCCTATAGAGCGTTCGTTGCTGAAATCATCGAAAACCAAAAATGCGGAGATGCGTGATGCTCGTCGCGTTGGAAGTAAACTTTGCTCTCTGGATTATGATCGGCTGCGGGATAGCAGAGTTCGCTCAGTTCGTCGGATAACTCAACTAGGCAAACAGCCACTTAGCTACCCTGACGGTGATCCAACCGAATGCTGACAACCAGCCGAGCATCGCGACGGCAATTGCCGTCAAATAGCCGATAACGAAAAGCCGCTTCAATATTGCCCCGCTACCAACGGCCGAGCCTACATGTAGGACTTCCGCGAGGCTGTTCATGGCAACGCTCTTCGAACTACGCATGCTAGTCGGCCTCCAACACAGCTAGACGCTAACTGGCGCCATGCCGAGTAAGTGTGAACTGGCTCACAATGGGCTTATTGCAATCAGAAAAATTCGGCGCCGAGATCCAGTCCGCAAGCCGCGCACGGCAGCGAGACGCAAAGGCCCGCACCACAGAATATCGCAAGCGTCTGCAATGTTTCGGTTTCAATGCTTGTGCTGGCGGACAGCCGGAAAATTGCTTGAACCAATGCAGTCATTTGCGACCTCCGTTGCCGAACCCCGCCGAGACCGTGCCTGCGATTCGTTTCCGGCAAATTTCGTGAGAAGTTGGAAAACGGTTTCGCGGCTGTTTCGTGGGTGACCCTAGACGTCGTGCCAGTGGTAACAAAATGGGGCGCGGGTTCAGGTCCGTTCCAGCGAGCCCGCCCGATTTACTGGCGGCCTTTTCTATTGCCGCGCTCCCCACCGCTGATCTAAGGTTGTCACCGTGTAAAAAACGGGAGTGCGGGACGTGGCGACAGGAACGGTGAAGTGGTTTAATGCGGCTAAGGGTTACGGATTCATTCAGCCCGACAACGGCGGCAAGGATGTGTTTGTGCACATCTCGGCTGTAGAGCGAGCCGGCCTGAGCAGCCTCAATGAGGGTGCCAAGGTGAGCTATGAAGAGACGGAAAATCGAGGCAAGACATCGGCGGAAAATCTGAGGGTCGGCTGAAGGCGGCCCTCAGCTCGGCGGCTTCCTCTTTGCCGGCCTCGCCGTTCGCCGCGCCGGGCCTTTTTGCGTTTGCACTAGCCTAACTGGCCTTTGGCGCGTATAGGTGCGGCGTCGCAAGACGATGGCGCTGAAACTTAGAGTGGACCGCGGGCAGACCCGGGGGCAGTACCCGGCGCCTCCACCTTAGCAGCTTGAGCTTAAAGGTCTCATTTCGGTGAGATTGATTTTGTCGGAAGGCAAAATTCCAAGGCTGTTAAGGCGGGGGCGAAACAGGATCGATGGTCGCGAAGAAACTCTGAATTGTGCCCGGCATGATACCGCCGTTATCGGGTCAAAAACCTAAATGCAAACGATAACGTTGCATTGAACGAAGTGCGCCTCGCGGCGTAACCGTTCGGGGTTGGTCCACCTAGCAACAGAACGGCCATCGCCGCGTCAGCCTTCGGGTTGGCGCGGCTTTTTGCGTTTCTAGCGGAATCAGTGAAGATCCTCGTAATCTCGAGACCTCGCATCCTGGCGAAGCTCGAATTGCGCGCGGGGCGCGAGCCTAATCGGCTCCTTCCTCGCAGCGTCCGGGCATCGCGCGCGACAAGCGGGGCCGCCCG
>NZ_JBAVCF010000429.1:0-6622 GCF_049586575.1 Bradyrhizobium sp.
TGGACCGAGACCGGCGGCCCGCCGACGTCGAAACCGACTGGCCTGCCAGGATTTGGCACCAAGCTCGTCGTTAACAGTCTCTCCGATCAGCTTGGCGGCACGATATCCGCGAATTGGCCACCGAGCGGTGCCATCATCACCCTCAAGATGAGCGAGGCTAGGCTCGGCGCATAAGTCAGCGCTCATGGCGGGAAATGCACGAAGCGTTTCCCTGCGAACTCCAAGCCCCTCGTTTTGAGGTTGGCGACTGATGGAGAAGAACAAATGACTGCCGGATCCGCCGCGCCAAAGGCCAAGGATTATTCCGTCGTTGCCGGCTCGTTGGGCCCGCGCCGTGATTTTCGCATCAGCGTGGGCTTGCGCGAGGGATGGGATGCCGATGGCCGTGTCTTCGACGTCTCAGAGGCCGTACGCACCGCGCGAGCCTGGATGAAGCGCCGCGTCGAAGCCGGCCAGCCTGCCTTGTCCGGCATGTTCGCGCGCGCGGAAGTAACCTATGCGTGGCCGCGTCCGGATGGCACCGTCGGGTCCGACCGCGAACCGGTCGCGCTGTTCACCGGCGAAGCCGTCCACGCCTACCTCGGCCATCTGCCGGACGAAGCCATCGCTGCGATGTTGAACGAACTGTCGATCGAGCTTGGCGTCGCGCTCGGGCAAGAACGAATCTACGTCGCCTTCGCCGACCGGACCTGGATTCTGGATGCCGGAGAACGTTTGAACGAACGCTGAGCTGACGCGGCCTGACAATCGCTCGCCCCGCAGCATCGCTAGTGCGGCCGAACTCGCGGCGCCCGACAACGTTCCCTCCAACGAGCAGCCGGAAATGAAATAGATTCTCATGCGGTGCAGCGTTTGGGTCTAGGATGGAGCGATTGAACGCCGTAAAGGAAAAAACAAATGACCGGTCGCATGCCGCCTATCCCGCCCGCAAATCGGAGCAACAAGGGCGTCCCACAGAATGCCGAAGCGGCGAAAGACACGTCGCACAAGAAGGACCATACGCAAAACACCGACGAACAAGGCGACACCGCGAATATCAAACAGAACACCACGAACGCCGGCTTCTTCAAGGGCCGAAGGGTGAAGTAGATCGTCCCGCCTCGCGAGTCCCTTGTCGCAGCACCTTCGCCCGTAGCGGCCTTATTGCCGCGATAATCTCCTGAATTGACCGATTTTCGGCCAGGAAAACGACCGCTGATCAGTCAGTTCTCCGCCCGAGCCGATCGAGGGGAACCAATCAGGCGCAGTTCGCTTGTCGTGCGCTCACAAACAAACAAACAAGGATATGCGATGAAACGAACTGTCATGGTCTCGCTGCTTGCGGCGACGCTGTTTATTCCCGCCGCCGCCGTCGCCCAAGGTGTCCCCGGAGGTATCGAAAAGGGATCCCGCGAAGGCGAACGTGCGGCAGGGCCGATCGGGGGAATCGTCGGTGGCGCCGTTGGCGGCGTTGTCGGCGGCGTCAACGGTGTGCTCGGTATCGATCAACGGCCTCGTTTCCACAACTACGTCGTCGAGAGGCATCATCCATCATACGCTTATGACCGCGAGTTGCGGGTGGGCGTTGACCTGCCCGGCGATGGAATAAGTTACTACGACGTCCCGCCGGAATACGGGGTCCATGAATATCGCTACACCGTGGTCAACGGCCGCACGGTGCTCGTCGATCCCCGCACGCACCGGGTGGTTGAAATCATCGACTAGGAATTCGCGGCCAGTCGCCACGGCGGCTGGCCGACGGTCCCTATGCGCGGCAGCGAGTGACGTCACAGAACGATGGATGGCGTTGGCAAGAGCCTCACTCGTGTAGCCGGCAAAACCGGCCTTTCCGCCAGCTCGTCATGCAAGAAAAATACGTCGATGGCCGGTCATAGGCGAGCGGAAGCGACGCCGTTCCGCGAACGGCTATGCAAGGCCATGACGAAAACCTGGCAAATCGGTTGCGCCAAAAACCTGATTATCCAAACCGGATCAACGCTGAGTCTACTGTCCAGTCCTGGCCACGAAAATATTCTGCTTTGCCCGTGGGCAAATCATCTCTACAAGCCCGCGCCATCCCGCACCCGGGAAGAGGGGCGTATCGCGATCGTCACGGACGTTGGGCGCGGGATGCGATGGACGCTTTGGCGGCGCGTTGACGAACGGCGCAAAAGCGGACGGAGAAGTCGTGTGGTCCTGACGCCCCGACGCTGGCGTCACGCTGGCGACGATGCCTGAAGCATCGTGGCCCGCAACGGTGGCAAGAAAGCCCGGTCACCGAGGAGAGCTCGAAGGAAGCCGTTAAAACCATTGCGCAGGGAAGGCCGGGTGTTCCGGCGAACCTGTGGCGACTATGCTCGTGTGCTTTTTATTTTTCGCACGCGAGGCTATGGGTGCTCACCGCGCACCTGGCTTTCCCTGCGCCCTTCATTTTGGGCGAGAGATTTCTCCATAGCTCGGGCGCGATCGGCGCCGCGGGATGGCTCTTGTCATGCCTATCGCACGATTCGTTTGAACACCGGAAGATCGGCGCTTGGCTTGAGAGGTTCGACCTTCATGGTGACAACAGCCGGCCCGCTCGTGAACCAGAGCGCGACAGCCGCCGCGATAAACGCCGCGGCTCCAACCGCCGCCAGACTTTTCATGCCCGCCTCCGGAGCCTGTAACGCCGCAACGGCCTCAATTGCCGAGGATGACCCTGTGCTGACGGCGCGCGGGATCTTCGGCTCCGACCAGAGCGTTCGGATCGGTCGCGATCACCGCTTCCGGCAGCGGCACCGGCTCGAGACCGGCGAAGCTGCGGTAGAGCGCGCCCATGATCGCGCCGCAGCCGATCATGAGAACCAGCAGCGTGAATCCCGACAGCAGCGGGACCACAGGCGCCAGCAGAATGGCGCAGATCACGGCCACCGCCGCGCCAATCCCGGCATATTCCCAGGCGCGCTGGCGACCCAGCGCACGCGCGAGATGATGCAGGCACAGAACGAAGATCGTCGCCGGCACGATGCTCGCGACGAGAAAGGTCAGGAACAGTTGCGCCACCATCGCGGCAGCAATGACGGGATTGGTACCGCCGCTCATGTAATGCGCGAAGCCCGGCAGGATCGAGGCGAAGCTGACGGAGAGCACCGTCGTCAACGCCGCCGGCATCAGCGCGGCAATGACGATTCCGGCCACCGAAGTGCGCACGCGCGTCGGGCCGTCGAAGGCGAGCGACGTCACCAGGCCCTCATAGGTGTGTTTTGGAAAACGCTCCGCGACCTCGAGTCCCGCGAACTGGCCATAGAGGAAGCCGGAGATCATTCCGGCGATCGTCGGCAGCAGACCGACGGTCAGCAGGATTCCATCACCCGGAGAGGTGACCTGCAGATTGTTGCGGATCGCGATGGCATAGCCGGCCGCCGACATCACGCCGCCCATCGCCGCATAGGCGAAGCGGCTGAAGACGCGCAAGCGGCGCAGCATGCGATGGCCGGAAAACAACAACGCGGCATCGACGGCAAGTTGCACGACATAGAACACCAGCACGCGATCGGGCGGCGGAAGGTCGGCCGGCGCCGTTGCCTGAGCGCCAAGCAATGCCATCGCGGTGAGCACGGCGTGGATCGCCGCAAGCGGAAGCAGCGCCACCATCAGTGCGCGCGCGGAATTCTTGACAACGTACATGTGCGAAACCCCTGAGCAAGATACGCTAGAGGAGAGCCGTTACAATTCGCTGTCGAAAACGATTAAAATTGCGCGGTTTCAGGCCTGTCCAGTCACGCGCAGGCTGCTCTGCGGTAATATCCGCAACCCTTGCTGCGCCCCTTCAGCGAGCGTTGTGTCGCAGTCGGGAGACGGAGCGCATAAATCACACACCGGGAACTTCCGCACAATCTCAGGAACTCCCGGCCAAACCAACGAAAGTAGTGCGGCCCGCACGCAACACCTCGGCGATTTCGTGTCGGCCCCGCGCGAGGTTCTTGTCCACGCCGCGACTCCGCCGCATTGTGAACCCATTCCGGCGCTTGACCTTGCCTCGCACTGAAGGAGCCAGGGCAACGTCGCGCCCGTTCCAACCATCCTGAAGGAGAATTTCCGTGGTGAAATTGCTGATCGCATCCGCTGCAACGCTTGCCCTGGTGACCGCGGCTTGCGCCGCTGACCTTCCGAGGCGGCAGCCCGCGCCGGTCTATTCCGAAGCCCCGGCCGTCGGCAAGATGCCGATTGGCAAGTCCCCGGTCGGCAAGGCGCCGTACGGCAAGGGACCGGTCGCCGCCCGCTACTGAAACCAACCAAGCGTAGACGCATGGCAAACAGATTGAGCCACGCGGCGCTGTGTCTGCTTGCAGGCCTGCTTGTGGACCTGGGCGCATATGGCTTTGCGGGCGCGGCTCACGCCGCATCCGCAAGCGAGGGCCAGGCGCGTAGCGCTGACGCCAAGGTGGTCGCCTCGATCGAGACGCCGGCTGACTCCACTTCAGCGCGGACCGCGATGCGAAAGCCGGCAGCGGCCTCCGCACGCGGCCCCTACTACGTCGATTTCCGCGCCCGGACCGCGGCGAGCTGGGGACACGCTTTCGTCTGGTACGGCAAGACCAGCGAGCGGGCCGTCGAGGTGGCCGGCCTGACGCCGGCGGGTGACGTCGACCGGTACATCCTTGGCTATATCACCTGGGTGCCGTCGGAGACCGGGGCCAGCTACGGCGATCTCGACCCGGAATACCTGACCGCGCATTACAAGGTTTATTTGAGCGAAGCCGACGCCAAGCGGGTGTTCGCCTACATCAAGCATCTGAAGGAAAGCTCGCCGGTGTGGAGCGCTGAAATCAGCAACTGCACGAGCTTCATCGGCGACATCGCCGAGTTCATGGGACTGAAAACGCCGTCGCGGTGGACGCGCCCCGAGAACTACGTCAGAGAGCTCAAGGCCCTGAACAACGGGCGGCAGGTCGTCCGGCTTTCGGAGTGATCGCCGCGAGGCCCCAATAGATTCAAGCCACCGTCAGTCCGGGGCGCATCGAAGAAGCGAGCCCGGAATGACGACGGTCGAAAGGCCGAATGTCGCATCGGGCGAGATAAGCCCCCGCACCGTTGTCCCCCATCGCGATCGGTGCGAGTTTGGCGCCATGCACACCGCTCTCGCCATCATCGGCGCCGTCGTCAATTTCGTCGCCTGCCTCAGCTACGTCCGCGCGATCCTGAAGGGCGAGGCAACGCCGAACCGCGTCACCTGGTCCCTCTGGGCGCTGGTGCCGCTGATCGCCGCTGCCGCGCAGTTGCGCGCCGGTGTCGGGATTTCGACGCTGGTGGTGCTGTCGGTCGGGGCCGGTCCGGCCTGCGTCGTGCTGGCCTCCTTCGCCCGGGGAACGGGTTCGTGGAGGCTCGGACCGTTCGACTATCTCTGCGGCGCCTGCGCGCTCGCCGCGCTTGCGCTCTGGGCCGCCACCGGCGATCCCGTCACCGCCATCGTGTTGTCCATCCTGGGGGATGCGACCGCGGCGCTTCCCACATTGAGGAAAGCGTGGCTGGCGCCCGCGACCGAGAACCGGTCGGCATACCTGATTTCATTCGTCGGGATGATCCTCGGCATCTTCTCGGTCCAGCAGGCGACGTTCGCAGGCTATGCCTTCAACGCCTATCTGGTGGCGGTGAGCGCCGCTCTCGTGCTGATCCTCTATCTGCCGCGCAGACGTGGCGTCAGCGCCCGAGCGCAGCACAGCGAATAAGCCGATCTTCGCGAGCCCTCACCACCGCGTCCCACGACCCATCGGCCCGCGATGGAGGATGAAGATGTTGCCCTTGGAGTTGAACGCGACGCCCGAGGTGCCGCCAAGTTCGCGCCCGGTGGCAAATGGAAGGAGTCGGGAACCGCGATGTAGGGAAGCGCTGGAAATTCCATTTCGCAGGTCCTGAGGCCTTTTCTTATTCGCTCGCCCCTCCCATATCGGAATTCCGCTTTCGGGGCACAGAGCAGGCGTCAAGCCTTTAACCGAAATATGCTCCGCCTCTTCTTGCTAGCTTTTCCAGGATTTGAAATGAGCGATTCCGAAACCGCCCGAAAAGTGTTCGAAGCCTTGAAGCTGGCGCAACAGGAGCCGGCGCAACAGGCGTTGCCGATCCTGAACGGACTTGTCGGGCTGGTTCAGGGAAATGGCGAGCAGCCGATGGAAGTGGAGGATGCCCGCGCCAGCGCCTTCCTGGCGATTTGCGAGGTCGGAAAGGCCTTGCACCGCGGGCAACCGACGGATGGCCTGTACGTATCAGCGATCAACGCCGCCGAGCGATGGATGGCGCTCGCAAGGTAAGCCGATTGAATGGTCTGTCAGCGATGCTGTCGTGTCGGGCGGACATTGTGATGACTTACCGTTGGACTAAGCCTCGAGATTGCCGATTTTGATATCACCTAACTCTGCTCGCAAGAGCGGTTTGTCTTTTGCACAAATAACACTGCTGATCTCGACCTTCCAATGCGCGGCGACGCGGCCAGACTCTAGGCGAACCCGGCCGCGTCGGATCGGATGAATCAGGTCTCGCCGCCGGCGAAGATATCCTTCCGGATGACCGCGTGGACGCCCCAATTGCCGTCGACCACCTGGGTGATGCCGAAGTCGACGCCAACCGAGATGAGAGAGATGGCCTCATCTTCGGTCAGCTTCTTGGT
>NZ_JBAVCF010000430.1:0-14783 GCF_049586575.1 Bradyrhizobium sp.
GGGTAGGAACGCCGCGAGAACGGATTCTGCGGACATTCTGCGGACAGCAACCATAAAAAATGTAAAAAACTGGCGCACCCGACACGATTCGAACGTGTGACCTTTGCCTTCGGAGGGCAACGCTCTATCCAGCTGAGCTACGGGTGCGTGGCGATTGATTTAGCCGATTGGCCCGCCATCGGCAATGGCCGGAAAAGCACTACAATCGCGGCGCCAGCGGGCGGCGGCCTCGCGGCCTTGATTTTATCAAACGAAAATCGTCCAGTAGGCCTGCAACAGCTGGACAGGTCGCGGGGGCGAAGTCCTGTCGCACTCCGGCAAGCAGACGCGCTCCGCCGGGCGAGGGGAATGGGGGACAGGTACCATGGCGGATCGCTCCGGGCCTTCGCAGACATCCACCGCCAGCAAAGCATGGGCCGTTTTCCCCTCACTCGCCAACTATCGCTTCGCGTTTCTCAGCCGGGACCTGTTTGCGGGACTGACGCTCGCGGCGATTGTGATCCCCGAGCAAATGGCAACCGCGCGCCTGGGCGGCTTCGCGCCGCAGATCGGCTTTTTCGCGTTCGTCGCGGGCTCGCTCACCTTCGCCGCATTCGGCAGCAACCGGTTCCTGTCGTCGGGCGCGGATTCCACCATCACGCCGATCTTCGCCGGCGGTCTTGCCGCGCTCGCGGCAACCGCCTCGCCGGATTACGCCACGCTCGCCGCCGCACTCGCGCTGATGGTCGGGCTGATGCTGGCGGCGGCCGGGATTTTCCGGCTGGGCTGGATCGCCGATCTCTTGTCGGTTCCGGTCACGATCGGCTTTCTCGCCGGGATTTCGGCCCACATCCTGATTTCCCAGTTGCCGGGAATCCTCGGGCTGCCCGGTCCCGAAGGGCCCGTGCTCCAGCGCCTCGCGACGCTTACAGAACATCTCGGCGAGGCCAACGGGTTTACGGTTGTCATCGGCCTTGGCGTCCTTGCGATCATCGCGCTTTCCGAAAGGATCGATGCACGGATTCCCGGCGCACTGATCGGCCTTTTACTGGCGAGCGCAGCCGTCGTGCTCCTGCATCTGGAGAACCGGGGTGTCAGCGTGCTCGGTTCGATTTCGGTTGAAATGCCGGCGCTCGCGATTCCCGTTGTATCGGTTGGACACCTCACAAGCCTGTTGTCGCTCGGCCTCATCATTTCGGTCGTGGTGATGGTGCAGACCGCGGCAACGACGCGGTCGTTTCCTACCGATGCCAATGAACCGCCGGACGTCAACCGCGACTTCTTCGGCGTCGGCATCGGCAGCATCGTTGCCGGACTGGTAGGCGCCTTTCCCGTCAACGCAAGTCCGCCGCGAACGGCCGTGGTTTCCGAAACCGGCGGCCGCTCGCAGATCGCGGGCCTTGCCGCGGTTGCGATCGTCGTCCTGTTGCTCGCCTACGGAACATCGTTGCTGCACCGAATCCCCAACGCCGCCTTGGGCGGGGTTCTACTGTTTGTTGCGCTTCGGATCATTCGTCTTCGCCAGATCGTTGCCGTCTTTCGGCAGTCGCTTGGCGAATTTCTTCTGATCCTGATGACGGCGGCCGGGATCATCGTGCTGCCGATCGAGCAAGGCGTTGGGCTGGGCATCGGGCTGTCGCTGCTGCATGGCATCTGGACGACGACACGCGCCCGCGTACAGCGGTTCGAGCGCGTGCCGGGCACCTCTATTTGGTGGCCCGTGAGCTCCAAGCTGCCGGGTGAGCAGGTACCTGGCGTGATCGTCGTAGGATTGCAGGCGCCACTGTCCTTCCTCAACGCCTATGATTTCCGGCGCGACATCCTCGCGGCGCTGACGTCTTCGCCGCAAAAGGTGCGGCTATTGGTGCTGGAGGCAACCGGCATCGTCGAGATCGACTTTACTGCCGCGCAGGTTCTGACCGAGGTCATCAACCAATGCCATGAGGAGGGCATCGACTTCGCCGTCGCGCGACTCGAATCGTCGCGCGCGCAGGACGCGATCGTCCGCTTCGGCATCGCTGCCCTGCTCGGCCCGGCTCGCCAGTATCAAAGCGTGGAAGAGGCTGTTCGCGCCTGCGCCGGGAAGGGCTAGCGCCTGTTCGACTTCGATTGAATCAAAGCCGGACTCCGGTCTTTTTTGTTGACGCGTTTCCTTTACGCGAACCGGTTCCTACCCCCGGATCAAGTCCGAGGACAAGCTTCTCTCGAAAACGCTCTCGCCTCACGCCGGAACGATCGCCTTGCCGATCGGCCATAGCGCGATGCCGGCAAGTTTCAGATGCGCCCATGCGAACGGGATTCCGATAATCGTCACGGCAAGAATCGCCGCCGTAACGAGATGACCAAGCGCCAGCCACCACCCCGCAAGCACCAGCCAGATCAGGTTGCCGATCAGGCCTAGCACGCCGGTGCCGACGTCGGATTGACCGGTCAGGGCGTCGCGACGCACGGCCCTCTGACCAAACGGCAGCAGCGTATAGACGGCGATGTTGAAGGCCGCCCGCGCCCAGGGCAGACCGATGATGGTGATCGCCATGATGATCGCGGCGACCACCCAGCCAAGCGCCATCCAGACGCCGCCCAATAGCAGCCAGAGAATATTCAGAAGGATTGAGACGGGTTGCATGGTGCCTCTTTACGTAAACGCCGCGCCGGCGAACAGCATCGACCGCCTGTGCGGCGAAAATAATGTCACCGAAGATAGCAAGGAAGAGGCCGGGCCGAAATGACCTAACGGCGCCAATCGTGCCATCAGGCGTTCATCGTCGTCAAAATGACGAAAAGCCGGACGCAGGCGCTTCAGCGGCGGTAGCGGGTCGGGCGCGAGGAATACGCGTGGCGATTTTCCTGCACCGGCCGGCTTGTCTCGTTGACGCGTGTTTCGCTCGCGACGGGGGCGACCAGATTGAGTTCTTCCAGGAAAATGGGCCGCGCAAAATAAAAGCCCTGCGCATAGCGGATGCGGGTGGCTGCTTGCAGATAGGCCAGTTCCTCAAAGGTTTCGACGCCTTCCGCGATCACGGTCATACCCAGCGCTTCGGCGAGGGATTCGATCGCCCGCAGAATCCCCTGGCTGCGCGGGCGGAGATGGATGTCGCTGATGAAGGAGCGATCGATCTTGATCTCGTCGGCCGTGATGTCGGCCAGCGCCGACAACGACGAATATCCAATGCCGAAGTCATCAATCGATATCGCGACCCCGAGCTTGCGGAAGATCGGCACGACCTCGTCCTGAAACCGCCGCTTGGTGACGAAAGCATCTTCCGTCACCTCGATCATGAAGCGCCGGGGAAAGCCGGTTGCCTCCAGCGCCGCCGCGAACGAGCGCATGAACGTGGGGTTGTCGGCTTGCTTGGCCGCGACGTTGATGCTGATCGTGGCCGTCGGCCCAAAAGTCTCGTTGATGAGGTCGATTGACCTGATGATCTCGGCCAATACCAGGTGGGTAAGCTCGTCGATCAATCCCAATTCCGCCGCGAGGTTGATGAAGGTGCCAGGCGCCTGGATGACCCCATCGTCGTCGCGCAAGCGGACCAGCGCCTCGACACCTTTGACTTCCTTGGTCCGGATATCGACTTTGGCCTGGAAGGCGCAGCAGAAGCGCTTCTCCAGGATGGCGTGCCGCAGCGATTGTTCGACCTTCATGCGCGCGAGCGCCTCGCGCTCCATGCTGGTGTCGAAGAAGGCGACCGCGCCCTTGCCATCATTCTTGACCCGATACATCGCAATGTCGGCATTCTGCAGCAACGCATCATAGCTGCGGCCATGATCCGGGAACAGGCTTACGCCGATCGAGGTCGAGGCGAATATCTCCGAACCATCGATGAAGAACGGCGCTTTCAGCCGGTGCAATGTCGCCCCGATATATTCGGCTACTTCTTCCTCGCTCTCGGTGGGATTGAGCAGCAGCAGAAATTCGTCGCCGCTGATCCGCGACAGCATGTCGGTTTCACGAAGATTGAGCCCGAGCCGCTTGGCGACCTCGATCAGCAGCGCATCGCCGACCGAATGGCCGTAATAATCGTTGATGTGCTTGAAATTATCGATGTCGAGAAAAGCGAGCGCAAATGCACAGCCCGGCTCGTAGCGCTGGATCAGGCTTTGCACGCGATGTTCGATGACCCGCCGCATCGGCAGGCCGGTCAGCTCGTCAAAATAGGCCGAACGAAACAGATGATCTTCGACCGCCTTCTGTTCGCTGATATCGGTCGAACTCGATAGCAACAGGTTGCGGCCTGCGATGCGAACCGGCCGATGCGACGCGAGAAGAACCTGCTGGCCGTTATTGCCAGTGACGCCTATTTCCGCGACAGCCTCGCGGCCGGCGCGAAGCAGTTCAAGCGCGGCTTCCCGCCGCTCGTCCAGATGCTTCGAGGCGGATTCGCCCGGCTGCCCCACGGCCATCCCCAACTGCGCCGCTGCGGCGTCGTTGATCAGGAGAAACCGGCCATCCTCGTCCTGAACCGTGACGCCGGTCGGAAGCAGCCGGAGAACATCCCTTAACAGGCCGATGTCGCCCTCGACGGCGAATTCGCTCGCGTCGGGCCTGGTTGCGGGCGGGGTTTGATGAGAGAGCTGGTTTTGCATGGCCGCCGGAGGTTCGCAAAGTCTCTTGTAGTTTTGGTTAAGTGCGCCATCACAGATTTGAAATGTCGGCGTTCAAATCCGGCCACCGTGATCGTCATTAACAGAACGTCAACGCGTTAGCGCCCGCGCGGGTCGTTCGGCTCCTGTTCACGCCTTGGTCACGCTTTGGGGACACGGCATTGCATGGTGCAATGGACGCCGCTCTTCAGGAAACTGATCTCGGTCTTGCCATCGAAAGGCTTAAGCGCCGACGCCAGCAATTTGGTGCCGAAACCCGGCTCCCCGGCCTCGCCGAGCGCCGGTCCTTCGGTCTCATCCCAGGCGATATTCAGCCGGTCGTCGGTCATGGACCACGATACCTGAAGCATGCCGCGCCCGGAGGAAAAGGCGCCGTATTTGCCGGCATTGGTCGCAAGTTCGTGAAGAATCAGCGCAAGGCTGACGGCGAGCTTGGCGGGCAAGAACAGCCGGTCCCCGTTCAAGGTGAAGCGGACATGGCCGTAGGGTCCGAGTTCGGAAAGCAGGAGATCCTTGATGTCGCATCCGCCGACGTCGATCCTGGTAATGAGTTCGTCGGTCGCCGACAGCGCGCGCATACGATGATCGATGCTGTCCCAGACTTTCGGCTGGTTCTGAAGCACCTGATGAAGCACGGCGTGAACGGTCGATAATTTGTTCTTCAGCCGGTGCTGCAACTCGTCCACGACCAGCTTGCGGTATTCCTCTTCCCGGATCAGCCGCCTGGCAATTTCCCGCTGATTGGCAGCGACCGAGCGGTAGTGTTCGACGCCCCAAATCGTCAATCCACATACCAGTCCAAAAATAACGAACAGCACCAGTCGCGGAAACAAGCTGCTCGGCGCGTCGCCAAAATTCACTGCGACGCCAAGCCCGCCGCCCAAAACCGCCGTGGCGACACCCGTTCGATAGCCGCCAATGGCGGTGGCGAAAAAGACGGCCGGAAAATACGGCGTGAAATACACGTCCGGACGCAGCATCGCGAGAATCCATCGCGCCGCCGTCGATAGCGCGAGACAGGCGATTGAAAACCCTACGCTGAATGCCAGCGAGGGCCGGGAGATTCCTTGCCAAACCTGTCGAAACTCGTCGATCAGTCCTGTCAGGGGCCGCATCAGGAGATATTCCGAATCCGAAAGCGGGGGGCACCATAGCCGAAATTCGTCGCACGCCACGGACGGACGGCGAGCTGTCCCCTTCAACACTAGAGCTCCGATTCCGAAGTTCGCACGGCATCGCGGCAACCTGCGATGCGAGCTTCGGAATCAAAGGAGCTCTAGTAACTTATTGATTCTAGGGCGGCCTTGAATTTGAAGTTCCTATAAAGCGATTGCCGCAGCACTGACAGGAACTTCAAATTCGCCGCACTAGAGGAATGGAGTTGACATTCGTTACCCCCTGGCCGCGAGTTCGTAAAGCGAATGTCAAATCTAAAGCTCCACCAGAAACCTGTATTTGGCTAGTGGTTTCTCGAATTCTGACATTCGCAAAAGCGGCCGCTGAGAAGGGATGCGAATGTTGGAATTGGACCACTAGAGTAGTCCAAGGCATTCCGCGACATGGGAATCCGATTGCGGCGGGAACCGCTTGCGCCGCTTTGGCAGGACGAGGATAGTCTGACGAAGACCGTGTCAAAAAGGAGGACGAGCGATATGGCCAGACTGGACGGCAAAGTTGCGGTAATCACCGGCGCGACGAGCGGAATCGGATTGCGCACCGCCGAAATTTTCGTGGCCGAGGGCGCAAAAGTCGTCATCGCCGGCCGCCGCGCAGCGGAAGGCGAGGCCTTGGCCAAAAAACTCGGCGCCGCCTGCCTGTTCCGCCGTACCGATGTCACCATCGAGGACGAGGTGCGGCGACTGATTGGCGCGGCCGTCGACAAATTCGGCCGTATCGATTGTCTGTTCAATAATGCCGGCGGACCGGCGCAGACCGGCGGGATCGAAGGGCTTGAGGTCGAGCGTTTCGATGCCGCCATGGCGACATTGGTGCGAAGCGTGATGCTCGGCATGAAACATGTCGCACCGCACATGCGGCGTCAGGGCTCCGGCAGCATCATCAATAACGGCAGCATCGCCGGCAGGCTCGCCGGGTTTTCGTCCTCGATCGTCTATGGTGCGGCCAAGGCCGCCGTGATTCACCTGACCAAATGCGTGGCGATGGAGCTTGGCGAAGCCGGTATCCGCGTCAACAGCATTTCGCCGGGCGCGATCGCGACCGGCATTTTCGGCAAGGCGCTGGGCCTATCGGTTGAGGCGGCTGAGAAAACCCCCGCCCTCATGCGCGAGATCACCAAGAGCGCGCAACCGATCCCTCGCGCCGGCCTGCCCGAGGATATAGCGCACGCGGCGGTATTTCTGGCCAGCGACGAGTCGACCTTCATCAACGGACACGATCTGGTCGTCGACGGCGCCATCACCGGCGGGCGTAACTGGACCGCGCAGCAGCAGGGCTATGCGGCCATGCGCAAGGCGTTCGATCAGGTCGGGGAGTGAGCCGGCAAGGCAAACAATGAGCCTGCGTGACGCGGGGGTGGCATGAACGCACGACTCGAAAGAAAGCTGCAGTTGCTTGCCGTCGTCATTGCCCTCGGGGCCATCTCGGGCATCGTCTTCAATCTCGCGCAAGGCCGCACGCTCGCCTCCGCCATGGCGGTGGGGATGACGTATGGGCTCGTGATGAGCCTCGCGCTCGGCGTGATCGAACTGTTTATCCTGGATGGCCCGCTGCGGAGCTGGCTGCACGGTCTTTCGTTTACGGTCAATCTGTTCGTCCGCAGCGCGATCTACGCGGTGGTGATCGCTCTCATCCAGTGGTTCCGGATCGGCGAGACAGTCGCAGGCGTGCCTATTGCAGGCGTACCAATGAAAATCACGGACAAGGTATTCTGGGCCGGTTTCGCCTATTCCGCGGTGCTTTCGATTGTCATGAATCTGGGTCTCGGAATTTCCAATATCGTCGGATATCGCACCTTCCTCAACTTCATCAGCGGGCGCTATCACGCGCCGGTCGAGGAAAACCGCTTCGTGCTGTTCGTGGATATTGCGGGCTCGACGGGTTTGGCGGAGCGGCTCGGTGGAATCCGCATTCACCGCCTGCTCGACCGTACGTTTCGCCTTCTTACCCTTGCGGTCTCGGATTATCGCGGCGAAGTGCTTAATTATGTCGGCGACGAAGTGATCGTGACCTGGCGCGAGCAGAGCGGTGCGATCGATTGCCGCCCGCTGCGCTGCTTCATGTCGATGCGCGGCGAGTTGGCGCAAGCATCAGATCAATTCGAGCAGGAATTCGGTGTCGTGCCGCGAATTCGCGGAAGCCTGCATTTCGGGCCGGTCATTGTCGGCGAAATCGGTGACGTCAAGCGCGCCATCGTTTTCAACGGCGACGTCATGAACACCACGGCCCGGCTGGAGGAGTTGAGCAGAAGCGTCGACGGCGGCTTTCTCGCATCGCGCACCGCCATGGAACGGTTCGGCGCCAAGCCACCTTTCGCACTTCGTGACATCGGACCGCTACCCATTCGCGGGCGCGAAGACAGCATCGACGTGTTCGGCATCGAGGGTCCGGCTCCGGCCTGATGCCCTCACTTGACCGCAGAGACGGTCACGCGCAGTCCGTCCTTCGGCTTCGGGATCGGCCACATCTGCCAGTCCGGAGTCATGCCGGCCGGCAGCGAGACGGTGAGATTTTGCAGGAAATGCCGCGCGAAGCATTTGGCCTGCATGTAGGCGAAATGCAGCCCCAGGCACATATGCGCGCCGCCGCCGAACGGCACAAAGGCGAAGCGATGCCGGTTGCGTTGCGCCTCGTCGGTAAAGCGCATGGGATCGAAGGCGTCGGGATCGGGCCAGACTTCCGGCATGTGGTGGGTGAAGAGCGGATTGAGCCCGACCAGCGTGCCGGCCGGGATCTGGTAGCCGCCGAAGCTGAAGTCGCGGGTCGCCCGCCGCGGAATCGACGGCACCGGCGGCCGTAGCCGCATCGCTTCCTTGAAGGCCATCTCGGCAAGCGGCATCGCCTCGAGATGATCGAAGCTGGTCGGCGCGTCGGGCGCGACGCCGAGCGCTGTCACCTCCTCGCGCAACTTCCCCTGCCATTGCGGGTTCGCGGCCAGCGCAGCCACAAACGATGTCAGCGACGAGGTCAGCGTGTCGTGCGCGGCCATCATCAGGAAGCTCATGTGATCGACGATATCCTGAGGAGAGAGCAGCGCGCCGTCTTCATGGGTCGCACGGCAGAGCTGGGAAAACAGGTCGTCACCGCCCTTGGCGCGCCGGATCGGGATCTGCTCGGAAAAATAGGCAACGATGCGGGCACGGCCCTTGACGCCGCGCGCCATCTGCGTGCCCGGCAAAGGCGTGCGGATCGGCGCAATGGACGCGGCGACCATGTCGACGAAAGCCCTGGTGATCTCCGCAACCTCGGGGCCGATGCCCGTTCCCAGAAATGACGTGGCCGCGAGATCGAGCGTCAGTTGTTTCATGGCGGGATAAAACAACATCTCTCCCGGCCGTTGCCGCCATTGCGTCACGCGCTGCGAAATGCCGGCATCGAGCGCCGCGAGATAGGATTTCATCGGCCCGGATTTGAACGCCACCGACAGCGCGCGCCGGTGCAGGCGATGTTCGTCGAAATCGAGCAGCATCAGGCCGCGCGGAAACAGGCGGCCCAAAATCGTTCCCCAGCCATAGCTGGAGGAGAACAGCCTGTTCTGATCGAACAGCAGCAATTCGTTGGCCTCGGGCCCCAGCATGGTGATGCTGGTCTCGCCGAGTATCCGAGTGCGGTAGATGAGGCCGTACCTGGCCGACATCCGCTCGACCTCGCCCTTGGGATCGGCGAGAACGGCGATCGTGCGGCCGATCACCGGCCAGCCTTCGTCACCCGGAATATGCGAAAGCGCCTGGCGGCGCGGCGGCGCCAGCGCCATCGATGGGAAAGTCGCACTCTGCACAGACGCACTTTGCATGGACATGATCGGTGCTCCATCGAAGTCTCGAAACCGCAACGCTTAAAACGCGTCAATCAGGCCTTTTGTTGTTTGGCCGCTTCCTTTTGCAAATCCGGTGCATTCACCGCCGGAATGGCGACGCGGCCGGGACCGGTCAACGACAGCGCCGCAGCCGCCTTGTCGTTCTCCATGATCTTCGCCATCACCGCCTGACCTGCGCGTTCGAACACCGCACGGTTTTCGATCAGGAATTTCTGCGACTCGCGAAGCTTGGCGACATAGCCATTGATCTCCGGAATCACATAGCGCGCCACCATGTCCCAGCTGCGCCTTGTGTTCTCGGGGTTGGCCCAGTCGTGAACGAAGCCGATGATACTGCCGACGCCACCCGACACCTGCATCAATTTCTTGATGGTTTTGACCAGATCGTCGGGGGTGCCGATGGTGGACGCTGCGTTTTCGCCGCCAGCCGTCTTTTCCAGTGCATCCTCGGGCGAGGTAAAGGGCTCAAGGCCAGGACGCTGGAGCGTCTTCACATTGTACTCGTTGTGCCAGCCCATCAGCCCGGCGCCGGCCTCGCGGTGCGCCTGTTCACGGCTCTCGGCAATGTGCCACGACAGCAAAACGCGCCAGTCGGCGCGGTTAACGGTTGTGCCGTGTTTCTTCGCGGCGTCTTCGGCAAAGCCCCACTGCGTCGGCAGCGCCATCAACCCTTGCGTCGACATTGAACCGAGCGAGATGATTCCGATGCCGTATTTTCCGGCGAGCGTCATTCCCGATGGCGAGATTTGCGACGCGACCACGAACGGCATCTCCTCCTGGAGCGGGAGGATCTGCAACGCGGCGTCGTTCATCGTAAACCAGTCGCTTTTCGCGGTCACCCGCTCGCCCTTGAACAGCCGGCGGATCAGTGCGATGGCCTCATCCTGGCGGTCGCGCTGCACCATCGGATCGATCCCAAGCGTATGCGCGTCGGAAGCAAGCGCCCCGGGACCGGAGCCGAAGATGGCGCGGCCACCGGTCATGTGGTCGAGCTGCACCATGCGCTGGGCGACGTTGAACGGATGATGATAGGGCAGCGAGATCACGCCGGTGCCAAGCTTGATGCGTTTGGTGCGCTCGCCGGCCGCCGCCAGAAACATTTCCGGCGATGCGATCATCTCCCAGCCCGAGGAGTGATGCTCCCCGCACCAGAACTCGTCGTAACCGAGCGCATCGAGCTGCTCGACCAGGTCGAGGTCGCGGCGGAATTGCAGCATCGGGTGCTCGCCGATCGGATGGTGCGGGGCAAGGAAAGCACCGAATTTAAGGCGAGCCATCGACAGTTCTCCTGGGCATTTCTTCTTGATCGCTGGATGTCAAGTTATGGGCTGGAGCAGTTCAAGGCAACCGGCGACATCGTGCACGCGGTCATGCACTCGCACGCTCGATAAAATAGGTCATTTTGATCGAATTTACAGCCCTTTACCGTTCGGCTAAGACGACGCTCGGTTTGTCGACATCGAGGTTTTAGATGTATTTGAGGCCGTCCGATTCCGCCGCTTCCTTGCAGCTGCCGACGCAGCGGAAGCGCGATCTCGTCGACCATTTCGAGGCCAATAGCGACGAACTCGCACGCTGGCGCGAAGTCAACGCCGCCTATCACCAGGACGACTTCAAGTTCATGCGCTTTCTGATTCCGCCGGGCAAGCGGGTGCTGGAACTGGGATGCGGCCGCGGCGACTTGTTGGTGGCGCTTGAGCCGTCCTACGGCGTCGGCGTTGACTTCGGCGCCAGGACCATCGCCAAGGCCAATGAGCTGCATCCCAATCTCTATTTTGTGCTTGGCGACGTCGAGGACCCGGCGACCCTCGCCGCAATCGAGGGACCGTTCGATTACATCGTGATCGCCGACACCATCGGCATGTTTGAGGATATCGATGCGACCTTGCGGCTGGTGCACCATCTGTGCGCGCCATCCACGCGGATCATCATCTCCTACTACTCTCACTTGTGGGAGCCGGTGCTCAAGCTCGCAGAAATGCTGAATTTGCGGGCCAAGCAGCCGAGGATCAACTACATCGCCACCGCCGACTTCCTCAACCTGATGGATCTCGCTGATTTCGAGGTCCTTAGCCAGGAGCAGCGTCAGCTTCTGCCGCGTCGCTGGCTGGGGCTCGGCCCGTTCATCAATCGCTTCATCGCGCCACTGCCGGGGATCAGGAAGTTATGCCTGCGAACCTATCTGGTTGGCCGTCCAGTTCGCACTTTTCCGGATCGGAAGTTCTCTGCCAGCATCTTGATCCCGTGCCGGAACGAGAGCGGCAATATAGAGGAAGCCGTTCGACGCATGCCGCGATTTGGCTCTTCGCAGGAAATCCTGTTCGTCGAGGGCAATTCCAGCGACAACACCTTTGCTGAATGCGAGCGCGTGCGCGACGCCTACAAGGATAGCTGGGACATCAAGGTGCTCAAGCAGGATGGCAAGGGCAAGGGCGACGCGGTGCGCAAGGGTTTTGCGGCGGCGAGCGGCGACGTGCTGATGATTCTCGATGCTGACCTGACGATGCCGCCGGAAGCGCTGCCTAAATTTCATGCTGTCATCGAGACCGGAAAGGCCGAATTCGTCAACGGCACGCGCCTTGTCTACCCGATGGAGCAGGAGGCGATGCGTCCGCTCAACCTGATCGCCAACCGCTTCTTCGCCTACCTTTTCAGCTACCTCGTCAACACGCGCCTCACCGACACGCTCTGCGGCACCAAGGTCCTTCTGCGCAAGGACTATGAAGCCTTGGCCCGCGAGCGCGGCTATTTCGGCAACTTCGATCCGTTCGGCGATTTCGACCTGATCTTCGGTGCGGCAAAACAGAATCTGAAAATTGTCGAGACGCCTATCCACTACAAAGCCCGCACATTTGGCGAGACCCAGATCTCGCGCTTCCGCGACGGTTGGTTGTTGTTGAAAATGGTCTGGTTTGCCTATCGCAAGCTGAAGGCGATTTGATTTCGGGTGCTGCGCCGCGCGGCACGTGTCGCTTTTTTGTCACGGCCGCGTTATCGACCGCACCCGCATCGATCACAACAATATTTCTGAGGACTGACAGCGCACGGTCTTTTTATTTTGCAGTGCAGCAATTATCTTTCTTGCTGGAGTCGAATGTTTCGGCCCAAAGCTTCGGACCAAGGAGCGACCTTTGTCACTCGCCAAGAATATCGAATTCCTGCGCAATATGCCGAAGCTGCAAGGCTTGAACGCGTGGCAAGGCTTTGGACTCAGTACGCCGCGCGGAAGCCGCGGTCCGCTGGCAGAAACGGAAGGGTTTGGCACCAATCCGGGCGCTTTGCGAATGTTTTCCTTCGCGCCTGGGGATTTGCGGCCGCATCCCGCCCTGGTCGTCGTCCTGCACGGTTGCGGGCAAACAGCGGCGGGTTACGATTTAGGCACCGGCTGGTCGACACTTGCGGAACATTATGGCTTTGCGCTGCTGATGCCCGAGCAGCAGGCAACCAACAGCGCCCACAGCTGTTTCAACTGGTTCAATCCCGAAGATACCAAACGCGGCCTGGGTGAGGCGCTGTCGATCAGACAGATGATCGCGCGCATGGTGAGCCAACACCGGATCGACAAGCATCGCATTTTCGTCACCGGGCTGTCCGCGGGCGGCGCCATGACATCGGTCATGCTCGCTACCTATCCGGAAGTCTTTGCGGCCGGCGCCATCATCGCCGGCCTGCCCTACGGGGTCGCGAGCAATGTGCGGGAAGCCCTGAACGGAATGATGCAGTCGCGTTCACGCGCGGCCGGCGACCTGGGTAACCTCGTGCGCAGCGCTTCAAAACATCGTGGTCCCTGGCCCAAGGTCTCGATATGGCACGGCAGCGCCGATCGCACGGTCAATCCGGCCAACGCCGACGAAATCATCAAGCAATGGCTTGACGTCCATAAACTACCCACCGATCCGATGTCGGAAGGCATGGTCGACGGCTATCCCCGCCAGATCTGGTGGAACGCGGATGGCGAAACGATCGTCGAGTCCTACTCCATCACCGACATGGCCCACGGCACACCGCTTGGGAAAGCTGAAAACGATGAGAGATATGGCAAGGAAGGCGCTTTCCTGATCGAGGCCGGTATCTCGTCCTCGTATCACATCGCGAACTTCTTCGGGCTCACCGCCGGAATTCATCAGCCCGAAATGGTTGCCAAAGCGGCCTCGCGCGCGGCCGCGGAATCTCCGAGTGCGAAGCTGATCCCGCTTGCTTCTCCGATCCCGGCGCCTGCGCTCGACCTCAACAAGCTGCTGCGGCCGCTGGCGGCAGCGAAACCGCCTTCCAATCCCCCGGCAAAGCCGAAAGCCAAGCGAGGCGGCAGGCTCGATGTCGGTGCGGTCATCACCCGTGCGCTGACAGCCGCGGGTCTCATGAAATAGCAGGCGTCGGCGGCTCTTTTAATCGCGACGCTTTCTCCCTCACATCTCGCCGGTCAGGAATGGATTGGTCATCCGCTCGTGGCCGATCCGCGAGCCTGGTCCGTGCCCGCAGATGAAGCCAACGTCGTCGCCTAGCGGCAGCAGCTTCGTCTTGATAGAATCGATTAGGGTGGCGTGATCGCCGCCGGGAAGATCGGTGCGCCCGACCGAGCCGTGGAACAGGACATCGCCGACATGGGCGAAGCGCATGTCGCGATTGAAAAACACCACACTGCCGGGCGAATGGCCGGGGCAGTGCAGGATATCGAACGTCAATTCACCGATTGAGACCTGATTGCCTTCCTCGAGCCAGCGGTCCGGAGCAAAATTGCGTACGCCGGTCATGCCGAAACGTTCACCGCTCGTGACGACATTGTCGAGCAGGAATTTGTCGGCGACATGCGGCCCTTCGATCTCGACCTTGAGCGCATCGCGCAAATCGGCCGCGCCGCCGACGTGATCGATATGGCCGTGCGTGAGCCAGATCTTCTCGACCGTGACACCGGCCTGTTTGATCGCGGCCTGAATTTTCGGAACGTCCCCGCCGGGATCGATGACAACGGCCTTCTGCGTCGCCGAACACCAGATCAGGGTGCAGTTCTGCTCGAACGGCGTCACCGGGACGATCATCGCCCCGGCTTTCGCCTTGCTTTCGGATTGCTGTGCCATGGCCAAGACAAAGCCGATTTTTTGCATCCCGCCAAGGAAAACTTCGGGAAAATGGCGGCATTTGCCGTGGTGACATCGCCGCCCTCACCTGGCAGGGCAGCGGTCCGAATTTCAGGCGAACACGATTTTCC
>NZ_JBAVCF010000431.1:0-11792 GCF_049586575.1 Bradyrhizobium sp.
GACATCCAGTGGGTCGCCGAGCAATGGCCGCCGCAGGGCAAGATTGACGCGGGCGCCGTGCTCGAGGCGATCGACGCGGCCAAGCCCGACGCGATCCTCAACGTCGAATTCGGCGCCGATCTCGTCAAGCTGGTGCGCGAGGGCAACACGCGCGGTCTGTTCAAGGGTCGCGAGGTGGTGAGCTTCCTCACCGGCGAGCCGGAATATCTCGATCCGCTCAAGGACGAAACGCCGGAAGGGTGGATCGTCACCGGCTATCCCTGGTATTCGATCAAGACGCCGGAGCACGACGCC
Organism: Bradyrhizobium sp.; assembly: GCF_049586575.1. Classification (GTDB taxonomy): domain Bacteria; phylum Pseudomonadota; class Alphaproteobacteria; order Rhizobiales; family Xanthobacteraceae; genus Bradyrhizobium. Next base: position 295 of record NZ_JBAVCF010000431.1, read on the forward strand.
TTCCTGAAAGCCTATCAGGCCAAATACAACGACTATCCGCGGCTCGGATCGATCGTCGGTTACGAGACGATCAAGGCGGCAGCCGCCATCCTCGCCAAGGCGAACTCGACCGATCCTGAGAAAATGATTGCCGCCGCCGAGGGCTTGTCGCTGCCGTCGCCCTTTGGCGAGATCACCTTCCGCAAGATCGATCACCAGTCGACGCTGGGGGCGTTTGTCGGCAAGACCGCGTTGAAGGACGGCAAGGGCGTGATGGTCGATTCCGTCTATCGCAAAGGCTCCGACTATCAGCCGAGCGATGCGGAAGTCGAAAAGATGCGGCCGAAGGATTAAAGGCAACTAACCTCGGGGCCTCATGGGTTCGAGACGCGCGGGCTTGCCCGCGCTCCTCACCATGAGGTGTGGGACCCTCGTCCCGAGGAGGCACGAAGTGCCGTCTCGAAGGATGATGCCGATACACTGAAAGCTGCGCAAACTCGCCCATGGCATTTTACATCGCTCAGTTCCTGACCGGGCTTGCCAGCGCCGCTTCGCTGTTTCTGGTTGCTTCAGGACTGTCGATCATCTTCGGCGTCACCCGGATCGTCAATTTCGCCCACGGCGCGTTCTATATGCTCGGCGCCTATGTGGCGTTCACGCTGACCGCGCGCTTTTCCGGCGCGCTCGGATTCTGGGGCAGCATCCTGGCTGCATCGCTGATTGTGGCGGCGATCGGCGTCGTCGTCGAAATGCTGCTGCTGCGGCGAATCTATCATGCGCCGGAACTGTTCCAGTTGCTCGCGACCTTCGGTTTGACACTGATGGTCGAAGACGTCGTGGTTCTCACTTGGGGCCCGAACGATCTGGTCGGTCCGCGCGCGCCAGGCCTGAAGGGCGCGCTCGATTTCTTCGGTCAGAAAATTCCAAGCTACGACCTGTTCCTGATCGTGTTGGGGCCGGCCGTGCTCGGCCTGCTCTGGCTGGTGTTCCAGCGCACGCGCTGGGGTGTTCTCGTTCGCGCCGCGACGCAGGACCGCGACATGGTGGCAGCACTTGGGGTGAACCAGAAATGGCTTTTCACGTCCGTGTTTGCGCTCGGCGTGTTTCTCGCGGCGCTGGCCGGCGCGCTGCAAATTCCGCGCGACGCCGCGAACCACGCCATGGATTTGCGCGTCATCGTCGATGTTTTTGTCGTCGTCGTGATCGGCGGCCTCGGCAGTGTCGTCGGCGCCTTCGTCGCGGCGGTGCTGGTGTCGGAATTGAATGCCTTCGGCATTCTGATCTTTCCAAAAATCTCCATCATCCTGGTATTTCTGGTGATGGCGGTGGTCCTGATCGTGCGACCCTGGGGGCTGCTCGGCAGAGCGGAGGCCCCGGCGCGCCGCACGCCAGGACTTACCGTCCATCCGTGGCGCGCGCTGACTTCGAATGAGCGCATCGCGGCTGCCATCGTGCTATTGCTCGCCGCCTCGCTGCCGCTGTTTACCGGCAATTATGCGCTCAACGTCGGCGCGGAGATCGCCATCTTCGTGATCTTCGCCGCGAGCCTTCATTTCCTGATGTCGGCCGGCGGGCTCGCCTCCTTTGGACATGCGGCTTATTTCGGACTGGGCGCCTATGGCGTCGCCTTCGCAGCCAAGCTCGCAGGCCTGCCGATGATCGCGGCCCTTGTGCTCGGGCCTGTGTTTGGCGCTCTCGGCGCCGCGGTGTTCGGCTTCTTCTCCGTCCAACTGTCCGGCGTCTATTTCGCGATGCTCACGCTGGCCTTTGCGCAGATCGTCTGGTCGGTTGCCTTCCAGTGGGTCGACTTGACCGGCGGCGACAACGGCATTCTCGGCGTCTGGCCGGAGCGCTGGGCGGCCAGCCCTTCGCATTTCTACTGGCTGTCGCTTGCGATTGCCGCGCTCGTGGTGGGCGCGCTCCGGATCGCGCTGTTCTCGCCTTTCGGCTTTGCGCTGCGGGCTAACAGGGATTCCCCGCTGCGCAGCGAGGCTGTTGGCATCAACGGCAAGCGCATCCAGTGGACCGCCTTTGTCATCGCCGGCACCGCGGCCGGTATCGGCGGCGCGCTGTTTGCTTATCTGAAGGGCAGCGTTTTTCCGGATGTCCTTGGCATTCCGTTGTCGGTCGATGCGCTGGTCATGGTGCTGCTCGGCGGCGTCGAGACGGTCTCGGGCGCGATCGTCGGTGCCATCGTCTACAAGGCGCTCTCGATCTGGCTGGTCAGCCAGACCGAGTGGTCCAAGCTCGTGCTGGGCGGCTTTATCGTTCTCATGGTCGTGGCCTTTCCAAAAGGCATTGTCGGCACGGTGGAAGCGATCTGGCATCGCCGGCCGTCGTCCATCAAGGCCGCCTTGGTAGCCTCGAAAATCGAGACCGCCGAATGAGCACGCAGCCATTATTGTCAGTCGAGGGCCTGAGCAAATCCTATGGCGGCGTGCATGCCGTGCGCGGCGTCTCGTTTGCGCTTTCCGCCGGTGAAATTCTCGCGCTGATCGGCCCGAATGGCGCGGGCAAGAGCACCTGCTTCAACATGCTCAATGGCCAGACCACGCCCGATGCGGGGCGGGTCCGTCTGCTTGGCCACGACACTACCGGGTTGAGGCCGCGGGAGGTCTGGTGGCTCGGCGTCGGCCGCACGTTCCAGATCACCGCGACATTCCCGACCATGACAGTGCGCGAGAATGTCCAGGTGGCGCTGTCGTCGCATGACCGAAAACTGTTCAATCTCTTTGCGTCGATGCCGCAATATGCCCAAAGCGAGGCCGATCGCCTGCTGGAGCTTGTCGGCATGGGCGGCTTTGCAAAGCGCGCGTGCGGCGAACTGGCCTATGGCGATCTCAAGCGGCTCGAGTTGGCGGTCGCGCTTGCCAACCAGCCGAGGCTGCTCTTGATGGACGAACCGACCGCCGGCATGGCGCCGCGCGAACGCATCGAATTGATGCGGCTCACGGCCCAAATCGCCAAGGAGAAATCGATCGGTGTTCTCTTCACCGAACACGACATGGACGTCGTATTCGAGCATGCCGATCGTATTCTGGTGCTCAATCGCGGCAGCCTGATCGCGGAGGGTTCGCCGGAAGAAGTGCGGCGCAACGCGGAGGTCCGCGCCATCTACCTCGGCGAGGGCCTGGTCTATGACGCGCGCCATCGGGAAGGAGTTTCCCCGTGAAGCTCTCTATCCAAGATCTCAACAGCCAATACGGCCCGGCGCACATTCTGTTCGACGTCGCGCTTGATGTCGGCGAGGGCGAGGCGGTCGCGCTGCTGGGACGTAACGGCGCGGGGAAATCCACGACCTTTCGCTCGATCGTCGGTCTCGTCGCGCAGCGCTCCGGCCGCATCCAGTTCGAGGGCCGCGAGATATCGAGCCTGCCGACGCATGCGATCGTGCGCTGCGGGCTTGGCTATGTGCCGGAAGAGCGGCGCATCTTTACGGACCTGACGGTTGAGGAAAATCTCGAAGTCGGCCGCCAGCCACCACGGGAAAATGCGCCGCAATGGACGCGCGAGCGGCTGTTCGAGTTGTTTCCCAATCTCGCGGAAATGCGGGGCCGGCCCGGCGGGCGCATGAGCGGCGGCGAGCAGCAGATGCTCACCATCGCGCGGACATTGATGGGCAACCCCTCGCTGGTGCTGCTGGATGAGCCTTCCGAGGGATTGTCGCCCAAGATCGTGGAGCAGATGGTGGAAGCCATCCTGACCATGAAGAAGGAAGGCGTCAGCCTTCTGGTCTCCGAGCAAAATCTGCATTTCGCGCGGCTGATATCGGACCGCGCCTACATCATCGAGCGCGGCCGCATCTGCTTCTCCGGCACCATGGCTGAGCTCGATGCACGTCCGGATATCCGCGATGCGCATCTGGCATTGTGACGGCGGCGCATGAAACGGGCGCGAGGGCGGCGATGAGCAGGGAAGTTCCACTGAGGCGCAGTGTGAGGCCGTCGCGGCCGCCTTACGTGCTCGACGAACAGATCGGCTTCATCCTGCGTCAAGTCTCGCAACGTCACACCGTGATCTTTTCCCGCGACATCGGGGCGGATTTGACGCCGACGCAGTGGGCAGCGCTTGCCAAACTCGCCGAAACCGGGCCGTGCTCACAAAACCAGTTGGGCCGTTTGACCGCGATGGACGCCGCCACCATCAAGGGCGTAATCGACCGCCTCACTGCGCGTGGTCTCACCGAGACCAGCGCCGACCCCGAGGATGGACGACGCCTGCGCGTCAGCCTGACGCGAGCTGGGCAGCAGCTGGCCGAGAAAGTCGCGGCCAACGCGATGGCGATTTCGAGGGAGACGCTGGCGCCGCTCGATTCCCGTGAGCGCGAGCTGCTGGTTACGCTCTTGAGCAAGCTGCGGTGAGGTTGCTCGGGCGATCAAGCTCTCACGCTTTGCCGAGGGCTGCTCTTGGCTTCGGGCTTCTCGTTTTTATGGCTGGCGATGCGGTTATCAATACGATCGATTCGTTCGTCTCCCCGGCTACCGGCGGTCTCAATTTTATGTCGACTGCAATGGGGCAGCAGGGCTCTCTCACGACCAGGCAGTCCGATGCACTCGATACGTACCACACCGCTGTCGACAGATTCGAGCTGATCCTGCGCGAGCGGCGTGCGCAAATCAGATCAAACCAGCAATTGCCGAACTTGCCGGGACAGACGCTCTATTTGGCTCGCAACGACATGATCAGCGCGTACAAAGACCTCACCGACGCGCTTCCCTCCAGGATCGGAAAGCCGAATAAATTCGGAATCCCTCCGGCCTATCTCGACGCCGAAAACGAGCCGATGCTCGACGAGTACAGGAGGCTCTTCGACGTGATGGATGCGCCACCCGCCAATGCGCAAAAATCGGATACGCCTTTCAAGGACGTCGTCGATTTGGGAATTGCGATTGCGCGAGCCAAAGGCCTCGATACGACGAACGCCGAAGTGGCAGGGCGTATTAGCCTGGGTATCTTCTTCGCCGAGACCAACGGTGTCCAGAACGCCGGAAATGCGCGTTCGAACAAGTACAAGGGAAGTTTTCAGACTGGTCCATCCGAAGATCAAATCGGTCAAAAAAAGTGGTTCGCGACAAAGAAGACGATAGCGACCTTTGATCCAACGTTGAGCCTTCGCGACGACAAGGAGGAAGCGCGAGCAGGCAATCTCGATCATCGGTTCAATCACTGGACCGCCGTACGCGATGGCCTGATGAGCACCCACGCCGACATCTTTCCGCAAGTGCCCAGACTCGCAAAGATACTGCCGGATCCGATCGACCAGATGAAATTGTTCGAGCTGATGCAAATTATCCCGACCCCAACGAGGGCGGCGCTCAGGTCAGGCAAGCTGCTGAGCTTCAAAATTTCCGACCCGACGTTCATGGGGTATCTGCGAAACAACAGCATCTTTGCCTTCGGACACGCCGACAGGGCGAGAGGATCCGCGACTTTTCGCGAAATTCTTGATGCGATGTGGCTCTTCAACGCCAAATTTGAGCAAGCGAGTTCTAAATTTGACGAGATCAAGGCGAGGTAAGGCCGCCAAAACTGCGAGCCTCTTAAGCATTTTGATGTCGCCCGTCGAATTGCCAATAGATTTCGAATAACTCCTGATTGAAAATCCCCGTTAAAGTGCGTCATGCTGCCATCAAGCGCGAACGAAAGTTCACTTCGGGGAGCGCAGGGATTGCCGTCGTCAGGTCAAAAAATCGCACGCTTGCGCCTCGGTGTTCTGTGCTGCCGCGCCGTCGTCGGCGCGATGGTCGTGTTGGTGTTTCTACCGATCCGGATCAGCGAAGCCAACTGGCTAACGGACGCTTTTAAAGGCTCGTCAAAGCCCGGCAAGGCGGCTGCGCATGTCGCCTCGTTAAAGCGCACTGGCTCGGCCAAGCACAGCGCTTCGCCAAAATCCCATCATGTGAAGCTTGCTGCGCTCGGAGCGGCCCATTTGAGCCTTTCCACTTTAAAAGCCGCCCCATCCAAATGCGATCCCAAGAAATTCCGGGTCCTTCTGGATGTAGGGCATACCGCCGAATCGGAGGGCGCGACCAGCTCACGCAATGTCCCCGAGTTCGCCTTTAATCTGCGTCTTGCACGACAGATCGATGAGAAATTGAAGGCCGAAGGTTTTGCGGAGACCCGGCTGCTGGTGACCGAGGGCAAGGCCAGGCCAAGCCTCGTCAAACGAGTTGCGGTTGCGAACGATTGGTCCGCTGATCTATTCCTGTCGATCCATCACGACTCCGTACCTGACAAATTGCTTGAGGATTGGGAGTTCGAGGGCAAGAAAAGCCATCACAGCGACCGCTTCAGCGGTTACTCCGTATTCGTCTCCCACGACAACCCGGATTTCAAGACGAGCTTCTCATTCGCCGAAATGGTGGCTAGGGAAATGAAGGCGCGTGGCCTGCAATATGCGCGGCAATATACCTTGCCCATCATGGGGCATTACCAGCACCCGCTTCTGGACAAGGAAGCCGGCGTCTATAGCTACGATGATCTTGTGGTGCTGAGGAAAACGCGTATGCCGGCCGTGCTGCTGGAGGCAGGCTCCATCATCAACCGGGACGAAGAGCTCAGGATGGAATCGCCGGAACGCAGGGATCTCGTCGGCAACGCCGTCGTTGCGGCAGCGAAGGATTTCTGCGGTCCGCAGGAGCCCTTCCTCGGTCCGCTGTGATGGAGCGGTGACCGCGTGGCCTCGCATCCTTTCCGGACGTTTCGCAACAATGCCGCTGGGATGCTCATCGCTGCTGGCGTTGCCTCGATAAGCGTCATGCTGCCGGGCTTTGCCGTGGCGGGCTCCTTGCCCAAAGGTTTCGTTCATTTGCGTGATATCGACCCCACGATCGTCCAGGACATCCGCTATGCAGGATCCCATAACTTCGTGGGTCGACCCATCAGGGGTTACCTCGCATCAGAGTGTATCCTCAGCGAGCCCGCGGCGAAGGCGCTTGAAGCCGTGCAGAGGAAACTGGCCGAGAAAAAGCTCTCGCTCATCGTCTGGGATTGCTATCGGCCGAAGCGGGCTGTCGACGATTTTCTTCAGTGGAGCAAGGATCCAACGCACGCCGAGATGAAGGCCGAATTCTATCCAAACACCGACAAGGAAAAGCTGTTCGCTCTCGGATATCTCGCAACACGATCGGCTCACTCGCGGGGCAGCACGGTGGACCTAGGCGTTGTACCGGTCACTTTTTCATCTGCGTCGCCGTCAAATCCCACGCAGCCTCTCAAGGCTTGCACGTCGCCAAAAGGCGAAAGATTCGAGGATGGAACGATCGATTTTGGCACCGGCTACGACTGCCTGGATCCGATGGCAAGTACATCAAACGCTGGTGCAGGCGACATGGCATTACGTAACCGCCAAATGCTGAAGTCCATCATGCTGGATGCAGGCTTTCGTCCTTATGCGAAGGAGTGGTGGCACTTCGAATTGATCGATGAGCCATTTCGCGGCGACGGGTTCGACTTTGAGGTCTCTGCTTCGCCATCTTCGACGGAACGGTCAACACGCTAGTGGAGTGGATTTGACATTCGCTACCCGCCTGGCCGCAAGTTCGTAAAACGAATGTCAAATCCTAAACTCCACTAGAAACCTGTATTTGCTAGCGGTCCCATGATTCTAACATTCGCAAGAGGTGACCGCTGAAAAGGGATGCGAATCTTAGAATCCAACCACTAGTTCCAGCACGTTCCGCGGTGAGCGAACGCGCGGCGCTTTGGCCTGCTTGACAGTCCGATTCGCCCTGATATTTATGAGGCTTGGGGATTGCGATCTCCCCTTTCAGGCGACATGCCCAAGAATCGCGTCCAGTTCACCAAGGGCGCAGCATGTCGACCAAACGCTCAGATTCCATAAAAATAGCTCTGTTATGGCCCCGCGACGTCCCCAAGTGGCACGCGGCGACACCACAGGAATACCGGCTTCATCGTGTTTTCGAGGCGCTGGCTGCGCTCGGCATCGAAGGGGTACCCGCGCTCTATGCCGACGATGCGGTCGATCAGGTCCGCGCGCAACTACTTGCCTGCGATGGCGTGCTGGTCTGGGTCGATCCGCTTTTCACCGGGCGAAACCGAAAGCAGCTTGATGCGCTGTTGCGCGACGTTGCCGTTCAAGGGGTTTGGGTCAGTGCCCATCCTGACGTCATTCTCAAGATGGGCGCGAAGGAAGTCCTTTACCGCACCCGAGATCTTGGTTGGGGCTCCGACACGCACCTCTATCGCACCAACGCAGTTTTCCGCGAGGAATTTCCGCGGCGGCTCCAGGAGGCGACCCCACGGGTCGTCAAACAGAATCGAGGCAATGGCGGCCAGGGCGTCTGGAAAGTCGAGCTGATATCAGCGGCTGCGCGGGTCGCGCCTACGGTACGCGTGCTAGAGGCGAGCCGGGGCAGCCTGCCCGAGGATCTGCCGCTCGATGAGTTCATGACACGGTGCGAGGCGTATTTCGCGGACGACGGCTGCATCATCGATCAGCCGTTCCAGCCACGACTGCCTGACGGCATGATCCGCTGCTACATGGGTGCGGACAAGGTCATCGGCTTCGGCCACCAGCTTATCAAAGCGCTCATTCCACCGCCTCCGGAAGGCCCGAACTCGGAAGCGGCAACGCCGGGTCCGCGGATCATGCATCCGGCGTCGGCGCCGGAGTTTCAGGCGCTGAAAAACCTAATCGAGTCCGACTGGACACCGCAGATGATGCGGGCGCTTGACGTCGATGCCGGATCGCTACCGGTCATCTGGGACGCGGATTTTCTCTACGGGCCGCGCGACGCATCAGGCAGAGACACCTACATGCTGTGCGAGATTAATGTCAGTTCCGTCTTTCCTTTCCCGGAACAGGCGGCGCCTGAGATCGCTCGCCTCGCACGAGACCGGTCCCTGACAAGCAGAAGGACACTCGATCGCTAGCATCGCAATTTGCTCCCGCATCAGCCCCGCGATCGTCGTGCTCAGATAGCGGTACCCCCTCTTGCGTTCGATCCGCGCTCCAACTAAACATGTGTTGGGGAAATGCAGACTCCCCATTCATTAGACGGTCTCCGTCCAAGCTCTGCGCAGCGCTCGATTCGTCGGGAGGATTGCGCATGGACCGAACCAGTCGTCTCCTTCCCCTTCACGGGATCTGTACGAAGATAGGCTCGGAAATTCATCCGCGCCGATCCACTTGTCAGGTCTGCCCCGTCGTGTCGCCCGGCATTTCGATCCGTTCCCGCGCGATTGTTTCGCGTCCGCGGCGCAACAGTCATGACCACCAGCTACTAAAAGAAACTGTGAGAAGGAGAAGACCATGCGTAAGTTGTTTTGGGCGACGATTTCAATTGTCGCCGCTGTGCTCGCCACCAGCGTTCAGGCGCAGGACATAAATTGGCAGAAGGTGGATGACGCGCTCGGCCGCAAGCCGGCAGTCTCGGGCGACGTGCACCGCTATGGGTTCCCGCGCAGCGATCTCAGCGTGACGCTTGACGGTGTCACCATCAAACCTGGGCTGGCGCTCGGCGGCTGGGTCGCGTTCAAGCCGATGCATGGCGAAGCCATGGTGATGGGCGACCTCGTGTTGCTTGAGAGCGAAATTAATCCTGTGATGCTCAAGATGATTGAAGGCGGCCTTGATATCACCGCCGTACACAATCACCTACTGCGCGCCAGCCCGACCACTTTCTACATGCATATCGGTGGCCACGGTGACCCAGCCAAGATGGCGGCTGTCATTCGTGACGCACTGGCCCTCAGCAAGACGCCGCTTTCGATGCCGGCTTCTACGACTGCCACCGCGTCTCCTCCCGCCATCGATCTCGATACCGCGAAACTCGATCAGATCATGAAGACCAAAGGGAAAGCCAACGGAGGGATCTATCAATACAACGTCCCCCGCCGCGATCCCGTAAGCATGGATGGCATGGCCATGACACCACCCGCGCCACTCGGTGTCGCTATTGGTATCAACTTTCAGCCGACCGGCGGCGGCAAGGCCGCCATTACCGGCGACTTCGTCCTCGCCGGCGACGAAGTAAATCCCGTCATCAGAGCACTGCGAACCAATGGCATCGACGTCACGGCGGTGCATAGTCACATGCTGGATGAGCAGCCTCGGCTGTTCTTCTTGCATTTCTGGGCGGTCGATGATGCGATGAAGCTGGCCAAAGGACTACGCGCCGCACTCGACAAGACGGCGAGCGCAAAAGACTGAACGCCTTTGGCAATGCGGGAGGTGTCGGCGTCCCTCTCCGCATGAGATGAATAGTGATCGGCAGACCAATAAAAGTCGCGGGCGAATCAATGCGAAGAAAGCTTTTGATCGGGTGTTCTGTCATTGTCGTGGCGGTGGGGATTCTCGGGGCTCTCTACGCCATTTTTGTTCCGGGTCTGTCGAGTGCGCTTCGGGAACCACCGGCGGCTGAAACTCTGGTCGCCACCTGGCTGTTGCATCAAAGCGTCCCGGACGACGCGAAGAATACCGTCAATCCGCTAAAGGACGACCCCGCCGGGCTTGCGGCAGGACATGAGCTCTACAGGGAGAAGTGCGAAACCTGCCACGGCTATGACGGGGGAGGCAAAACCACCATCGGCGGCAACCAGTATCCGCGTCCACCGGCACTTCGTTCGTTTGCGATCCAGGCAACTTCGGACGGCGAAATTTTCTATCATATTCGCCACGGCATCCGTAACACCGGCATGCCTGCCTGGAATTTGCCTGACCGTCAAATCTGGCAGCTCGTGAGTTACCTCAGGCATCTGCCGGAAGTGGCGTCGATGACGCCCGAGGCAGCTCCAGCGCCTTCGTCCACCACGCCCGCAGCACTACCGCCGGATCACGGGCATTATGTCGGGTCAGTCGCCTGCAAGGGATGTCATGAAGAAGTCTATGCGCGTTGGCGCAAGACCCGCATGGCTAACGTTGTGCGCGATCCCCGCGAACATCCAGACGCCATCATCCCCGACCTCTCACAACCCAATCCGGTTTATAGTTTTACGAAGGACGACGTCGCGCTCGTTTACGGCAGCCGATGGAAGCAGCGCTACTTCAAGAAAGTCGGCGACGATTATTTCCCGCTTCCAGTGCAATGGGATGTCTTTCATAAAAAATGGAGCAAGTATTTCGTCCCCAATACCGGTGACTGGTGGGCGCCGCTCTATCCGCCCGACAACTTCCAGCGTCCGACGGGGCCGCTCTGCGACGGCTGCCATTCGGTGAACTACGACATCAAGACCAAGACCGTCACCGAGTGGAATGTCGGCTGCGAGAGATGTCACGGACCCGGCGAGGCGCATGCCAAGAAGCCGGTCCGCGACAACATCCTCAATCCGGCGCGTCTCGACTATGTTCACGCCAGCGACACCTGTATCCAGTGCCATTCGCAGGGCCAGCCGCTCAAGAACCCAATTGAAGGGAAGTATTACGACTGGCCGGTGGGCTTTGATGTGGGCAAAAATCTCAGGGATTACTGGAAGCTTGAGGAGCACAAGCTCGGCGACCTTACCTTCACCCATTTTCCGGACGGCACCGCACACAAGAACCGGATGCAGGGCAACGA
>NZ_JBAVCF010000432.1:0-10654 GCF_049586575.1 Bradyrhizobium sp.
TCGAACGGCTGTATGGGTTAGGAGATGGGTAGAACCCTTTATCCCACGCGCAAAGCGCCTATTTACGGATCCATTTTAAGCATTTTGGCGGAGAGGGAGGGATTGCCGCGCCGATCACAGAAACCTAACAAAATCAGGCATTTCTCGCAAGCCCGATGAGCCCGTGTGTACCAGTCTTGTGTCCCGAAGTCGAACGATTTCGCTCCACCCACGGCGCGCCAAAAAAGGCAGTTCGGATTAGTGGTGATCTGCAGTCCCCTCCGCGAGATCGGCTTGTGGCAGTTTCCATCTGTCTGGCTCTCCACCCTCGGCTGTCCGTTCACCTAACGCGGTCCCGGGTGGGCATGGGGAACGACGCCACTAAGCGACGGGCAATTCCACGGCAGTTTCCACGTCCGCTTCCACTTCGCCGCCAGCGACTGCGCGGTATCGATCCAGCTGACCGGACGGGTCAGGCGTCGGGCCGGGCCGCATCGTCGGTCAAGATCAAGAGGAGAACGACCATGCCCCTCATCGAGGTTCATCTGATCGAGAACGTTTTCGATTCCGCCCAGAAAAAGCAGATCATCGAGAAACTCACCGACGCCATGGTTAGCATCGAAGGCGAGAACATGCGCGGCGTGACCTGGGTGAAGATATCGGAAGTCACGAGCGGCGAATGGGGGATCGGCGGTCAGCCGCTAACGACCGAAGCAGTGAAGGCGCTTGCCGCGGGAATGAAGGCCGCCTGACCGCCGTAGCCGGGCCATACCCGCGGAAGCGGAAACTTTTCCGTCGTGGCTGGATCCGTACTGAGGGTGCCGACGCTCGAGCCGCAACTCCACCCGCTGCGGACGGCCAGAACGCAGCGGGCGTTACACAAGGTCGATACGCCCGGCAGCATCGCGAAAGAGCGCCGCTGCGTCGGCGGAGAACTGAAAGGCATTCAAGTAATCGTCGACGGTGAACTCGGGCCGCGCTCTGCGGATTGCTGCAGCGTAGGCGCGCGCTTTTTCGATCCTGCCGGCGAGCGCGTGACAGAAGGCGGCGATCGCAAGGATCAAGACGTGCGCGTTCGGTTGCATCGCCGCCTTAGCCGACCAGGCTACTGCCTCATCAAACTGCCGGAGCCGCACGTGGGCCATTGCCTTGCTTCCCAGCATGCCAAACAGAAGGGGATCGAATGGGCTCAGAAGACGCGAGTGATCGGCAGCCTTGATCGCCGCAAGCGGATCGCCCGACTGCGATTGTACGAAGGCGAGTGTGTAGTGGCCTAGTGCGAAATTCGGACTAAGGTCCACGGACTGCCGCAACTCACCGACCGCGTCGTCATGCCGGCCGCTGAGCCAGAGCGCTCGCCCCATCGCCCAATGCGCCGCAGGATCGTGTTCGTCGACGATCAGGCCGCGCCCAGCGATCTCCAAGGCACGGGTCGTGTGGTGTTTGCGATCACCCCAATGCTGGAACGCGCTCTGCCAATGGGTGAACGACAGGCCGGCGTGGGCGCGCGCGAATGTTGGGTCTAGCCGCACAGCCATTTCGAAGAACTGGCGGGCGGTCTCGTTCTCTGTCTGGGTGAAGCGGTACATGTGCCAAAGGCCGCGGTGATAGGCCTGCCAAGCGTCAAGCGAGTCGGGCGGCCTTAGCACCGCGCGATTGCGCTCGACAGCTTCGATCTCACTCGCGATCGACGCGACAATCCGGTTGCCGATGTCGTCAATGACCGAAAAGACATCGTCCTGCTTGCGATCGAAATCCTCGGCCCAGAGGATTCTCGCTGTGGCGGTTTCGATCAATTCCACACTGACGCCGAGCCGGCTTGGCCGCCGGCGGACCGATCCGCTGGCCACATAGTCGACGTTGAGCCGTCGGCCAGCCTCTTCTGGTCCGATGCGTCGGCCGCCGAGGGCAAAGACGGAGCCCTCGGCAATGACGAAGAAGTTCCGCAGCTTGGCGAGACGCGTAATGATGTCATGCGTCAGGCCATCGGCCGTTTCGCTGGCACCTTCCCGCCGGTCTGGCAGGGCGTGGAAGGGCATCACGGCCAGCGACGGGCGGCGCGCCGCTCTCGCAGCGGTTTCGGCTCTTGCGTCAAGCGCGAGAGACATCGATGGCGCCACGACGGTGCTGCTTGGCGCCGCCATCGGCCGCGCTTCGCATATTTCCTGCCACGCCTTCCGGATCGGCTCAGAATCGAGACCCTCGGCTTGGTAGAGCCGCTCCGTGGCCGTCAACAATCGCTTGCACGCGTCGATACGACCGCGCTGGGCGAGACGGCGCAAAAGTTCACTCTGCGCGTTGTCGTCGAACGGAGCGACCTCGACCCATTTTTCAAGCGCGGCCAAGCCCTTGCTGGAATCCGCAGGCAGGCTCTCGACGAGCCGCTGAAGAAGCGCAGCGCGAAAGGCGGCGTATCGGCTCTGCTGCCCAGTCAGCCACAGGTTGAATTCGGGGCAGCGTTCGATGACGAGCCCTTCGAGCAGTTCGCCGTCGTAGAACTCCGAGAGGACTCGTAGCTGATCGACGCCGAGTGTCTCGATCCCCCTTTCCATAGCGGAAGCGACTTCGACGGCGTCCACGAACCAGCTGTCTAGTCGCAGCGCGACCGCATCGCCGGACGTGACTACGATATTTCCGCCGGAGTCGCCGAGCAGGCCCCTCAACTTACTGAGGCACCAACGAAGCTCGCCTCTGGGGTCGTTGGCTGCCTCGTCCCATAGCAGCTCGCACAGCCGACCGCGCTGCGCCGGGCGCTGTGTGAGCGCGAGGTAGGCGAGTAGGCCGCACGTCTTGCGCGAGGCTGGCAGTTCCAGCGCCGCGCCACCCCGCTCAATCGCCAGCGGTCCCAACATGCGGAGCCGAACGCCGACGGGCTGGCATCCCAACGGACTCGATCCCTTATTCATTTCCACGGTCGCTCCAACGGCGGAGGTCCCTAAAAGCTTGTATCATCGAAATTATTCAGCCGCATCCGGCATTCCGTCGGATGCCCCTCAGATAGGAGCACGCCTATGCCGGCTGCAACAGCTATGAGAAGCACGCGGGGCCGCGGCCGCCTTTTCGACAGTATCCTCGATACGGTCGGCGACACCCCAGCGATTCGGGTCAATAATCTCGGAGTCGAAGGCAGGACAATTTACGCCAAGGCGGAATTCTTCAACCCAGCATCGTCGGTCAAGGATCGGCTCGCACTCAACGTGATCGAGGCAGCCTCGCGCACCGGCGCTCTAAGGCCCGGACAGACCGTCGTCGAGGCGACCAGCGGCAACACCGGGATCGGGCTCGCCATGGTCTGCGCTCAGAAGGGCTATCCCCTCGTGGTGACAATGGCCGACAGTTTTTCTGTCGAGCGGCGCAAGCTCATGCGCATGCTTGGTGCCAAGGTGGTCCTGACACCCCGGGCCCAGAAGGGCTTCGGCATGTATCAAAAGGCAGTCGAGTTGGCGGAGACACACGGCTGGTTCCTCGCTCGGCAATTCGAGACGGAGGCCAACGCCGACATCCATGAGAGCACGACCGCTCGGGAAATCATCAATGACTTTGCCGGGCAGCGCCTGGACGTCTTCGTCACCGGTTACGGGACCGGCGGAACCGTTACGGGCGTTGCTCGCGTGCTTAGGCGTGAGCGACCCGAGACTCGCATCGTGCTGTGCGAACCTGAGAACGCCCAACTGGTCAGCAGCGGTGTCGCACAGCAGCGCGCTGCCGGCGGGGCGCCGTCGGGCAGCCATCCCGCATGGGAGTCGCATCCAATCCAGGGCTGGACGCCGGACTTCATCCCTGCCGTGCTGCAGGAGGCGATCGATTCCGGCTTCTATGACGAGATCCTCCCTATCGCTGGCGCCGAAGGCATGGCTTGGACCAGGCAGCTCGCCCAGAAAGAAGGGATCTTCACCGGAATTTCCGGTGGATCAACCTTCGCGGTCGCGCGCCGGGCCGCCGAACGTTCCCCGGCCGGCTCGGTGATCCTGTGCATGCTACCCGACACCGGAGAGCGATACCTCAGCACGCCGCTGTTCGATTCCATCGAGGCGGAAATGAATGAGGAGGAACTCGCGCTTTCCCGGTCGACTCCGAGTTGCCAGTTCGCAGCTGCCTGAGACGCTGGCGATGTCAAGCCTACCTCACCGAACGGGCGGAGCCCCGGAAGAAACGCTCGACCCTGAAGACTGGACCGATGCGCAAGCCGTCGCACGCTGCGCCGTCGATGACGCGATCGAGTATCTGCGCGATATTCGCGATCGTCCGGTCTGGCGGGACATGCCTCGTGAGGTCAGGAGGACGTTCGAGACGCCCTTGCCCCATTCACCCACACCCCTCTCGGAGGTCTACCGCGAGGTTGCCGAAACCTTGATGCCCTACCCAATGGGCAACATCCATCCGCGTTTCTGGGCCTGGTACATGGGGTCAAGCAACTTCACCGGAGCGCTGGCTGACTTTCTGGCTGCTGTTCAAGGGTCCAACCTTGGCGGCGGCAATCACGCCGCCGCAAAAATGGACGAGCAGGTCGTCGACTGGTGCAAGGAGATGATCGGCTTTCCGGCTTCGGCAAGCGGCACGCTGGTCAGCGGCGGATCGATGGCCAACACCATCGCATTGATTGTCGCGCGCAACGTCAAGGCGGGCATCGACGTGCGTGAGCATGGCGTCGCGGCCATCGAGAGGCCGCTCCGATTCTATGCCTCGGACCAGATCCACAGCTGCCATCGCAAGGCAATCGAAGCGATGGGCCTTGGAAACAGCGCGCTTCAGCGCATCCCAACCGGGGACGATCTTCGGGTCGACCTTGATGCGCTCGGCGTGGCCATCGCGCGCGACCGCGCGGCCGGCCTGCAACCGGCCTGCGTGATTGGCAACGCCGGCACTGTCAACACTGGCGCGATCGATGATCTTCAGGCTCTTGCCGATCTCACGGCGCAAGAAAACCTCTGGTTCCATGTCGACGGCTGCATCGGCGCGCTGATCGCCATCGCGCCGGATAACGCCCATCGCGTTCGCGGCTTGGAGCGAGCTGATTCCGTCGCGCTTGACCCACACAAGTGGCTGCATGCGCCCTTCGAAGTCGGATGCGTTCTGGTTCGCGACGCCGCAGCCCATCTGGCGAGCTTCTCGGTGGAGCAGGAATATCTGGGAAAGACACCGCGCGGCATTGCATCCGCAGAGTGGCTCTATGAATATGGCTTGCAGACGAGCCGCGGGTTTCGCGCATTGAAAGTCTGGATGGCGCTCAAGGAGCACGGCGCCGAGAAATTCGGGAGGCTTATCGATCAGAACATCGCCCAAGGTCATTACCTCGACGGTTTGATCGCCTCGGAGCCGCTGCTCGAAAATGTCGCGCCAGCGACGATCAATATCGTTTGCTTTCGTTATCATCCGCCAGACCTCGACGAGGTCGCTTTGAAGCATCTCAATCTCGAAATCATGATCCGTCTGCAAGAAGACGGCATCGCCGCCATTTCAGACACGACCGTTCGCGGCAAGCACTGTTTAAGGGTCGCGATCAACAACCATCGCACGCGGCGATCCGACCTAGACCTCTTGGTACGCGAGATCGTCCGCCTCGGGCGAGACTTCGACTTTTCGAGATGAGGCCGGAGGGTAGCAACAAGTTTGAGCGGGAAGACGATCGTCCGTTCATACGTCGCTCGGCCACGAGGCCAAACGACGATGAGAGTCACTATCGCACAAGATAATCGCGCGGTCGACGTCGAAGCCTAGGCAGGCAGGCCTGCGGACCATCGCGAGGACATGACCATGGATATGGGCGAATGGCTGCGAAGCATCGGCCTCGGGCAATACGAGGCCGCCTTTCGCGATAATGAGATTGACGACGAGGTTCTTCGGAGCCTGACGGCCGACGATCTGAAGGATCTCGGCGTAGCGGTCGTCGGACACCGCCGCAAGATTCTGACTGCGATCGCGGAGCTGTCGGCGTCAGCTGCGGATTCCCCTGCAAAGGTGGACACCGAGCGCCTGCCGCCCATCGTAGAGGCAACTCAGGCTGCGGCAGAGCGCCGCCAGCTGACAGTCCTGTTCTGTGACCTAGCTGGATCGACGGCCATGTCCGCTCGCCTCGATCCCGAAGACATGCGGGAGGTTATTCGCGGCTATCAGGACGTCTGTTCCGGCGTGATTGCGCGCTACGACGGCTTCGTCGCAAAATTCATGGGCGACGGCGTCCTCGCTTATTTCGGTTTTCCCCGCGCCCACGAGGATGACGCTGAACGGGCTGTGCGGGCCGGGCTCGATCTTGCCGATGCTGTCGCAAGGCTGCAGACGCGCGACGGAGAAGCCTTGAAGACACGCATCGGCATCGCGACCGGAATAGTCGTCGTCGGAGACCTTGTCGGTCAAGGGTCGGCTCAGGAGCAGGCCGTGGTCGGCGATACGCCCAATCTCGCCGCACGTCTGCAGACGCGCGCCGAGCCTGGCGCCGTTCTCATAGCCGATCAGACTCGTCGTCTTCTTGGCGAAGCTTTCGAGCTGAGGTCGCTGGATCTGAAGGACCTGAAGGGATTCGACGCGCCAGTCCGAGCGTGGGCGGTGTTGCGCGAAGCCGAAACAGAGACCCGCTTCGAAGCGTCGCGATCCAGCCGGATGACGCCGTTCGTCGGACGCGAGCCCGAGGTAGCGCTGCTTATCGAGCGATGGCGGGACGCATGCGCGGGCGAGGGCAAGGTCGCGTTGCTCTCGGGCGAGGCCGGCATCGGCAAGTCGCGTATCTTGACCAGCTTGCGCGAGCGGGTTGCCGATGAGCAGCATCTGGCGATCCGCTACCAATGCTCCCCCCACCATGTGAACGACGCGTTCCACCCGATCGTCAGTCAAATTTGGCGAGCTGCGGAATTTGTGACCGAAGAGGCTCCCAAGACGCGCCTTGAAAAGCTCGAGGCCATGGCCCGCCGCTCGCGGCTCGAGCCGACGGAGCTCGTTCCGTTCGTGGCTTCGCTGTGTTCGATTCCTTTCGAAGGACACTATCCGCCGCTTGAGATGTCGCCTGCCGAACAAAAAGAGCGTTTGATCGTTGCCCTGCTTGAGCTCTTTGAAGGGCTGACCACGGAAGCGCCACTGCTCGCGCTACTGGAAGACGCGCATTGGATCGACCCGTCCTCGCTTGAGGTGTTCAGTCGGCTTGTCGATCGGATACCGAAATTGCGTGCGTTCCTCATCATCACCTATCGCCCGGAATTCGTCCCGCCTTGGCTTGGCCAAGGTCACGTCCATTCGCTGGCGTTGAGCCGCTTCGGGCGACGCCACGCCCTCGTCATGATCGATCGCGTCGCCGGCGGCAAGGCTTTGCCGGCCGAGGTCCTGGAGCAGATCGTAGCCAAGACCGACGGCGTGCCCCTTTTCGTCGAGGAATTGACAAAAACCGTACTCGAGTCCGGGCTCCTGGGCGAACACAACGGGTCGTACGTCCTCGCTTCGGCGCTCACGCCGCTCGCGATTCCGTCGACCCTCCAGGACTCTTTGATGGCGAGGCTCGATCGTTTGGGGCCGATTAAGGAGATCGCGCAAATTGGAGCGACGATCGGCCGCGAGTTTCCCTATAACCTTCTGGAGGCGGTCTCGCCCACTCAAGGCGTCGGGCTCCAAGATGCGCTCGCTCAGTTGATCAACGCGGGCCTAATCTTCAGCCACGGGACGCCGCCCGAAGCGAGCTATACGTTCAAGCATGCGCTTGTCCAGGATACGGCCTATGCGACGCTCCTCAAGAGCCGGAGGCAGCAACTGCATCAGCGGATCGCTGAAAGCCTTCGCGATCAATTTCCGGAGCGAGCGGGGCGCGAACCGGGGATAGTGGCGCATCACTTCACACGGGCGGGGCTGCCGAAGACGGCAATCGAGTGGTGGGGGCGCGCCGGGAACCGTGCAATGCGTCGCTTCGCCAACCACGAGGCCACTCTGAGCTACGTAAACGGCCTGAACCTGATGGCGGACCTGCCGGCCGGTGAAGAGCGCGACCGACAAGAACTTGCGTTCCGGCTTGCGCTGGGTCCGGCACTGCTCGCGGCACGAGGGTATGCGTCCGAGGAGGTTGAACGAAACTATCAGGAGGCAAGCCAGCTAGCAGAGGCTTTATCCGACAGAGAGGCTGTATTCACGAGCGCGCGCGGGCAGTGGCACTACCTTTACGACCGAAGCCAACTTGATCGCGCGCTGGCGCTTGCCGAGCGGTTGCGCGATATTGGGGCGGAAGATATGAGCGCGGAGAAATGCAGCCTCGCGTTCCGCGCCGTCGGCTCGACTCTCATGAGCAAAGGTGAATTCGTACGCGCGATCGAGGCTTTCGAACACTGCATAACGCACGGCAGCCAAACACCGCTTGGCGCTTCTTTTGCGCATCACGGCGAGGAGCCGCACATTGTCGCTTTGCAATACAAGGGACTGTCGCTCGCGGTTCGGGGCTATGCGAACTCCGGTCTCGCATCGGCACAGTCAGCGCTTTCGTTGGCCAAGACCTTGAACTTTCCGCTGATGGTAGCCTTCGCCTCGACTGCTGTCGGCATGGTATTAATGCTGCGTCGCGACTATCGGCCCTGTGCCGCTCTTGTGCGGCAACAGATCGATTTTTGCTCGGAGCAGGGCTTCATTTTCTGGTCCGCCGCACACGAAATTCTTCACGGCGCGTCACGCGCCTGTCTCGACGGAGACCCGGAGGGCGTCGCCCAGCTGGAGGAAGGCATCCAAAGCTGGAAGAAGACCGGCGCCGTACTCCACATCCCGACCTGGTCGTCCTATCTGGCCGAAGCCGCACTCTGCATCGGCGACGTCGATTGCGCAGAGAAAGCAGTGTTGAACGGGATCGACACGTCCGAAAGGCATGGCGACGCCTTCGCACTCGCGGATCTGAAAAGGCTCGCCGGGCGAGTGCTCCTGAGACAAGATCTTCGCAATCAGGCCCGCCGCGAATTCGAAGCGGCCGTGGACATCGCGCAGCGGCAGGGCGCGGGACTTTATCTGCTGCGATCCGGTCGTGACCTGGCGCAGGTCGTCGCCGATGATGGCGACGTAGCCGGTGCTCGGGACACTTTGTCGTCCATTGTCGAAAGGATTACGGAATATCGGACCGGGCCGGACTTCCAGGAAGCTTCGGCGCTGCTCTCCACGTTCGCGCGAGCTAAGGCCTGCTGACATTCCTGTAAATTCAGACCCTGATCATTGGACGATCAGCCTCTGGGCGGCTACCTTGAAATGTTTGGGGCTCTCTGTGTACCACCGGCGGGATCGAGCCGCGCGGTGAAGAGTATGAATCGCTCAAGCGCTGCAATTACTAACGTTTCGTGCAGGCCGGGTTGGAGGGAGGGAGGGATTGCCACGTCGCGCTAGTACAACCAATAAAATCAATAGTTTACTGCCTACCCGATCGCTCCATTTGTACCAGTCTTGTGTCCCGAAATCGACCGATTTCGCCCCACACACCGCGCCAAAAAGCAGTTCGGATTAGAGGAGTATTTGCGATCCCCTGCCGCATCGGTCGAGTCAATTTCCCTCTGTCCCCCTCAACCTCGAATGTCCATTCGCCGAACGCGGTCCCGCGTGGACATGGTGGACGACGGCGAACGCTAACTGCCTGTGGGGTATAGCGGCGACGGTCGCTGGGCCGATTGCGCAACGTGCATGGTCCATTCGTTCGATAAAGCGCCCTTGCGAGTCTGGCAGATCGCCGGACATGTGGAATGAAAGGTATTGTCGGCGGCCGTCCTACAAAAAACGGGAGTGCTCCCGCAGATTGCGTACCAAGGCCTCGTGGGGACTCTTCAAGCAAGAGTCTGGTAACTTCACACGGCTAAGTGCACATGCTCGCAATGGTCTGCTCTCATACCTCCGAAATAGCGAGCCACTTCTTTCTACTTCAGTTCCATCGTTGATCCCGTGGCGAGCCAAAGCTCGAATTGACCCAAGTCAAGGTTTGCGCGTCCCGTTTCGTTAGGTTTCCGGCCATGAGACAGATGTTCAAACATGCAAAGATAAGTCCTTGATTGTCAAATCATCGCTTTAGCGTTCATCGAACAGAGGAGCAGGACCAATGGCCGCAAAGCGAAAAAAGACGACAAAGGCTAAGACGGCAAAAATGTTGAAAAAGCCAGCCGCCAAGCCCGGCGCCAAGAAAGCAAAAGCGGCAAAGAAGTCTGCGGCTAAGAAGGCGGTTGCTAAGACATCACCAGCTAAAAAGGCAGTCAAAAAGCAAAAGCGGGGCAGGAGCACGCCAGCAAAGACAGCTGCCAATACGCGAGCCAAGAAAACACCGACGCAGAAGACGGCTTGGAAAATCAGCCCCGAGATTAGTCAGTCCATTGTAGACATAGATATTTGGAAGAAGGATGATCTGAAGATCGAGCATTTGACGGTCTATCGCTCGGGTTGGATTGTCGTGGACAAATTGCCGGATTTGACCGGCTACAATCCAGACGAGGGCGTGAACATCTTTGAAGAATTTGAATTCGAAGAACATGAAGTGTTAGATGGGTCCGAAGAGACTTCATTTTTTCCAAAGGATCTGCCGGCAGAAGAATGCGAGCGTCTTATGACCCTTTCGGAAGAAGAGTTGGTGGGCGAGGGTTGGACGATCGAATCAGCAACTCGTTTCAGCGGACCTCTGGTGGTCGAAGCGGTAGAAGTCCTACCTTCCGCATAGCCGATGATATTCAAAATGCGTCGGATGATAGTACCA